>JBGMQT010000038.1:13809-20192 GCA_048060695.1 Acidiferrobacterales bacterium
TAAACCCATGCCGGAGGACACTGCTGCATGAGTCTGCGTGGTTGCAGGCGGTCAAAGCAGGCAGCAATTGGTTACGAGGCCGAATATGAAGCTGGGAATCCTGATAAATACGGATAGACATCTTGAAGACATTCTAGGGATCACGAATGCAGCTATAGCTGGCAATCATGAGACAAATATCTTCATTATGGACGAGGGAACCAGGTTGCTGGAAAACGAGCTGTTTGCTGCACTAGCAAAGCTGCCGGCTGTTACGATAACGCTCTGTGAGCATAGTGCAAAAAGTTTCGGAATTGACACAGATGATTTGTCGAAGGATATAAACTGTGCAAGCCAGTTTAATAATGCAATGATGAATCACAATTCTGACAGGATGATTGTTTTGTAGTCAATGGGAAAATTGAGACCGATTCAGGTAATACGAGACGTGCAATGAGGCCGGGGCAAGCAGTATGGCAACGAAAATCCTACACATTTTGAATGACGGTCCGACCAAATTGTCTGATCAAATTATCGATGCGCATTCCGGGGAATGCCTCACTGAAGTGGTTGACCTGACAAAAAAGAATATTTCGTATGAGGATCTTGTTGACAAAATATTTTCTTGTGATCGGGTAATCTCATGGTAAAGACAAGGAGTAAACGAACGGGTTACGAACGGATTACATAGCTGGATTCGATTTATAGACTCGATTAATGCGGTCGTTCCCTGTCTTTTTCGCGATAGAGTTATTTAGACAAGCTTGTGGCAAAGCAGGAAGACGCACCACGAGGAATGGGAGCATGCTGTAAGTGATCGGAACTGATCAGAGTCATCCTGGAATTTCGTTTCCGCGTTCGGGGACGGATATTTTATTGTCTGATCCCGATGGCATTTTTGATTCCAGCTACAGTAACGCAGGGAGAAGTAATGATATTCTCCTGACCGTCCTGGTTTCGTTGTCAACCGTTACGACATTTCTCTCACTTTTTGTCCTTCGTTCTCTGGATGATAACCGCCTCACAAGCTGGCAATGGACGGTTGCCGGTGCTGATACGCTCACTATACTGTTTGTGCTCGTACTCGGTATTTTTCTTGCATATCTACTCTCGAATATTTCCCTCCCGGTGCGCAAGCCGGCGATCTGGCTTTTCATTGGCTCATTTTCCATTTCCGCGATTTTTTGGGGGGAGCCAGAGATGATTGTGGATACATCGAGATATTTCGTGCAAGCCAAGTATCTCGAACTATTTGGCGTTGGGTATTTTTTCAAAGAGTGGGGAAACAATATTTCTGCGTGGACGGACCTGCCGCTTGTGCCTCTTCTTTACGGCCTTGTTTTTAAATTTTTCGGTGAATACAGGGCAGGCATCCAGATACTCAATTCGTTGCTTTTTTCCGGCACGGTTGTACTGACCTACCTGGTAGGTAAAGAACTGTGGGACAAAAGAATTGGACTATATGGAGGACTATTACTTCTCGGCATCCCTTACCTGTTTACTCAGGTACCACTCATGCTGGTTGATGTACCATCGATGTTCTTTTTTACCCTCGCCCTCTATATGACGATCAAGGCCGTCAAACAAGGCGGTGCGGTGTTGTTGTTGTCGGCATCAGCGACGATCGTGCTTGCGATGTTATCCAAGTATTCAGTTTGGTTGCTGCTCAGCGTTATCCCGGTCATATTCCTGTCTCATATTGAATACGGTCGAAAGGTAATTCTCCAACGGGCAGCTATCATAGCGCTGGCTGCGGTACCCTTGATCGGCCTGGTTTTACTCTGGAAATATAACGTTATTGTAGATCAACTCAGGCTTCTGCAGAGTTATCAGATACCCGGTCTGAAACGCTGGGGCGAAAGTTTTACTTCGACATTCCTCTTTCAGATACACCCTTACATCACGCTGGCGGCGCTGTTTTCAATTTTCGCGGCCATTAAAAAGAAGGACGTAAAATATGCAATTATTGGCTGGCTGCTGTTCCTGGTGCTTGTTCTGGAGATCAAACGGGCGCGGTACCTGATTATAATATTCCCGATGTTGGCGTTGATGGCAGCTTACGGGATTGAAAAAATCAGAAACAGAAAAATTGGCAGGTTTATTGTCTCGTCCGCCGTCGTGTCCGCACTTGTAATAGCCATCTTCGGATATTTACCTTTTTTCAAAAACACAAGCGCCGTTAATCTCGATCAGGCCGGAAAGTATCTTGATTCCATGGACGCGGAAACGATCGAAGTAGTAACGCTTCCACAGACACGCTCAATCGTTAATCCCGCAGTTTCAGTTCCCATACTCGATTTGTATACAAAAAAGACACTTGTGTATCGGTATGACAAGAAACTGGTTCCCAGGCCAGAATCGGTTGAAAAATCGTCATTAAGATTTACCTGGGAATACAGGAATCCAGAATACTTTTTTCCCGATACAGGCATACAGGAAAACAGTATTCCAGTAGCAATCATTTTCAGCGGCCGCAACCAGACTATTCCGGCTCGAGTAGCAAAAAGGATCGCTGGCCACCGTTTGGCCAAAGAGTTGGTGATTATGGATCGGGTATTCAGGTACCAAACGATAATTCGGGTGTACCAACCTGTGTAGGCTCTAACTAGTTATGACCTTGCAAATAAAAGCACTACGGGAGAGATTCGATGGTTGAGAATGTAATGGATAATGGTGAAAGAAAGAATCGGTTCTGGGCCTTCTTCATATTGGGCTTCTTTGTACTGGTGAGCGTAGCGACCTTTGTCTATAACGAATATTACATCTATCTTTCCATATATCTGTGGTTTGGTCTGATTTACGGGCTGGCCTTGCAGTATGGCCGGTTCTGTTTTTCCTCCGCCTTTCGTGACCTGTTTGCGGTCGGCGTTGCCAGAATGGCGGTTGGAATCACCATTGCCATTGTGCTTTTTGCGTTTGTCGCGTCACTGGTGACCGCGCAGGGTTTAAGCACCTTTCATCCCGCGCCCTCCGGCATTCATGCAGTGATCGCCGGATTTATCTTTGGAATGGGAATGGTGTTTGCGGGCGGTTGCGCCTCGGGCTCTCTATATAAAACCGGTGAAGGCAATATGAACGCCTTGATTGTGGTTATCTCCATCAGCGTGTCACAGGCCTTGTTTGTCGACGTGGGTGGATGGACTAACGCCCTTGTCCCGGAAGCATGGCATCACTCCGCACTTGCAAAAGGACTTCCGGCGTCAATCAATGTGGGCGACGGCTGGATGGACCAGTATCTGGCCGGTTATGTCTGGAACCATCCTGTGACAACCTTCGCGAAAATGCTGGGGCTGGACAATGCCACGGCACTAGGGGCGATTGTGGGCAATTTTCTTATAGGCGTGCTGTTACCCTCGGCATTGCTTCTGGTAGTGGTCTACTTCGTCTGGTCACGCAAGGCCTTTGTCAGAAAAAGACTCAAGGCAGGCAAGACAAAAATGACGCTTCTTGATGAAGTGAAAGGTTATTGGGCAATGTTGTCGGCCTCCAAGCGAACGGCGATCGCAGGTCTTATTGTCGGGGTTGCAGCGGGTTTGCACATGTTGGTGCTACAAGGCGCGCGGGTAAAATTTGGTGTCAAGAATGCAGGGACACTGCTGGAGAGAATGGGTTTCGATTACGGCATATCCGTGAATGGGACTGTCTTTGATCCCGGTTATTGGTATGTCACAACGCAAGAAGCACAATGGGTCGGCTGGATGTTACAGAAGTTTACCGGTGCTAATTATATGGATAACGTATTCTTCGGTTATGTGAATGGAATACCTAATCCCGCCGTTAATCCAGCGGACTGGATGTCGCTCGCAACCATTGGTGGAGCTGCCATCATGGCGTTGTTGTATAGTGAATTTAAATTCAAGAAGCCTACCCTCGAGCTTGCCACCTGGGCAATCATCGGCGGCACGTTGATGGGCATTGGTGCACGGCTTGCGCTCGGCTGCAACATCGGCGCCTTTTTTATACGGGTGGCGAACGGCGATCCCTCCGGGTGGTTGTTTGGCATAGGCATGGTTCCCGGCGCCTATGTTGCGGTTAAATTCTTTAACTGGTGGACCGAGAGAAAGATGGCAAAGCAGGGTTTTGGCTAGCAATCCCGGGTCGTTAACAGTGTAACAAGAGAGGTGATGATGACGATGAAATTCGAACAGACAAATGAAGGTAATTACATGTTAGATGTAACAGGATATATCTGTCCCCACCCGCAGATTTACACCAAGAAGGCATTGGAAAGAATCGAGCCCGGTGATGTGTTACGGGTAATTTTCGACAACCCGTCTTCGGGGGAATCGATCTCTACCATGTGTGACAACACGGGTGATGAGATCATCGAGAAGAAGAAAGAGGGGGGACAGTTTATATGGAATATACAAAAGAGTTGAGCATTAGATCTGGCATAGATTACGAAAGAACAAGGGATATTCCTGCTTTCGCCACATATGTATAGTCCTGCGTTATGCCGGTTATACGGTAAAGCTGAACAGATGTTCAGAGAGGTAGCAAAACGATGAAAAGTGATCTCTGGGTAGTGATTGTAATTACGGTGGCTTTCGTTGGGTTCCTGATGGGCTACAGTCTTCCACCCCTGATAGAGACAGGTATGTTGGTCGGGAAGGGCAAACAGGCTAAAGCGGTACAAAATCTGGACAAGGACATGGAGCAGTATTACCGCGATTTGCTCAAGGATGAATGAGACTTATAAAATCTACGCGACTGTGAGTATAGGAGTAAAGCGTTGAAAAAAAATAACCTTTGGTTGTTAATTACACTGGTAACGGGGCTGTTGGGTTTTCTGGCGGGCTACACTATATCGTCTTCCACGGGCGTGGAACCGGGATTTTTTGAAGCAGTGGAGACCGGCAGTTATGGCGGTGGCGGCGGTGAGGAAACTACCGAGGGCGTCAGCGCAGAAGACCAGGAATACTACCGAAAATTGACGGAAGAGTGATGCCAGGAGAGGTTTCACTGGCGAATTTGGTCGTCCGTTAGCCCGGAAATGAATAAATATCCACTAACGCTCAGGGGTTTCCGTGAACGTCGCCAATCGCCAGAGCAGTGAAGTTATCATTCTTGGCGCCGGCCTTGCTGGCCTGGGAGCAGGATACGCCTTATCCAGCTCAGGAAAGGAAATTCTTGTCATTGAGGGGGATACCACCGTCGGTGGTCTGGCAAAAACGATAGACTACCGCGGTTTTAGATTCGATTTAGGCGGTCATCGGTTTAAAACAAGCAACCCGAAGACGGAGCGTTTAATCAGGCGAGTGCTGAAGAGCGAACTGCTGGTCGTAGGACGCTCCAGCAAGATTTTGCTGCGTGACAAATATTTCGACTACCCGTTAAAACCGTTCAATGCCATTTCCGGCTTTGGCATCCCGACAACTTCAAGAATTATCCTGGACTATGCAGTTGAACAGTTCAAGCAGCTCTTCGAGGATAAACAAATTGTTTCACTTGAAGACTGGGTTGTGCGCCATTTCGGCCGCACCTTGTTCGATATTTATTTCAGGGAATACAGCGAGAAAGTCTGGGGCATTGACTGCAACCAGATCTGTATGGAGTGGATGGAGCAGCGTATCCAGAAACTGTCACTTGGTAAGGCGATCAAAAAGGCATTATTTAAATACCGTGGCAATAGCCGCTCGAGCGACGAGCGCACCCTGGCAAGTGAGTTCCTCTATCCGTCCATGGGTATCGGGCGGATTGCCGACAGATTGAAGGAAGAGATCGAAAAAAATAGTAGTGTGCTCACTCATTCCCGTATTGTACGGATCAATCACAATGGCGACAGTATTGAAAACGTAACGACCCGGACCGGGCAGACAAGTAGCCAGACCTGTAACCACAATGGCAATGAGTTCATATCCAGCATCCCGGTGGCGACACTGGTGCAGTTGTTACGTCCAAAGCCACCGGCAGAGGTTCTTGAGGCCGCATCAAAACTCAAATACAGAGACCTGGTGTTAGTCACTATTATGCTTGATCGGGAAAGAGTCACCGATCAGACCTGGATATATATCCCCGAGAAAAAAATCCCGTTCGGCAGGATCCATGAACCGACAAACTGGAGCAGCAAAATGGCGCCAGCAGGAAAAACCCTGCTGGTCACCGAGTTTTTCTGTTTTCGTGGCGATGAGATCTGGAGCGCGAGTGACGAGGATCTGGCTGAAACCACCATTTCAAACTTGATAACCCTGGGCTTTATTAAAAGACATGAGGTAATAGACAAAGTCGTATTACGAATTCCGAGGGCTTATCCGTTATTCGAAGTCGGCTACACAAAACAGCTGGAAAAGATATGCACGTATCTTGATAGATATAAAAACTTGCGATTGATTGGACGGGGCGGGATGTTCCGATACTACAACATGGACCATACTATTGAGTCCGGCATCAGCGCCGCCGAATCG
>JBGMQT010000039.1:0-19919 GCA_048060695.1 Acidiferrobacterales bacterium
TTGTTGAAATCCTGGCGTGTCATAAGGAACGCAACCCAGCCGGCGTCGGCATGCCAGTTCTTGCCTAATTTCCACCGACGCATATAACCGCCACCGGCGTAAAAAGAAGGATTATTGACCGAGTCGATGAACCCTGAGGCCATCAAAAAAGGTGCCCATTTGCGACCGTTACGATCATAGTCGTATTGAAGGCCCGCACCCCAGTTTGCTTCGTTCAGAACTACGCCGGGAGGCGTATCAAGATGAATGGCCTTGCCATTGAGTAGTATCGACAGCTCACCCGCCGATGCAGACGAGGCCAGCAACCAGAAAGATAGAATCAGAAACCGAAATTGTTTGTGCATGCCCTACTCCGTTGAACCGGCCGGGCTTGCAATCAGAGCAGGATAATATTGTTCCTGATCTGGTAGTCCCGCTGTCGTAGAGCCAATCTCCGTAGACCGGTAACTTTGCGCCGCCTCCCTTTCGGATGGCGTTGCCCTTTTTCAGATATCGGCGTTCAGGCGTGAAAGTAATAGCCTGTGCCGCATATTCATAAACGGAATTAAATACCGCTCATATGTAGGGGAACAGGAATGCACAAAACAGGCCAACGTGGCCGGATACAGAAATCCGCAAACGGAGGCGTTGAGACTAGAAGGGTTTGACGACTGCCAGAATGATGACGGGAACAATAATGACCACGGGAAACTCATTTATCCAGCGGAAAAAGACGTGCCCATGGGTATTTCGGTCGTACTTGAAGTCGTTCATGAGCTTGCCCAGATAGATATGATAGATGACTAAAATCGCCACCAGCGCTAGTTTGGCGTGAATCCAGCCCCCGGTTACGTCGTATCCCAGCCACAGCCCCAGACCAAAAACGATAGTCAAAATGCCGCCCGGTGTCAGGATGCCGTAAAACAGTTTGCGTTCCATGACCTTGAAACGGTCACGACTTGTCTGGTCCTCGCTCAGGGCATGATAGACAAACAGGCGCGGTAAATAGAATAACCCGGCGAACCAGGTCACCATAAATATTATATGGAAAGCCTTAAGGTAAAGTTGCGTCACTTATTGTCCCGTTTGTGTATCGGTCCGCGACCATCATATCGCGACAGCGCCCTGGATCAATCCCTGGATACGAATTCCAAGCCGGTCGATATTGAATTTTCCAGGCTTGTTCCAGGTTATATTCCCTTTTGGTCCGATCAAAAATGTTGTTGGCGTGACTTTGACGTTGCCAAACGCACGAACGACATCAGCATTTATGTCCAGCGCGACCGGATAGGGCATTTTCATTGTTGTTGCCATCGAGACTACATGTGTCGGTGGATCATAAGGCATGGCCACGGCAATTATCTCCAGGCCTTTCGGGTTTAGTTGCCGGTAAAGAACATTCATTTCCGGTATTTTGGTAATGCAGATCTGGCAGGTAGTGGCCCAGAAAAAAACCAGCACTGGTCTACCGCGCAGGTTTTTTAGCGACAACCTGTTTCCATCGATGAGTGTAAAATTGATTTCGGGCGCCGCTGGCTGACGTTTTGACCACAGGCCGACAAAGCCGGCTATTAGTACCGCCGCAACAACAATTGCCAAAACTGTTGGTCGCTTCTTCACGACTGACTTTATCTCTTTCATGGTTCGGAGTGTACTGTTCGATACGGTTGAAGACTAACAGACGGCCGAAAAACGCCGCTTTCAGCGCTTTCTAGTCAGGCACAAATAGTGCGAGCAAGTCATTAAGAAAACGTTGCCCATGATCCGTGGGGCGCAGGGTAACCGCATCGCGATCGATAAAACCCTGCTCTTCAGCAATAGCTAGTTGGGCAAGTATTGAATCCAGCATCAGCCCGGTGCGTTCCTGATAACTGGCCAGCGGCACGCCCTGACCAAGACGCATGGTATTCATCATAAACTCCAGTGGTAGATCTTTGGTCGCGACTTGAGTGTTGCCGCCGATACCCTCCTTCGTTCCTGCGTTTTGCAAATAGTCTTTCGGGTGTTTGGTTTTCCATAACCGGTAAATACCCTCATGGTTGCTGAGTTTGCCATGGGCACCGGCGCCGATGCCGAGGTAATCACCAAAGGTCCAGTAATTAAGATTGTGTCTGGATTGATGGCCATTTCTTGCATAGGCCGAAATTTCGTAATGCGCAAAATCTGCCCGCATAAGCAGGCCCTGCAATTCCTGTTGCATGTCCCAAATTGCGTCGTCTGTTGGCAAGTTCGGTGGCGAGGCACCAAAGGCGGTATTGGGTTCAATCGTGAGCTGATACAACGAAATATGGTCCGTCTCCAGAGACAGCGCTGTTTCAATATCGCGAATGGCGTTATCCAGTTTTTGTCCTGGCAACCCAAACATCAAATCGAGATTGATGCTCTCGAAACCCGCGCGTTTAGCCGAATCAATGGCCCACCTTGCCTGGCCACCATCGTGGATGCGCCCCAATTGTTTCAGGCTGTTATCGTCGAAACTCTGAACCCCGATCGACAGCCGATTGACCCCGGCTTTCCGAAAACCGCTAAAACGTTGTTCATCCACAGTGCCAGGATTCGCCTCCAGTGTAATTTCGGCCACCGGGCTAAAAGGGATTCGAGCGCGCAGTTCCGACAACAGACGCGCGATAGAATCTGCTGTGAAAAGGCTGGGCGTGCCGCCACCGATGTAGACACTTTCGACACGCCTGCCCCAGACGCGCGGTAGATCCTGTTCCAGGTCCCGGAGTAGCGCGTCGACGTATTCCGTTTCGGGAATGTCGCCTCTTACTGGATGGGAATTAAAATCGCAATAAGGACATTTGCGCACACACCATGGCAGGTGAATATAAAGTGAAAGGGGTACGCTGAGCCGGGTCATGAGTCAAAGATAGTAGTGTCGTGGTCCAAAACAACGATGTGTCTGTGTCTGATTTCTGGTAGAACATGAACTTGTTGCTGTGAACAGCCCACCCATTGTAAAGGAGATTACCGATGAAAAGAGCCGCACTAAACTTTTTTGTTCTGTTTGGTGGTGCAGTGCTGGTTACGCAGGCATTGGCTGAAACCGTGCCCTATCAACGCATCCGCGCGTTAAATATGGAGGCCGCCAACAAGGTGGCGATGGCTGCCGCCCGTGACTGCAGTAAAAAGGGCTACCAGGTGGCGGTCGCTGTAACCGACCGTTATGGAAATCTGCTGGCATTCGCACGTAGTCCGCTTTCCGGCAGGCACACGATTGGAGTCGCACAGAACAAGGCCTATACGGCGGCGACTCTTCAGGGTTCAACGGAAGTGCTGGGTCCGCAGGTAAAACAATTAAAAGGCGTGCACCGGATTTCACTTTCCGGTGGCGGTCTTGCCATTCGGGCCGGTGGCATAATGTATGGCGCTGTCGGTGTTTCCGGTGCACCGGGTAAGAAGACGCCGGGTGATGTCGATGACGGCTGTGCCAAAGCCGGTGTCAAGGCCATTCTGGATGAACTCGAATTGGCCGAATAGAGCGCAAGCGTGACATGAGTGATTCCCGCGAACAGGCAAACGAAGAGTTGCGATTACTCTATCAGACCAGTGTTACCGAGCTGGAGTTTTTCAAGCGCCAGCAATGGTCGGTAACCAATTATGGTCTGCTGTTATACGCCGCCATCGTAAGCCTGGCCCGACTATTTGATAGTGGCATGTCCAGCGCGGAACGTTGGGTGTTGTGTCTGGTCGCCACGGCCACTGGCTTCGCCAGCATCTATATTCTGAAAGTACTGAATAATTCCATTGATGTACGCAAGGCCAGACTGGGTGTAATACGTGAACAATTTGGCCCCGAATTTCATCACGCCTGGAACTCCAGAATTAAAGAGGAAGAAACGCTAAGTATTTACCGACTGTTACTGATGATAATGGTGTTTGGCGCCGGTGCTGTCTGGTGGTTGGTGATATTCAAAATCTAGATACTCGGAATATGACGGCTCCTGCAATCCGATCCGCGCTTAAAAAAGTCGCCAGTAAAAAGGAAGCAGTCTTTCTGCGAGGTTATTTCAAGACTGGACCAGGAGGATACGGCGAGGGCGATCGATTTACTGGCGTACATGTTCCCGTCTTGTGAAAATTATCTCGACAATACCGCGATGTGTCGCTGCCCCAATGCAAATACCTCTTGCAATCCCCGGTACACGAAGAGCGGTTATTGGCCTAACTAATACTGGTGCTACAATTCCAGAAGGCTGATGATCGCAGAATGAAAAATACCTATCAATCGTATACACAATCTTCGATTCATAAATAACCGGGATCCGGTTGTTGGTTCAGCGCCACACATCATCGGCGCGTGGTTGTAGGACAAAGATAGAGAACCGCTATATAATTTTGCGCACTCATCCAGATTGTGGCGTCGGAGGGTAGCGATTATGGCGCCTTACTATTTCATTAAAGATAACGAATTTGAAGGCACCCTTCAGCTGGCCGAAAGCTGTTGCGGGACAAGCATGATCTGATTCACAAGGTGGTGGGCTGGATGTAACGGGAAATCGGCAATCGAAACCGGGGCCAGTAAGAACTATTCTTGAATTAATTTTGCAGAAAGATACCATGGACGATGTTGCGCTACGCGTTCGAGAAATTCCCCGAAGCCCGACACAAACGATATCTAAAGAGCGAAAGATAGCAATTAATGGAAAAATCGTATCCTGAAGTGACCTTGACCGAAGAGGGCATCCTTGTAGTCGAACTCGGACGATACGCTCGGATTACCGTGGCACTGCAAGAGGAGATCCTGCAGAAGCATCGGCGATTGGCACCTGGCAGAAAAACGCCCATATTGCTGAAAGGAGATCACTTGTTGTCGGTAGACAACGACGCACCTCCAAACACAACCAGTGCAGAAATTCTCGAGTTGACAGCAGCTATCGCCTGCATTGCAAAAACACCACTGGAAAAACATCTCGGTCAAATGTATCTCTGGTTTTCAGAACCACCCTATCCATTCAAACTGTTTACGAAAGAGGAGGAAGCACTTCAATGGTTGCAGCAGTTTATAGATGAAGACGAATAATAATCTGGATAACGCAGTCAAATTTCAGGGGGATGTGTATGACGAGGAAAAAAGCGACTTTACCAGTTAATCTTCTCACTATAGCGGCAGCCGTGATTGTAGTTGCCTTTTTTCTGCCGTGGGTAAAGTTTGGTGTTTCGTACGCCGGTTACGAGATACCCGATATTGCACGTGTTGTTGGTAAAGCGACTTCGCTCAGGTCGTGGACTGGTAAGTTCGATATTAATGTTTATCTGGTGTACGCATTGTTCCTGGTACCCATCAGCGCCGCAGCTATTATCGTGCTAAGCGTATTGGCCAGGGACACAAGACCCGCCGCGTGGATCGCCGCAGTTATGCCATTGACGGGTCTTGCATATGGTGTAGTTCGCCAGGGTCTCGATGTTTTTCCTCGCGTCGGCCTCGGAGGTTGGCTGACAATAGCCGCCGCCGCTGTTATGTTGCTGGCTTTACTCAACGTAATAAAATACCAGGGAGATCGCTAGCGCATCGCTTGTTTGAGCGCTGAAATCAATTGAATCAACGCCTGACCACGGTGACTAAGTCGATTTTTAATTTCGGGAGATAGTTCTGCCGACGCACAGTTTTGATCTGGTACATGAAAAACCGGATCATAACCAAAGCCACCTGAACCGCGGGGTTCGAACAGAATTCGACCTTCCCATGTGCCTTGGCATATCAGTGGTGTGGGGTCATTTTCGTGGAGCATAAATACCATCAGGCACTGAAAGCGTGCTGTCCTTTTATCTTCCGGTACGTCTTTGAGTTCCTGTAGCAGTTTCTGCAGATTTTCCTTATCCGAAGCATCGGCACCGGCAAAACGAGCGGAGTAAATGCCCGGGGCGCCCTTCAACGCATCCACTTCAATACCGGAGTCATCGGCAATGGCGGGCAGACCCGCATGGTGAGCTGCATTGCGGGCCTTAAGAATGGCGTTCTCGACGAAGGTCAGGCCGGTTTCTTCGACCTCAGGCACGCTGAAATCGTCTTGTGGTCTGACTTCGATATCCTGATCGACAAGTAGCTGACCAATTTCACGTACCTTGCCCGGGTTATTGCTGGCGAGAACGATGCATTTACCCAATTTACAGTCCCAGCACTTGTTTCTGTTTCTCGATGAGATCAGCGATGCCCTGCTTGGCCAATGACGTCATTGCCATCATCTGCTCTTCAGAAAAGGCGCCAGTTTCAGCTGTGCCCTGTATCTCGATAAATTTGCCATTGTCATTCATGACGAAATTCATATCGGTTTCGGCGTTGGAGTCTTCATCGTAATCCAGATCCAGCACGGCCGCGCCCTGATAGATACCACAGGAGACAGATGCCACCATGTGCTCCAGTGGATCATGTTTCAGTACATCGTCTTGTTCAAGATGATTCAACGCATCGACGAGGGCCACACATCCGCCGGTAATCGATGCGGTGCGAGTTCCGCCGTCAGCCTGAATGACATCGCAATCAATGGTGACGCTGATCTCACCCAGTTTCTCAAGGTCGACCGCCGCACGCAGCGAGCGGCCTATCAGGCGTTGAATTTCCATCGTGCGACCACCTTGCTTGCCTTTAGCGGCCTCACGCGGCATCCGCGAGTTGGTGGAACGTGGCAGCATGCCGTATTCGGCAGTCACCCATCCTCGTCCCTTACCCTTCAGCCACGGTGGCACGCGTGTCTCTATGGTTGCATTACACAACACCCGGGTATCGCCAAACTCCACCAGCACGGAGCCTTCGGCATGACGGGTATAATTGCGTGTCAGCTTGATTTCACGCATTTGATCGGGTTTACGTCCACTGGGGCGCATCGGGATTCCTTTTTTATGTTGGTTGTGACTAGCTATTCAGATGGCGGATGTTAACCCTTCGGTAGAAAATCATCGAGGAAGGATTCAAGATTCTCGATCTCATTTTCCAATGATGTCCGCGGTTTTTTCTTGCGGGATGCCGTCAGTGGCTTTTCCTCAGATACCGTTGCGGGCTCCACGGGAGAACCCAAGGTCCTTTTTTTGGCCACAATAGACCGCATTGTTTTTTGGTCGACTTCCGCTTTGACGTTTGTCTGCAGTGGCGGTTTACTGGTGAGCTCATCTTCCCAACGCAGACAGGCTGCGCTGATGTTGTCCGACGAGCTCCCCATTTTGTTCTCTGCTGTTATCAGCATATCGATCACCGCATCCTCCAGGTCATCTCGATTTATATACTGTTGCATATCTTCTGCCGACATGGCCTCCCAGAGGCCGTCGGTACATAACAAAAGTTTGTCCCCCGGCATCAGGACCGTCTCTTCGCCAAGGGCAACGGAAGGTTCGCGTGGACCGCCAACACATTTCAGCAGGCGATTTTTTTCCGGATGCTCCACCATATCCTGCTCGGACAGCACGCCTTCCTGCCGCAGTTTTTCAATAATGGTGTGATCCTTGGTGCGGCGTACGACTTCGTTATTCCGGTATAGGTAGAGCCGGCTATCACCGACGTGGGCCCAGTAGGCGTAGCCGTCCTGCACCAGGCAAACCACGCAGGTGGTGCGTGGTTGCAGTGGCGGTGTCTGCGCCTTGCCCATGGCGTTAATAGCACGATGTGCATGCAGAATCGCCAGCGCCAGGAATGCCGATGGTTGCGAAACCATGGGTTGTTTAATTGACTGGTAGGCATGAATAACCGCTTGCACCAGTAACTCGGCCGCCAACTCGCCACCCGCATGTCCGCCAAGTCCATCGGCCAGCACCAGCAACACGGAATTGCTGCGCTCGGCAAACCCGAAGCGATCCTGGTTAACTGGGCGAGATCCACGCACACTGCAGTCGGTTATCTGGTATTTCATGGCACCCGGGTTATTTGTCTCCTTCGCCGTGCCAGAAACGCCGCCAAAGCGAAGGTCTTTCGTTGTCAATCCAGTCCTTGTTCATAAAATCCAGCAACTCATTGACACTTTGTGGTCGCCGCGCCGACTCCATCTGCAGACACCAGTCTACCGCCTCCAGCAACTGGCGTGAGTAGTTACGTGCAAAAGATTTCACTGCAGGTTTGAGACTGTCTTTCTTCTCACGGTCGAGGGATTTGGGTGGTGCCGCCCCGCTCATGCAGGCCCACATGCTGGCACCGATGGCGTACATGTCTGTCCACGGGCCGATATGACCGTTTTTGTGCTGCTCAATGGGGGCATAACCCATGGTGAGAGTATGCGGGCCACGTGCCCGCTGGGTCATGGTTTCGCGCACAGCACCAAAATCCAGTAACAGCGGTTTACCGCCGGGACGAATATGGATGTTGGCGGGTTTAATGTCGAGATGTAGCAGGCCATTCTCATGCAGTTCCCGTAAACCTTCGAGCAAATAAGGGAACACAGTGACGATAAATTTTTCACTGAGGCGTCCAGAGTAGCGTTTAATATACCAGCGCAGGTCATGGCCCTTGTGAAAATCCATGACCATGTAAACGGTATTGTTGGCACGAAAAACATCACGTACCTTTACGATGTTGGGGTGGCTGACTTTCGCCAGTGCCGCGGCTTCGTTGAAGAAACGCTTGATTCCGGCGGCACCGGGATCGTTGAACTGTGAATCATGGGAAATATATTCTACGCTGGCATCTTCCAGTCGCCGTACCTGGTCCAGTGGCAGAAACTCCTTGATCACCACTTTGCGATTTCGATCTGTGTCGATAGCCAGATAAACGAGACTGAACCCGCCGCCACCAATGCTTTTTTCGATTTGGTAGGCGTGTAACATGTGCCCTTTGGGCAATGCATGATCCAGACTCGATATACTCATAAAAATGGAATTATAAATTAGCGAGAAATTTGCAGGGCGGACGTTGCCACCCGGTTCGATGAAACAATTTCGTTGTTACTATAATAGTAGATCATTTCCTGTATAAGGCTGCCGTTCGGTCTGCCACCGCAAATGTTATACCATGGGCATCGGAAAAATCACTGATTCCAGTATTGATATGATTCATAGCATGACAGCATTTGGTCGCGATCAAGCGCAGTCCACTGGCGGCAGTCTCACCTGGGAGCTGCGTACAGTGAACCACCGCTATCTTGATATCAGTCTGCGGCTACCGGAAGAACTGCGGCAGATCGAAATGGATGTGCGCAAACGCATTGCCAGAGGGCTGGATCGTGGCAAGGTAGACGGCGTGCTCAAATTTCAGCGTGATGCCGAAACCATCGAGATCAATGTCGATAGCATTATTGTGGATCGATTAATGGCCGCCGCGGATAAAATACAAAAACAGGCAGGTGCTCTGCCTGCCATAAGTACCGCCGAAATTTTACAGTGGCCGGGGGTGATGAAGCCATCTCAACTGGATGTGTCGTCATTGGCGTCAGATGCATTGGATGGGTTGGACCGTGCGCTAAGTGAGCTGGTGCAAACACGATCCCGCGAAGGAGCGGATCTGGCTGGCCATATAGAACAGCGGTTGATCGCAACGGAGAAAATTGTGGCGGAGGTGAAGTCGATTGTTCCGGAGGTACGTGAAGCCTATCATGACCGACTTCGCGAGCGTCTGGGGGAGATTCAGCAAGAGCTCGAACCTGCCCGGTTGGAGCAGGAGATGGTGATTTTCGCCAACAAAATCGATATTGCTGAAGAAGTTGATCGTTTGGCCACCCATATCGTCGAAGTACGCCGCATCATAGCCAAAGGCGGCGCGGTTGGGCGCCGGCTCGATTTTCTGATGCAGGAATTTAATCGCGAAACCAATACCATTGGCTCCAAGGCAAACGATATTCGCACAACCAAAGCTTCCATCGAGTTGAAGGTGTTGATAGAGCAAATGCGGGAACAGGTACAGAACATAGAATGACCGAAAAATAATTTTTCGGGTAAAAATGGAAATATGACGGCAATACGCAAAGGTACTTTATATATACTCTCGGCACCTTCAGGTGCCGGAAAATCCAGTCTGGCGACAGCACTGGTGGATTCCAGCAGCGATACCGTGGTGTCGGTGTCCTATACCACCCGCAAAGCCCGTCCCGGCGAGAAGGAGGGGGTGCATTACTACTTTATTCACGAAGACGACTTTACCGCCAAAATCGCGTCTGGTGATTTTCTCGAATACGCCAGGGTGTTCGACCATTACTATGGTACTTCCCGCAGTACCGTAGAAACGCTGTTAAGCGAAGGCAAAAACGTGATTCTCGATATCGACTGGCAGGGTGCACGCGCCATTCGTGAGCAAATCAAAGATAGTGTCAGTATATTTATATTGCCACCGTCGCGGTCTGAGCTGGAAAACCGTCTAAAGGGCCGCAGTCAGGACTCGGAAGAAACAATCTCCCGTCGTATGCGTGACGCAATATCGGAAATGAGCCACTACAATGAATTTGACCATGTGGTGGTCAATGACAATTTTGACCAGGCGCTGGACGATTTGAGGGCTATTATTTCGCAACGACCACAGGAAATACGGCCCTTGGGAACGGATATCGACGAATTGCTACGGGAATAAGTGGAAAAATCGATTAGGGATCAGTAGTATAGCCGACCCATTTCATGACCCGGGCGAAATTCCGGGCCATTTACCCAGTCAAAGCAAGGAGACGAAGCAAAAATGGCACGAGTGACAGTTGAAGACTGCCTTGATAACGTCGAGAATCGATTTCAGTTAGTACTGGTAGCAGCGCGTCGTGCGCGACAATTGCTGGCCGGCGCAGAACCCTGCGTTGAGCAGGAAAATGATAAACCCACGGTGCTCGCGCTGCGTGAGATCGCTGGCGGGTTTGTGACCAGCGCAATTCTTGAAGAAAGCGAACATCAGGTAGAGGTGGGTCTGGATGTCGACAAAGACATACTCAGCAAATTCAACGTCGTCAGCGACGAAGAACCAAAAGTCGAAAGTAGCGGCAAAGAAGGCGTCGAAGCCGCCGACGCTGACAGCGCCGACGAAGCCGCGAAGATCGAAAGTAGCGACGAAGAAAAGCAAGAATCAGAGAAAGAACAGCCAGAAGAAAACGGCAAAGAAGAATAGCCTTCACGAGCGACCCGAATGGGTATCGCGCAGGTTGCTAATCGGTGACCTGTGCGATCTGCTCGAAACTTACCTGCCAGATACCGAAGTTTCGGATATCTATCGCGCCTACCTCTTTGGCGCCGAGGCCCACGCCGGCCAGACCCGTAAAAGTGGGGAGCCGTATATCCATCATCCGATGGAAGTGGCCTACATTCTTGCCCATTTGCATCTCGATAGCCGCTCCATTGTTGCCGCCATCCTGCATGACACTATCGAAGACACCGAGACCGCCAAGGCGCACATCGCCAGTGAATTTGGTGAGGACGTAGCGGAACTGGTTGACGGTGTCAGCAAGATCAGCCAGATCGAATTTCAGAATAAGGAAGAGGAACAGGCCGAGAACTTTCGCAAAATGATCCTGGCGATGACGCGCGATATTCGCGTCATCATTATCAAGCTGGCCGATCGACTACACAATTTGCGTACTATCGGCGCATTACCACTGGACCGGCGCCGCGCCATTGCGCGAGAGACAATAGATATCTATGCACCAATTGCAAAACGCCTGGGAGTACGCCAATGGGCAACCGAGCTGGAAGACCTGTCATTTAGTGTGTTGCAGCCCATGCGGTATCGCGTACTGGCCAACGCCATGCGTAAACGCCATGGTAACCGCAAGGCCATCGTCGAGCGTATCAATGAGGCTATCGTCGAGCAATTAAAGCAGGAGGGAGTGGAAGGCGAAGTCACTGGTCGCGAGAAGAATGTTTACAGCGTGTACCGAAAAATGCGCGAGAAAGGTCTTTCATTCGAAAAGGTGCACGACCTTTACGGATTTCGCGTTATTGTTGATCGTGTCGATACCTGTTACCGGGTTCTTGGCGTCATTCACAACCTCTACAAACCCATACCCGGTCGCTTTAAAGACTACATCGCCATCCCCAAGACCAACGGCTATCAATCTTTGCATACTGTCGTGTTTGGTCCCTACAGTGTTTCCATCGAGATCCAGATTCGCACACGGGACATGCACCACGTAGCTGAAGTGGGTGTAGCCGCGCACTGGTTATACAAGAGCGGGGAAGAACCCAGTAACCGCGCCCATGAGACCGCGCTGCAGTGGCTCAAGAATTTGCTGGAGATTCAGCAAAAGGCCGGTAATCCACGCGAGTTTCTTGAACACCTCAAAGTCGATCTTTTTCCCGATGAGGTATACGTATTTACCCCGGGCGGCGAGATCAAGAAGTTGCCGCGCGGTGCGACTGCCATTGATTTTGCCTATGACGTCCATACCGACGTCGGTAGCCATGCGGTAGGCGCGCGAGTAAATCATCGATTGGTGCCGTTACGCAGCGAACTACGCAACGGGGACCATGTCGAAATTCTAACCTCGGAATGGAGTCGACCTAGCCCCGTCTGGCTTGATCATGTATTGACCGGCAAGGCGCGCGCCAATATCCGAAGTTTCCTCAAGAACCAGCAACACCATGAGTCTGTGGCCTTTGGCGAACGCCTGCTTGAGCGTGCCCTGCAGAGTTTTGGGACCAACATGGAATCGCTGGCAGACGAACAGAAACAGGCCTTGCTCGACATGCTGAAACTCGACAGCTGGGATAACCTGCTGTCTGCAATTGGTCTGGGCAATCGCCAGGCTCCGATTGTTGCGCGACAGCTAATGCCTGAAAACGGGGAAAAATCCCGGCAAGACGAACAGCGGGCTCCGGGGGTTGCTATCAGCGGTACCGAGGGCGTGGTGGTGAATTTCGCGCGATGTTGTCGACCGATACCACGTGATCCCGTATTGGGTTTTCTCACCGCCGGTCGCGGCATCGTGGTGCACACCGAAGACTGCCCCAATGTCGCCGAGTTTCGCAAGCAGCCCGAACGCTGGATCGACATTCACTGGGATCCGGCCCCTGACGGAATCTACCCTGTTAATTTGCGCATCGAGTCGACCAACCAGCGCGGGGTACTGGCCAATGTGGCGGCAACGATCTCCGACCACGAGGCCAACATTGATTCCGTGTCTTTTGACGATCGCGATGGCAACTATACGATTATGCATTTCACCATTGAGGTGCGCGACCGCAAACATCTCGCACAAATTATGCGGTCCATCCGATCTAAGGAAGCCGTTGTGCGAGTCAGTCGCACCAAGGGTTAAGTTATAGTATGCGGTCTGTATGAAGACAGAAATATATGAGGAGACGATAGTTTGGTGGAAAGAGAAATTATAAAAACGGACGAGGCACCTCAGGCCATTGGCACTTACTCCCAGGCGATTAAAATCGGTAACACGGTTTATCTTTCAGGGCAGATTCCACTGGATCCGAAATCCATGGAGCTGGTGGATGGTGATATGCGCGCCCGGATCACACGTGTATTTAATAATCTTGATGCCGTGGCTGAGGCGGCCGGTGGTTCCTTGCAGGATATCGTCAAACTTAATGTTTTTCTGACCGATCTGGCGCATTTTCCGCTGGTTAACGAAGTGATGGCAACGTATTTCCAGGAACCCTGGCCGGCACGTGCCGCCATTGGTGTGGCCGCGTTGCCCAAGGGGGCCGATGTGGAGATGGACGCAGTCATGGAGCTGGTGTCCGAAAAATAATTTTGTTGCGAAGACGCGAAGAAATTTCCGGGCCGGGTTCGTGCTTGCACAGAGCGGTGTAGCTATAATCGAAGACAGTCATATTTGCAAAGCACACAAGCAGCTTCAAAAACTTTGCGCCTATGCGTCGAACAATCATATGGATATTGAATCCCAACCGATCACAACGCTGAAAGGCGTAGGGCCGAAGCTGGCGCTCAAACTTGAGAGACTGGGCCTGGTTACCGTGCAGGACACACTATTTCACCTTCCTGTTCGCTACCAGGACCGAACCCGTGTGATGCCACTGGGTGGCCTGCTACCCGGCCAGTGTGTGGTGGTGAAGGGAAAAATCGAAGCCACCGATGTGGCTTTTCGCGGAAGGCGCAATCTGATCTGTCGCCTCAGCGACGGCACCGGTTTTCTTACCCTGCGATTTTTCCATTTTTCCAATGCACAAAAAGAGAATCTCAAGCGGGGCCGTTGTATACGTTGTTACGGAGAAGTGCGAACCGGTCGTGACGGGCCGGAAATGATTCACCCTGAATATCAGTTTGTCGAAGAAGACGAAAACGGTGTTGAGTTGTATTTAACCCCGGTGTACCCCACGACGGAAGGCCTGCACCAGCTGAGCATACGCAAGCTGGTACAGCAGGCGGTAGATTTGTTTTTACCGCGTATTGAAGAATACTTGCCGAAATCCCTGTTACCGAATCTCGACTTTCCTGATTTACAGCAAGCCCTGACCTGCGTACATCGACCCGGTCCGGAGGAAGATATTGAGCTATTGGAATCAGGGCGGCACCCTGCGCAACAAAGACTGGCATTTGAGGAACTGCTGGCCCATAACCTGAGTTTACAAAAACTGCGGCTGCGGTTGCAGAATCAGTCAGCCGCAGCCATGGCAAGTGAACCGAAACTGCGCACTGCGTTGCTACACGCGTTACCGTTTACGCTAACGGCGGCACAACAGCGAGTGATGAAAGAAATCTCACGGGATCTTGAACAGGCGCACCCGATGCAGCGTCTGGTACAGGGCGACGTGGGTTCTGGTAAAACAATTGTTGCGGCACTAGCCGCCCTGCAGGCAGTGGAAGCCGGATACCAGGTCGCGATTATGGCACCTACAGAATTGTTGGCGGAACAACATCTCAACAATTTTGGATTATGGCTGGCACCGTTACATACTGCCGTATTGGGCTTGTCGGGCAAGTTAAAGAACAGTGCTCGCAGTAAAGTACTTGACGCCATGAAAAACGGTAGTGCGAAAGTCATTGTGGGAACACACGCGTTATTTCAGGAGGGTGTTGAATTTGATCGACTGGGATTAATCATTGTTGACGAGCAGCACCGCTTTGGAGTACATCAGCGACTGGCGTTACGGCAAAAAGGTGCGGATAAAAGCAATGTACCGCATCAGCTCATTATGACCGCCACACCGATCCCGAGAACACTGGCGCAATCCATTTATGCCGATCTGGATGTGTCTACCATCGATGAACTGCCACCGGGCCGTCTACCGGTGGAGACCGTGGTGGTACCCGATACTCGACGGGCGGAGGTAGTGCAGCGGGTGCAGGTGGCCTGTGGAGATGGCAGGCAGGCCTATTGGGTGTGTCCCCTTATCGAGGAAAGCGACACCTTGCAATTGCAAACGGCAACCCAGACCGAGGTAATGTTGCAACAGGCCTTGCCCGGTCTTCGCGTGTCATTGGTGCACGGGCGCATGAAGCCAGCGGATAAGGAGCAAACGATGGCGTTTTTTAAAAATGGCGATATCGATTTGCTGGTCGCAACCACGGTGATAGAAGTTGGTGTTGACGTGCCCAACGCCAGTTTGATGATTATCGAGAATTCAGAACGACTGGGGTTGTCGCAGCTGCACCAGTTGCGGGGTCGTGTCGGACGTGGCAGTGAAAAAAGCAATTGTGTCCTGATGTATCAGGCACCTCTATCCGGCTTTGCCAAAAAACGGCTTAACGCCATGCGTGATACAAATGATGGATTCGAGATCGCCCGACGCGATCTTGAGCAGCGTGGTCCGGGTGAAATGCTGGGCACGCGCCAGACCGGAATACAGCAGTTTCACGTTGCCGATATCATGCGAGATCGAGACATGTTGCCCAGCGTTCGCGCCGCCGCCAAAACACTGCTGGCTAACCATCCGGGTAAAGTAACATCCATTATTGATCGCTGGGTCGGTCATAATCAGCACTATGCCGATGTTTAGTTTTGGTTTTGTGTCGGGTGCAGGGATAATAGGGGTATGACAGCGAAACCAGGCGGGGCGCACGGCAGCCCGTATCATCCCGAGCCGATGTGGGTGCCCAGGAAACGGTTCGTCCGCAGTCAGGTCCCTCCCGCTATTTTTCACTGGTTGGTCGATCGCGCGTCACTGACACAACGAATTATCGGTGCTTGTGACGGGCAATTTCGTGTGCAGGTGTTGTCGCAACACTGGATACGCCCGATGAGTAATGAGGTGCAGGCTCTCGGCATGAGAATGAGTGGCCGCGCCCTGGTGAGACAGGTGCAACTGTTGTGCAATGATATTCCCTGGGTCTATGCACGCACCGTAATACCGCCACGCACGTTAACCGGTCACCAGCGTCGTTTGGCGCATCTTGAATCGCGCTCACTGGGTGCAATGCTGTTTGCCGACCCCAGTATGCGACGCGGGGAATTGCAGTTGGCGCGCCTTACCGGTCGCGACAAGCTGCACGCAATTGTCGTCCGGCAACTGGGCCAATCTCCGGCGGTGATGTGGGGCCGCCGCTCTATTTTTACACTGGCAAGAAAACCGTTACTTGTCAGTGAAATATTTCTACCGGCCATACAAGGACACAAGATTTGACTGCCAGCATGCGTCTGCGGGAGTACGCGCTGCTGATGCGTCTGAATCGGCCCATTGGCATTTTATTGTTGCTGTGGCCGACGCTGTGGGGCCTTTGGGTTGCCAGTTACGGCAAGCCCGAATTACTGGTGTTGCTCGTATTTGTGTCGGGTGTGGTGCTTATGCGCTCTGCGGGTTGTGTCATAAATGACTATGCCGATCGCGATCTGGATCCTCATGTGGAACGTACACGCAACAGACCATTAGCGGCCAAACGTGTATCCACAAAAGAGGCCCTGGTGTTATTTGTTGTGCTGTGCCTGCTCGCCTTTTTACTGGTACTGCAACTGAATCGACTGACGATCATCTTGTCTTTCGTAGGCGCTTTTCTGGCGGCGAGTTACCCTTTCATGAAGCGCTACACGCACTTGCCGCAGGTGTACCTGGGCATCACGTTCGGCTGGTCGATCCCCATGGTCTTTGCGGCACAGACTGGAAACGTACCGCTAGTGGCGTGGGTCCTGTTTTTGGCGAATTTGTTCTGGGTGGTCGCCTATGATACCGCCTACGCCATGGTGGACCGGCAAGATGATCTCAAGGCAGGCGCAAAATCAACGGCGATTCTGTTTGGTAAGTGGGATCGGCTTATGATTGCGCTGGCGCATTTAATCAGTCTGTTGTTGTTAATCGAAGTCGGTGTCATGGTTGGGCTGGGGAGGGTCTACTATCTGGGGCTGGTCGTGGCTGCCGGGCTGGCGATCTACCAGCTATATCTAATACGCAAACGGAATCCCAAGTCATGTTTCAGGGCATTCCTTAACAATAACTGGTTCGGCGCTGTTATATTCGCCGGGCTTTTTTTCAATTACCTGGTGCAGTTATGAAACTATATGGTTCTGATACCTCGCCCTATGTTCGCAAGGTACGCATTGTGATCGCCGAAAAGAAACTGGATTGTGACTGGGTGCTGGAACGGCCAGCTGATGCCGGTGGCCGTTTTCGTGAGCTCAATCCCCTGGGTAAAATCCCGGTGCTGGAAACCGATAGCGGCAACGTGATTTACGATTCACCGGTCATCGCTGAATATCTCGACAGTCTGACGTCACCGCGACTCATCCCGGAAACGGGCGAGGCACGGTGGCAGGTGCAAACATTGCACGCTCTGGGCGACGGCATGATGGATGCAACCGTGGCGCGTATGCTGGAGTCGCGTAAGCCCGAAGACAAACAGACTTCGGGGGTGGTCAGTAAACAGGAGGGGAAGATAGCGACTGCCCTGGGTTCACTGAATAGCATCGCGGTTGCCTCATTTCTTGCGGGCGACAGTATTTCCATGGCCGATATCGCCATAGCGACGGCGTTGTCCTACATCGATTTTCGTTATGCACACGACTGGCGCTCGCAATACCCGGTACTGGCAACGTGGGCTGAACCCGTATTTTCTCGCGACAGCTTTACCGGCACAGTCCCGCCAACTGAATAAAAAAACGGGTAGAAATTAATGGCAACAAGAAAATTTTTTGCCGTATTCGGTAATCCGGTGGGTCACTCGAAGTCGCCGCAGATTCACACCATGTTCGCCCAACAGTTTGGGTTCGATATCGAGTACCGGGTTATCGAGGCGCCGCTGGACGGTTTTTCTGAAGCGATATCAACTTTTCGCGACGAAGGGGCGAGTGGCTGCAATATCACGGTGCCATTCAAGCAGGAAGCGTGGCAATTGGCCGACAGCAGAAGTGGTCGTGCGGAGATGGCGGGTGCAGTAAATACATTTCGCTTTGAAGACGACGGCACCATCTTTGGTGACAATACCGATGGCGTTGGCCTGTTGCGTGATTTAACGCTGAATCTGGATACCACCCTTTTCCAGAAAAGAGTATTGGTCGTAGGTGCCGGCGGTGCCGCACGCGGTATCCTGGGCCCACTGATCGAGCAGGCGCCAAGGACACTGGTGCTGGCAAATCGTACGCTGGACAAGGCAGTCGAACTGGCAAAGATCTTCTCCACTATTGGTCCTATTGAACCTTGCGGGTTGAATGAGTTGAAAGGTCAACAGTTCGAACTCGTTATTAATGGCACCGCCGCCAGCCTGTCTGGCGAGGTACCACCCTTGCCGGATACAATCTTTTCCGATGATGCCCTTGCCTATGATTTGATGTACGCAAGCCAGCCAACCGCATTCATGCAATGGGCGAAGACCCGTAGCGTCGCGCATATTAGTGATGGTCTGGGAATGCTGGTCGAACAAGCAGCGGAGTCGTTCGCGCTCTGGCTCGGTGAAAGGCCGGAGACAAAGGCCGTTGTCAGAACATTGAGAGAGCCTCTAAAATCCAGAGCTAAAAGGGGTCCGACCCTTTAAAACCGATTGAACTGCTCGATGGATTAATGCCCGGCTCCATCTCTATCACGATGGCGATAGAGATAGTATCCCACGATGGCAATTGCCAGAATGGCCACGACGATCAGTACCGGTATCCATGAACCCAACTCAGTAGCGTGCGCCTGAATGCTGAATAGAACATAACCCCAAACGATCATGGCA
Source organism: Acidiferrobacterales bacterium (assembly GCA_048060695.1). Lineage (GTDB taxonomy): Bacteria > Pseudomonadota > Gammaproteobacteria > Acidiferrobacterales > JAJDNE01 > JAZFSZ01. Next base: position 18,926 of record JBGMQT010000039.1, read on the forward strand.
ATATAGGTACCGACCAGCACTACCGAAAGATTGAGCCAGATCGGAAATTCCAGCAGATAACCAATGGCACTACCGATTACCGGACCGGTCACCCAGAAGGGAAACCAGACAAAGACAAGGAGCCCGATAATGCCATACTTGCGTACCTTCTCTTCGTGTTGCTCCGCGATGTCATGGAGGCGATCAAGTAGTTTCTTAAGAGCGGGAAAAACAATTAGCTTTTTAAGACTGAAAACAAACAACGGGTAAAACAGGAATACCAGAATGGTTTCAACGACTATGTTGACTGTTACCACCATGGCCTGACCATAACCAGCAGCGTAACCAATGGACATGCTCACCGCTCGACCGAAGGCGATATTGGTAATGGCCATTGCGCCCATTATGCTGGCACGCTGTGGCTGCCATAGTGCTGTGATTGCAACAACCAGCAATCCTGTTATGGCCAGAACAATTCCAGCGGCAAGCAAGCGCCCCTCTGCGGTAGCAAGCAGACTGCGCCATATCGCCCAATTGGCGAGACTGATTTTACCGGGAACCTTTACCAGCAGGTGTTTCCGATCTTTCACTGTAAGGGAACGAAAAAGCGATCTTTGCGCGGAAGATAAAAGTGGTCGTGATTCCAGGACGCAATCACGCGGGTGGCACGACCAACGATAGCATTACGATCGATGAGTCCGATGTAACGCGAATCGGCGCTGTTGTCGCGGTTGTCACCAAGTACCAGATATTTTCCTTCAGGAATCTTGACAGGAGCAAAGCTGCTTCCCGGTACGTTATTACCGCGTATCATTATGGCGTGGGGTTGGCCCATCAGCTGCTCTTGTGCAAACTGATACTGCCTTTGATCGCTTTTCGTGAGAGGTTGCAGGAATTTATTGTCCAGCGGTGTGTAGGACAATGGTTTACCGTTGAGGTATATCCGGTTGCGATGCATGGCGACGGTATCACCCGGTACACCGATGACGCGTTTGACCAGTCGGTCACCATTGGC
>JBGMQT010000040.1:0-19093 GCA_048060695.1 Acidiferrobacterales bacterium
CCGATTCCGTGTCCGGGAGTGGTTTCATCGGCCCGGGTGCCGCGCTTGAGAATTTCATCATAAAGTACTTTTTCAATTCCCGGCCCGTCATCGGAGACACTGAGATTGAGCAGCTTCTTGTCGTGGTTCGAGGCTGCGATTTCTACCCGGTGATGACACCACTTGAACGCGTTTTCCAACAAATTGCCCATGACCTCATAGAGGTCGTCTTCGTTCCCAAAAAAAAGTGTGTCTGACGAAATATGGACGTCGGTCTGCACTGCCTTGTTGCTATTGGCTTTGGTAAGCGCAGACAAAATCTTTTCCGCTATTTGTTGAACTGCTATGGGTGCCGAAAGCGGCGCGACACCGGCCACTGCAGCGCGATTAAGCTGGTAGTGAACCAGTTGTGACATACGTGTAACTTGCTCCCGGGTGACTTTTTTCAGCTCATTATCCGAGCGACCCTTTTCAGAAATACTTTGCATAACAGCCAGTGGTGTTTTCAGGCTATGGGCGAGGTTGCCCAGGGAATCGCGGTAGCGTTGCAATTGACTGCGGGAGTTTTTTATTAGCCGGTTAAGATTACCGGTTAAACCGGTCAGTTCCTTCGGGTAGATGCCGACCAGTGCCTCTGTTTTACCGGACTCTATGTCTTTCAGATCTTCCGCCACCTGCCGCAGTGGACTCAGGCTCCAGCGTAAAATGAATCCCTGCACCAATATCAAGCCACCGGCGGCCAGTGCCAGCCACACCCACAGGCTGCGCCGGAACTGGCGCACTTGCTTGAAAAACCCGTCCAGGTTTTCAGCCACATACAAGGTGAAAAGTCTGTTTCTCCCATCAGTGCTTTCCCACCCGACACCGTAGCTCAGCAAATAAATTTGGGTACCATCACTGGTTCGGCTATAGCGATAGCTTCTTTGACCTGCGGCCATGGCAATGGCGTCGTTCATCGTTGTGCCCAGTAGCGAGGCGGAAGACCAGATTGTAACCGCCTCCTGACTATCAATGCGTGCGTAAAGACCGGATTGCGCGAGAGAGAAGCGCGGATCGGGCAAGTCCTCCGGCATTTGTATCAATCCCTTGTCGCTCAATTCACCGAGGGCAAGTAACGTATAAACATGACCTTGCAAACTTTCCTGCATTGAGCTTTCTGCGCTATCACGAAATGCCTTGTCCAGTACCAGGCCGGTAACGCCGAGAAAGATCACCAGCACAATGGTGGCGGCAGTAAGCAAACGGGTCTGGATTGAAGGCGTCAATTCTGGCTGGTTTCCAGCGTAAAACGATAACCGCGACCGCGTAACGTCTCAATAGGCTGATACTTGTTTTCGGGATCGAGTTTCTTGCGCAGGCGACCAATGAATACTTCAATCACATTGCTGTCACGATCAAAGTCCTGGTCGTAGACATGTTCAGTTAACACGGTTTTGGAAATGACTTCACCGGCATGCATTACGAGATACTCCAGCACTTTGTATTCGTAAGCCGTTAGTACCAACTCGGTATCATTTAGCTTTACCCTTTGCGCGCTGGTATCTACCGAAATGGGTCCAAATAGAAGTTCGGGATGGGCGGCGCCGGCAGAACGGCGCAGCAGGGCATTCAGGCGCGCCATGAGCTCCTCCAGCTGGAAGGGTTTGGTCAGATAGTCGTCCGCGCCGGCTTCAAGGCCCTCAACCTTATCCTGCCAGCGATCACGCGCAGTTAAAATAATGATCGGCAGCGTTTTGCCTTCGTCGCGGAGTGATTTGATGATCTCGACGCCACTCATCTGCGGCAAACCAAGGTCGATGATGGCCAGATCGAAAGGGTACTCACGGCCCATGAAATAGCCTTCCTTGCCGTCGGCCACGGCATCTACAGCATAACCCGCATCACGCAATTGCTGTTGTAGCTGTTCACGCAGGGTGTTTTCGTCTTCTACCAGGAGTAGTCGCATAGAGGCGAGTAAATTAATGACTATCCGCGCGAACAATAACGACGCGAACGTTGCCTGAGGGCAATAGCACCTTGATACGATAGGCCTTGCGACCGTCTTGACGGGACACCTCGGCAGACAGAATACGTCCACCGGTTTGGCGCTTTACCCTGGCAGCAGCTTGTTCCAGCGTTATATTACCCCCGGCGATCACAATGGGTTTCAGTCTGGTAGTGAACGTGCTATCTGCCGGGGACAGTGCCGGATAAACCAGAAAAACTACAAACAGTGGAATTAGATAGTGACGCAAGAGCATGGCCATATTCACCCGAATGAAGGGCACCGGTCCGTTTTGGCGCCGGTGCCATGTCAACAAAGCATATCCGAGCCTGCGCTACGCCACCAGTATTTTAGTGATGTGAACGACGTCTTGCGGAGTCGGAAGCAATAACCGCACCGATTACCGCGCCCACGACAGTTGCCCCCTGGTCACCGCCACTGGCACCATTAGCAATGGCACCACCGATGATGCCACCTGCAATCGCTGGCATCGGATTACCATAACCATGACTACCGTGACTAAACACGATCCGGCGGTGACCGTAGTAACGTCCGTGACCGCGACCCCGGCGATTATAGCGATGGCCGTTGGTATATCGACGGCCATACATGCCATCGCGATAGTGTCGGCGATAGTTGCTGCGATTGGCTTGGCGACGTCCGTAATCGCGGCCTTCGTTACGGTAGCCACGAAACTCGCGTGAATCCACGCGCTCCATTTTGTGCTCGCTACCCCGTTCCCGGCTGCCGGCATCGGCAACCGGCACGATAGTGGTTGCAAACAAGGTTGTTGCGATAAATCCGAGGGTTGCGATTCTCATTTTGGTTCTCCTGTTGCGTGCCGGTAGTGTTACCGGCGGGTTCTATATGCTTTTACCCATCAGGGTTGGAGTAACAATAGCGGCGTGCGGCTGAACCGGTGCTGAACACAAGAGAGGTCTGGAACTTATGTTTTAGTGAGGCCCCCGGATTTCAGGGCAAGGATCTCGGCCAGCAGCATATAGGTCCGCATAATCAGAAATTTTGCTTCCTGGGGGTGTGTATTTTGGGTGTTGCAGCTAACAAGATACGTCACCTGCCGGGTCACGGCAGCGGTGAGTCGGTCGACGCGTCGGCTGTCCTTGCAGGACTGTTTTATAAACTTCTTGATGCGGTCTGAACGCGCCCGGGAATCGGCGGCTTCAATCTGGTGAGGCAGCAATGGTTTTTTGCCGCGGTGAGTTACCACCGTCGAAAAGGTATCGATCATTTGGCGGCAAATTTCGAGAACCGGTTCGACTGCGTCCTGATCTTGTCGCGTCAAACGGTCGTATAAAACAGGAATTTTCGCCAGCGCGCTGCCCATAAAATCGACTAGCGATAAGTCAATTGCCGAGCGTTGAAACTGGAACGTGGATTCAGCCTGGTTACCGAATTCGAGAGTGTAATAGGTGTCAGTGGCAAATTCATGTAATAACGATTGCAGTTTAGCGGCAATGTTCTGGCGGTAGTCGCATTCGTTGTCTGCCTCGATTTCGGCGAAGGGACGCCAGTCGCCAATCCCGGAGGCGGGATCCAGTCGTCGCCCGGTACGGGCGGCAAATTCAACTTGTAACGGGTTACCGTCGGGGTTGTCATAGCCTTGCAGCTCTGCATTCAGCCACATCACGATACGGGTATTGCCCATGATTTTTGCCAACCGCTGGGCAACCAGTAGCCACGAGTTCAGGCGCAGTAAGGAAGACTGCTCAGTGCCTCGCAGTACCTGTTCGGCGAGGTGGCGTTTGTGGCTATCGATGTTCTGGTTCAATGCGCTTGCTTCTGTTTCCCTTTAATCGAAAGCCTGGATCATCAGCCTGATTTTTTGAGCAATACATAAACAGCACCGGTTCCGCCATCTACCGGTAGGGCAGAACTGAAGGCGAGCACGGCATCTATCAGTTGCAGCCACTGGTTCACCTTGTTTTTCAGTACTGGCATTTTATTTGGTGAGCTCAGGCCCTTGCCGTGAATAATTCGCACGCAGCGCAGACCGCGGGATTGTGAGTCGCGAATAAACGTGCCCACCAGTCCGCGCGCTTCTCTGACAAACACGCCATGTAAATCCAGCTCCGCCTCGACGGCGTATTTTCCTGTACGCAATTTTCGGAATACGGATTTTTGAATTCCAGGGCGAGAGAATAGCAGTTCTTCACCTGATTCTATGTCGCCGGGGTCCCAATCATCCGATAGCAGGCTGTCCAGAACCTGTTGTTCATCTTCGAGGGTTTTCTTTGGTATGGGCCTGGGGCGTTTCGGTGTCGGCCGGATGCGATCCTGTTTTATGGGGCGCACATCACCCGTAGCCTGTTTGAACAGGTTGTCTTCGTTATCGCTGTCGCTATTTCGGGCCATATCCGGTTATACAGCGGGAGAGTGTTCCTTGTCCCGTGCAGTTAAGCACCTTTTAGAAAGCGTTCGGCATCGAGTGCGGCCATGCAACCGGTGGCCGCCGAGGTCACTGCCTGGCGGTAGGTAAAGTCCTGCACGTCTCCAGCCGCGAATACACCCTCGACGCTGGTCGCAGTGGCATTAGTGTGGCCGAGTCTGGTGCTGATGTAACCATGCTCCATGTCTAGCTGATCTGCAAAAATTCCTGTGTTGGGAGAATGGCCGATTGCGATAAATACTCCCTGCAAATCAATGCCGGTAGTTTTGCCATCGTTGCCTTTCAGACGCATACCGGTGACACCACTATCGTCGCCCAGTACTTCATCAAGATTGGTATTGAGTTCCAGAGTGATATTACCGTTTTTCACTTTTTCCATCAGCTCATCGACGAGGATTGCCTCAGCACGGAAGGTATCGCGACGATGCACCAGCCTGACAGTTTTGGCAATATTGGAGAGGTAAAGCGCCTCTTCGACCGCCGAATTACCGCCTCCAATCACAGCGACATTCTGGTTTTTGTAAAAGAATCCATCACATGTCGCGCAGGCAGAAACACCTTTGCCTTTAAAGGCTTCTTCCGATGGCAGTCCGAGGTAGCGGGCGGAGGCGCCAGTCGCAATAATGAGGGCATCGCATGTGTAGCTGACTGAATCTCCCGATAGCTGAAATGGATTCTGGCTGAGGTCGACCTTGTTGATGGTGTCGAAGATAATCTCTGTATTGAAGCGCTCGGCATGTTTGCGCATACGTTCCATCAGTTCCGGACCCTGAACACCGTCGTTATCTCCTGGCCAGTTGTCGACATCGGTGGTTGTGGTGAGCTGACCACCCTGTTCCATACCCGTAATGATCACTGGATTGAGATTGGCGCGAGCTGCATAAATCGCGGCGGTGTAACCCGCGGGACCGCTGCCGAGAATCAGCAGTCGACAATGTTTTTGTTCACTCATTATTGTAAAACTCCGGAATAAGCCAGCGATAAATCGCCATGGTAATCGAAATGTTGTTTTGGCGCGGGAAATGCCGCATAACTACTAAAGACCTGATTCTACGTGACAGGTTCCAAAAGTGAAAAGGAGTAGACATGCGTATCGGCATCCCCGGGGAAATCAAGACACTGGAAGGGCGGGTAGCCCTGATTCCGGCTGCCGCTGGCGAATTGGTGGCGTTGGGTCACGAGGTATTCATTGAGGCCGGTGCCGGCCTTCCCAGCGGTTACCCCGATACTGAATACAAGGCCGCAGGCGTGGAAATCCTGGCCGATGCGGCCAGTTTGTACGGTGAAAGCAAGATGATTCTCAAGGTTAAGGAGCCGGTGAAGTCGGAATATGAATTACTGCGGTCCGACCACCTGTTGTTTTCGTTCCTGCACCTGGCAGCAGAAAAACGTCTTGCCGCGGTACTTTGCGACATCGGCCTGACGTCGGTGGGATTTGAAACCGTAGAAGAACACGGGCGTCTCCCGCTATTGGCGCCCATGAGCGATATTGCCGGCCGGCTGTCGATCCACATCGGGACCACATTATTACACCAGCACAATGGGGGTCGCGGCATCCTGCTGGGGGGATTGCCGGCCGGAAAACGTGGCCACGTGGTGGTATTGGGTGCTGGCGCCGCCGGGGGTAATGCCGCCACAGTGGCGGCGGCCCTGGGTGCGCGGGTCACCGTATTTGCCCGCTCACGCGAAAGTCTCGCGCGAATGCACGCTATTGGTCCAAATATCACCGCACTGCCGTCCTATAGCTCATTGCTGGAAGAGGCGATTGGGTCCGCTGATTTGCTGGTGGGCGCCGCACTTGTGACTGGCGCGACGGCACCGGCTCTCGTGAGCGAGGCCATGGTGAAGACCATGAAGCCGGGCGCAGTGATTGTAGATATCGCGGTGGATCAGGGTGGCTGCGTCGCGACCACCAAACCAACCACCTATGCGAATCCCACTTTCATGCAATATGACGTGGTTCATTTTGGGGTTACCAATATGCCTGGCGCGGTGCCGCGAACGGCGTCGCAGGCCTTATCGGCCTCGTTAACACCCTATGTGGCCAGATTGGCAAGCGATCAGGGGTTGACCGATCCGGCGTTGGCCGTTGGCATCAATACCCGGGATGGTGAACTTGTCCACCCCTCGGTGATAAAGGCGTTGGCATAAAAGAATCCTTGGCTTGGGCGCCAGAAAAGGCGAAAATCGCTCGGCAGTAGCCAGTCAATTATTAGGAAGGTCGTGTCGCAGGCCACCCGTAAGAAATATCAGGAACCCTTGCTAACCCCCGCCGTGTGGCGACTGCTGCGTGAAGCCGGTTTCTATATTTTGGCGGCCATTGCCGTCTATCTCCTTTTGTCGCTCGTAACATACAATACCAATGACCCTTCCTGGTCCCACGCCGGCCCGTCGAGCAAGGTGAGTAATCTGGGCGGGCGCGCCGGCGCATTTACCGCCGACGTGCTGCTCAACCTTTTTGGTTTTCTTGCCTATTTGTTTCCACTGATGGTGGGTTACAGCGCCTTCAAAGTATTTCAACACCGTAAAGATGCGGACCCTCCCAATTTCCACCACAAGGCCATTATTAGTGGTGGTTTCGTGTTGCTGCTTATTGGTTCCTGTGGCTTGGCAACGCTGCATTTTGACCCACTGGCGAGGTCGTTGCCGTTTTCTGCCGGCGGTTTGCTCGGCGATGCCGTGGGTGGAGGGCTGGTGGCAGCGTTCAGTTTTGTCGGCGCCACCATCTTTTTGCTGGCCCTGTTCCTGGCTGGCGCCACCTTGTTCAGCGGCCTGTCCTGGTTCTGGCTGATGGATGTTGTTGGCAAGATCGGTTTCAACATCTACGGTTTCGTGCGGAGTCAGATTTCTGTGCAACTGGATCGCGCCATTGGCGAGCAGGCCAGACGCGAGCGAGAAGAGAAAGTCGTGAAGCAGAAAATACGCCTGGATCGCTCGTCCAAACCACGTATTGAGCCCGTTATCCACAAGGTCGAGACCAGTGCACGTCTCGAACGTGAACGACAGGTACCTCTGTTTGAGGTTCCCAGTGGCAGCGAGTTGCCCTCGCTGTCTTTGCTGGATTCACCGGAAGAGAAAAGCAAGCCAAGTTTTTCCGAGAAATCACTGGAAAACATGGCGCGTCTGCTGGAAAAGAAGCTTCTGGACTTTAACATCGAAGTGCAGGTGGTAGAGATACATCCGGGGCCGGTGATCACCCGTTTTGAGATCGAACCGGCACCGGGCATTAAGGCCGCGCAAATTACCAATCTTGCCTCCGATCTTGCCCGCTCCCTGTCGGTGATTAGTTTACGCGTGGTAGAAAATATCCCCGGCAAGACCAGCATGGGTATCGAAATCCCGAATGAATTTCGCGAGAGTGTGCGTCTGTCAGAGATTTTGTCGAGCGAGGCGTATGAAACCAATAGTTCCCCGTTGGGGCTGGCCCTGGGCAAGGATATTAGCGGCAATCCGGTGGTAACCGATCTGTCCAAAATGCCCCACATGTTGATTGCCGGTACTACCGGTTCCGGTAAATCGGTGTGCATCAACGCACTGATTATGAGCCTGGTCTACAAGTCCACACCGGATCAAGTGCGCCTGATCATGGTTGACCCAAAGATGCTGGAACTCGCGACCTACGAAGGCATCCCGCATTTGTTGGCGCCAGTCGTAACCGACATGAAAGAGGCAGCCAACGCATTGCGGTGGTGTATTTTTGAAATGGAGCGGCGCTACCGTATGATGGCGGCGCTGGGCGTACGCAACATTGGCGGTTACAACCGCAAGGTCAAGGAGGCGGAGGCCAAGGGCAAACCACTACTCAATCCATTAGCGCAACCGGGCGAAGAAGCGGAGCCGTTGATGCATCTGCCGTTTATTGTCATTTTTATCGACGAACTCGCCGACATGATGATGGTGGTGGGTAAGAAGGTCGAGGAAATTATTGCCCGTATCGCGCAAAAGGCGCGCGCCGCCGGTTTGCACTTGATACTTGCCACACAACGCCCGTCGGTGGATGTGATTACCGGCCTGATCAAAGCCAATATCCCGGTACGCATTGCATTTCAAATGTCGGCCAAGGTGGATTCACGTACAGTGCTGGACCAGATGGGCGCGGAACAGCTGTTAGGGCAGGGTGATATGTTATTTCTACAACCCGGCATGGGCATCCCGCAGCGTGTTCATGGTGCTTTTGTATCTGATGAAGAAGTGCATCGTGTGGTGCAGGCTCTGAAACAAAACGGCGATCCAATCTACAATGACAGTGTGCTGGAGGGCGACCCCACACAGAGTGCGATGGACAGCACATTTGGCGCCGGTATCACGATCGAAGGGGCCGATGGCGCGGATCAGGACCCACTCTACGACGAAGCGTTGCGCATTGTCACCGAAACGCGCCGCGCCTCTATTTCGGGTGTGCAACGCCGGTTACGTGTCGGATACAACCGCGCCGCCCGATTGATCGAGGAGATGGAGCGCACCGGTGTTGTCGGTGAACTGCAACCCAACGGGCAACGAGAGGTGTTGGCGCCACCCCCGCCAGAGGACTAGGAATTTTGTCATGAACAAATTAGTTGCAGTTACTGCCATAGCGCTGGGTTTGCTGGCGCCACCTGCATACAGCGCCATGAATGTGCTGGACAATTTCTTTAAGAACGTCCTGACGATAAAAGCTGAGTTCAAGCAAGTAGTGCTGGATGAGGGGCTCAATACGATTCAGGAATCCTCGGGCACGCTCTATTTGCAACGACCCAGTAAGTTTCGCTGGGATTACGAGCAGCCTTTCAAGCAATACATTGTCGGTGACGGCAAACGCATCTGGGTCTATGACGTGGAGCTGCAACAGGTGACGGTGCGCAAGATGGATGGCGCCCTCGGCAACACCCCGGCGATTTTACTTGCCGGAAAAGGCAACCTGAAGAAAAACTTTAAAGTGAAGTCGCTCGGCAAACAGGGCAAGCTGAACTGGATGCAGATGATCCCGCGTAACAAGGACGGAGGATTTGAAGATATACGTATCGGATTCGAAAACGGTCGTATTCGCATGCTGGTGATGATCGACAGCTTTGGCAATACCACGCGAATAAGTCTACGCAATGTTCGCGAAAACAGGCGAATCAAAAAAAGCCGATTCATATTTAAAGCACCGAAAGGTGTGGATGTTGTGCGGCAATAGCGCATCCGGTAGCCATGGAAGACATGTTCTCACCACCTCACGAAAAAAGCTGGCAGCCGCTGGCGGACCGCATTCGACCTGTCACACTGGATTTATTTTTCGGGCAGTCACATTTACTGGCCGATAACAAACCGCTACGTCAGTCGATCGAATCTGATCGTTTGCATTCGATGATATTCTGGGGCCCACCCGGCACAGGTAAAACCACACTGGCACGACTGATAGCGCACCACACCGGCGCGACGTTCCTGACGATATCGGCGGTACTGGCTGGTGTGAAAGAGATTCGTGCAGCGGTTGAGCAGGCCAAACAGAAACTGGCCGAAGGCAAACCAACCATTTTATTTGTTGACGAGGTGCATCGGTTTAACAAGGCGCAGCAAGATGCTTTCCTGCCTCACATTGAGGACGGGACGCTGACCTTTATCGGTGCCACCACCGAGAATCCCTCATTTGAACTCAATAACGCATTACTCTCCCGCGCACGTGTTTATGTTCTGAAGGCATTGGAAGAAACAGATATTCGTCAGATTATCGATTGTGCTATCAATGATAAAAAAAATGGCTTGGGTCAGGCGGGCATTCAACTGGATGACGAAGCGAAGGAGCTACTCGCCAGAGCTGCCGACGGTGATGCCCGCCGGGCGCTGAATTTTCTTGAAATCGTCGTCAATATGGGCGAGAAGAATATAACCAAAAATACTATCGCCAATGTGATTGGTCGTGGAGTGCGCCGATTCGACAAGGGTGGTGAAGTTTTTTATGACCAGATATCCGCCTTGCATAAATCAGTGCGTGGCTCCAACCCTGATGCCGCCTTGTACTGGTTTGCGCGCATGCTGGATGGCGGCTGTGACCCGCTTTATGTCGCCCGGCGCGTGGTACGTATGGCCAGTGAAGACATCGGCAACGCCGACCCACGTGCATTGCAGTTGGCACTAAATGCATGGGACGTACAGGAACGGCTGGGCAGTCCGGAAGGTGAACTGGCCATTGCACAGGCGGTGGTGTATCTGGCGGTGGCACCAAAGAGCAATGCAGTTTACAAAGCGTTTGCCATGGCCAGTAGCGATGCCAGGGAAAACGGTAGCCTGGAGGTGCCGTTACATTTACGCAATGCACCGACGCAATTGATGAAAGAACTGGATTACGGAAAGAGTTATCGCTACGCCCACGATGAACCAGCGGCCTATGCCGCAGGCGAACATTATTTTCCGCAAGCGATGAAGCCGCCAACTTATTATTACCCTGTTGAGCGAGGTCTGGAGCAGCGTATCAAGGAACGCCTGCAAACATTTCGCACCCTGGACAAGCAGGCGCGCGTCGGTGGCCCGGAAGACGATTTAAAAGGATCGTCCCACCCGTGACCCAGGTACTGGCAATTGCTACCGGCGGCGCCATTGGGGCGCTAATGCGGTACTGGGTGTCGATGGCAGTGTATGCCGCTATCGGGCGCAACTTCCCTTACGGTACGCTGGCGGTCAATGTGCTGGGTTCGCTGGTTATGGGTATATTGTTCGTGCTGCTGGTAGAGCGCATGGCAGCAGATAGCATCTGGCGGGCCGCTCTGCTGATTGGGGTTCTGGGTGCGTTTACAACCTTTTCCACATTTTCAATCGAGACGCTGAACCTGATCGAGGAGGGCGCGTATAATCGTGCGGTGGTCAATATCGTTCTCAGTGTGGTGCTATCTCTGGCCGCCGCCTGGCTCGGCATAAAATTAGGGAGACAGTTTTGAATACGATCAAGGTCACAATGGTTCGACTGTATTTGACGGAAGCTGAAGGCAGACTGCAGTCCTTGATGAAGAAGCTGCACGACGAGGAAAAGGTTCGCGGTGTAACCGTATTCCGGGGCATAACCGGTTTTGGCAAGTCCGGAAAGGTGCATTCCAGTACGCTGTTGGATCTTTCGATGGATCTGCCGGTGATAATCGAGTTTTTTGACACCCCGGAAAAGATCGCCGAGATCCTGGCGCACCTTGATAAGAGTTTTGAGTCCAGTCACATCGCTAGCTGGCCAGCAGAGGTCAATAATTAAATTAAAAATAATATTAAGAAAGTACCATAAATGATTGATCCAAAACTAATAAGAACAGATATTGAAATCGTAGCCCAAGGTCTGGCTCGTCGGGGGTTTTCCCTCGATACGGCGGCGTTGGTGGCCCTGGAGGAGGAACGCAAGGACCTCCAGGTACGTACTCAGGACCTGCAGGCGACACGTAATGCTTCGTCCAGGGCGATCGGGCTGGCGAAAGCCAAGGGTGACGACGCGGCGCGATTGATTACCGAAGTCAGTAATCTGGGAGACGAGCTGAAAAAGACTGAGGATGAACTCGAAGGGGTCCAGTCCCGGCTTAACGAAATACTCATGGGTTTACCCAATCTGCCTCACGAGAGTGCGCCCGATGGCTTGAGCGAAGACGAGAATCAGCAAGTTCGCCAGTGGGGTGAGCCACGTTCGTTCGACTTTGAACCCAAAGATCACGTGGACATCGGTAGTACGCTGGCACAACTGGACTTCGAAACCGCGGCCAAGCTGACAGGGTCTCGTTTTGTTGTTATGAGCGGGCAGGTGGCTCAACTGCACCGTGCGTTGATTCAGTTCATGCTTGATCTGCATACCGGTGAGCACGGATATACCGAAACCAACGTACCTTACATTGTCAATGTGGATAGTCTTGTGGGGACGGGTCAGATGCCAAAGTTTGAAGACGACCTGTTTAAACTGCGCGGTGAACAAGACTTTTATCTGATTCCCACCGCTGAAGTTCCGCTGACTAACCTGGTACGCGACGTGATTGTCGAGAACGACGATATGCCACGCAAATTTGTTGCCCATACGCCGTGTTTTCGCAGCGAGGCCGGCTCCTATGGCAAAGACACTCGCGGTATGATTCGTCAACATCAATTCGAGAAAGTAGAGTTAGTGCAGATAGTCCGCCCACAAGAATCCTATGAAGCACTGGAAGCGCTCACCGCTCATGCCGAGGAGATATTAAAACGACTGAACTTGCCTTACCGTGTGATGGCCCTGTGTACCGGCGATATGGGATTCTCCTCAGCCAAGACTTACGACCTCGAGGTATGGTTACCGGGGCAACAAAAGTATCGTGAGATATCCTCCTGCAGCAATTTTGAGGACTTTCAGGCGCGGCGTATGCAGGCACGCTGGCGCAACCCGGATACGGGTAAGCCGGAACTGGTGCATACCGTGAATGGTTCCGGTCTGGCTGTCGGCCGTACCCTGGTGGCTGTATTGGAGAACAATCAGAATGCCGATGGTTCGGTTACCATTCCAGAGCCACTGCGATGCTACATGGGAGGAGCGGAATCAATTTTTACGAAATAAATTACGGGGGCGCATAAGCGCCCCTTTCTCATTATAATTTAGACAATAAGAAGCAGGGGTGCGGGTATTAACTCTGAGCTAATAAAAGCTTGTCGTTTAGCATGGATCGCTGGCGCGATGGGATTGGTGTCTGCAGTCCAACCGCTTTTGGCCAGTGAGAACAGCGTGATTCAGCAACAACGTCAGGCCATGGTTTTTGCGCGTATCGGCCAACACCAGCGGGCAATACAAATTCTGCAGTCTCTGAGAAATAACTATCCAGATCGGTATTCAGTCCAGCGTGACTATATTCTGGTCGCAAGCTGGATGGGTGATTGTGACCGCGTTATTGACGGGTACCGCAGCTTGCAAAAAAAATATCAGCGTTATAGCCGGGTAGCCGTGCCCGCGGCCAAGTGCCTGCGCGAGCAAAACCGTGTACGCGGTGCCATTAGGGTGCTAGAGGCGGCGCAGGCCCGCAACCCGGGAAACCGGGAGTTAAATACGGAATGGGTTGCCGCACGCAAGGAATTGTCGGCGCAAAAAGATACGACTGAATATGAACTGGAAAGTGATAGCTCCGATGCCGGCAATCGTGAGTGGCGCGGACAGGCGATGGTATGGGGTGAGATTGCAGATCGAGTGTACGGTCGTGCGCGCTTTACAACGATTTTTGCGGATGATTCGCAATTCGCAACAGGTACTCTCAATCGTGTGGGCATGGGTATTGACTATACCATGGACAAGGTCACGTTTGATGGCGAGGTATCCGGCGATATCGAACGGGTAAACGAAGTGGGTCTGTCGACCGCCATATTCTACCGGCCTGACGATTTCTGGAAGCTGAAGGTGGCGCATAACACCTTTTCCGAAGACGTTCCAATGCGGGCCAAAGCGCAAAGTATTACCGGCAACCAATCGCATGTCGGCGCTAATTTCCATTCGCAAGATTATGTCTGGGAGTTGCTGATGGCGATGAACGCTATGGATTTTTCTGATACCAATCGCCGTCGCGAGTGGTATGCCGAGCTGGGTTATGGGCTGGATCTAAAGCCAGATCGTGAAAAACGATTGATGTTTGAAGTGTGGCAGTCTACCAATACTCTCGGTGGTACCGTGTACTACAATCCTCTGTCAGCGCAGACCCTTAGCGGTGGTTACAAACTAACACGCGTCTATAAAGGAAAATACAAACGCAAAACGAGTGAATGGTATACCTGGCTGGGAAGTTATCAGCAGCAAAATTTTGGATCGGATGTTATTTATGGGACACGTTATGGGCAGAATATAGAGTTAGATAACGTGAATTCGTTTAAGTGGTACGTTGCCGCAGCGAGCAAGGTTTACGACGGTACCCGGGAAAGCCAGGTTGAGCTAGGCCTGCGTTACACGCGGGTACTGCAATGAGGGTAGTTTCCGTATTTCTGATTGCAATCGCTGCGCTGGTGGTTACACCCGCGAAGGCGCAACAACTGTATGCCTTTGCCTATCATGATGTTGTTCGTACCGAAAATGATGACCGTTTTTCGATCACACGTGATGAATTTCGTGCGCACCTGGAATATTTCCGTCGTTACGGTTTCCAGCCAATCAGCCTCTCTTATCTGAAGAAAGCGGCACGAGGTCAGCTACGCCTTCCGGAGCGTGCGGTATTGCTGACGTTTGATGACGGTCTGAGCAGCTATCGCGATATCGTCGTACCGATGCTGGAACAATACGGTTATCCTTCTGTGTTGAGCGTGGAGTCGGGTTGGCCCGATCAAAAACGTGTCCCGGCGGAATACAGCGACAAGGTGCTCGACTGGAAATCGATTAGAAAGCTCAGCCGCTCTCCACTGGTTGAAATCGTGTCGCATAGCGATGATTTGCATCACAGTATCCCCTCCAACCCGCAGGGCAACGTCGCTTACGCAGGTGTGACCCGGCAGTATCAACAAGCATCCGGAGGATACGAAAGCGAAAAACAATTCAGGCGCCGCATTCGCGGCGATCTTAAACGTTCCGTCCGTCGTTTTCGCAAGGAACTGGGCACCGCTCCAGCGGTGATAACCTGGCCCTACGGTGCGTATGATCGGGTAACTGCGGGCATTGCAAGTTCACTCGGTTTTGGCCTTCAACTGACCCTGGACGAAGGCAGTGTCTTTCTGGAGGATCTACCACGGATCAAGCGTTTCCTTGTTACCAGTGCTACCGACGTAAGCGCATTGAAGGCCATTACACTTGGCGTTGATCGTAAACCGGACCCCGTTCGCTTTGTCGATTTTGACCTGGATGCGTTGGTAGGCGTTATTGCTGTTCGAAGGGAGTTACGTCTGTCGCGCTTACTGGATGGCCTGCAAGAGCTGCGTGTTAATGCAGTAGTTGTCGATGGTTTGACCCGGGATCAACGATCAACTGTTTTTTATGGCGAGGTCATGCCATCTGCTGCTGATGTGCTGAATCGTGTCATGTATCAAATTTTTACGCGATTGGGGATAGATAATCGCTACGTACGGTTGCCGGCTAACCTTGAGCTTCGAAATCGAAAGTTGTTTTTCAAGGATCTCGCACGGTTAAATGGAATTACCGGTGTCATTTTTGAAGGGCCGGGAACACCCTATCAGCTGGACAAAATCAAACAAATCGTGCGCACTTATCGACCGGGCGCACGTTTTGGTTACTACGGCAGGCCGGCTTCGCCTGGCAATTACGACTTTGTGATTGAAAAGGTTCAACGTCGTGATATCACTGCAATGCCAGTGCGCCCGACCAGTCCGGGGCGCTACGTTTCACTA
The DNA here is from genome assembly GCA_048060695.1 of Acidiferrobacterales bacterium. Taxonomy (GTDB): domain Bacteria; phylum Pseudomonadota; class Gammaproteobacteria; order Acidiferrobacterales; family JAJDNE01; genus JAZFSZ01. The sequence goes on from JBGMQT010000040.1 coordinate 15,633, forward strand.
ATCACGCCTGATGTTGATGATGCCAGTTTACTTGCGAGAGCGATGTACGAATTGAGGGAAAAGGGTGTTACCAACTATGGTTTTCGGAACCTGGATCTGATAAGAACAAAACAAACTTACCCTCAGGTGATAACCGAGTTATCAGTCGATTCTGCACCCGCGCGCGCGACGGGCGCTGAGACCCTCTTCTTTTTCGTATTCTTTTATCCGCTCTTTATGGCCATCTTCTGGATGATGGGTTCGATCATGTTTTACTTTCGCCGGGAATGGGGGCACCGAACGCCGCCTGTGCTGGATGTTTATCCCCATGTGTCGATACTTGTGCCTTGCCACAACGAAGAACTCTGTGTGCAGGACACGATTGACCACCTGGACAAAAACAACTACCCACATTTCGACATTATCGTAATTAACGATGGCAGCACAGACAATACCGCGAATTTGCTGGAAGAATCGTCTGCCCGAGTAGACAAGTTGCGGGTGATTACGTTGACCCGGAACTATGGCAAGGCCAAGGCATTGCAAGCGGGTGCGACAGCGAGTCAGGGGGAATTCCTGATGTGTATCGATGCCGATGCCTTGCTCGACAAAGATGCTTTGTTCTGGATGATGGAACATTTTCTGTCGGGTCCCCGTGTGGGTGCGGTGACCGGCAATCCGCGAGTGATTAATCGCAACAGCTTGTTATCGCGAATCCAGATTGGTGAGTTCTCTGCCATTGTCGGCATGATAAAACGCACGCAACGATCTATTGGCCGCCTGTTCACTGTATCGGGGGTAAATGCATGCTATAGACGCTCTGCCGTTCACAAAGTGGGTTACTGGTCATCGGATACGGTGACCGAAGATGTCGACATGAGCTGGCGCCTGCAATTGGCGCACTGGGATATTCGTTATGAGCCGAAGGCGCTGACGTGGATATTGGTGCCGGAATCGTTCAAGGGTTTGTGGAATCAACGACTCCGCTGGGCAAGAGGCGGTTTTGAGGCGGCGACTCATTTTGCATCAAACATGCGTGCCTGGCGCAGTCGTCGCATGTGGACGGTATTTGTAGAATACTGGGTGGGCGTTTTATGGTGTTTTGCGTTGGCCTCCACTTTCGTTTTCTGGGCAGCGACGCTGATATTACCGGCCGGATGGTGGCCGGAATCGCTGGTGATCAATTCTTTGTTGCCCGGATGGACCGGCGTGATCCTTGCGGTGACTTGCCTTGTTCAGTTTACTGTTGGCCTGGGACTGGATAGCAAGTACGAAAAACGTGGCCTGATGCGTTATCTTTTCTGGGCGATCTGGTATCCGGCGCTGTACTGGGTCATAAGCGCGGCAACCACAGTCGCGGCAATCCTGATCGGCATAAAAAATATAAGCAAGTCGCGCACCGGGTTATGGAGCAGTCCGGGCCGTGCCGGAAAATCCTATCCGGACTTGAGGCGCACAAAGCATAAAGAACTGGAAGGGGAGCGTCGCCAATATTTTCACAAGCGCACTTTGATCAGGTCACCTCAGCGTGCGACGGAGTTGTTAATGACTGTATTATTCTGGGGGTTGTGGTCCTATTTAATTACACCGTTAGTGAGTTTGATGTTGTGGTTTGTCGGCATCTATTTGTTTACCGAGCGCATGATTACCATGGGTGGCTATCAGGCTTTTGCCGACCAATTGATCAACTACACCACATTTATCGCGGCCATGGGACTGGTGCTTGCTTTGTGGGTGGTGTGGAATCAGCAGCGCTATGGCCGGCGCGATAAACGAAATGTTATCCCTGGTCATGTGAGCGAAGCTCAGGTGGAAGAGGTCACAGGTCTTGATCAGGGCGCAGTGGAGGAATTACGTCGGGCACGCAAGATAGCTATGCATTACCGGGATGGCCAACCGGTAATCGAAAATAAAACCCCGTAAACGTGGTCCGATTGATGTAACGTTTTCTCACCTGTATTCCATTTCCCGTGGTCCACTGAAAGCGAGAACGAGGTGACTCGATTGCAATACGGTTACACCAGTTTTACCAGTAACCAGACAAACAGTCCGATGGCTGCGATCAGAATTGTAAATGTGCGCCAATCTTCGCTGCTACCCTTGGGGCTGTTTTTAAGCATGTGTTTGGCGCGAGGCCACAATACCACTAACATTGCACCGAGCAGGGCCGCGCTGCCGATTTTCAACCAGAGATCCATATTTCGTACCTGTAAGCGTTGGCGTGTTTGGTAGAAATACAAAGCCCCGGTAGAACCGGGGCTGCATTAATCCAGAATTTAGGTTATTGGCGTTTAGTCATCGCCGCCCGCGATGCCGAGTATGCTCAGAAGGCTGATGAAAATATTAAATATACTCAAGTAGAGACTAACGGTAGCCAGGATGTAATTGGTTTGACCGCCGTTAACCATGCGGCTGGTTTCAAACAGAATAAAACCGCTCATGATCATGATTACCGCGGCCGAAATGGTCAGCGAAAGCGCGGGAATGGCCAGGAAAATATTTGCTAGCGCAGCCGCTAACACTACCAGGAGACCAGTGAAGATGAATCCACCAAGAAAACTGAAATCTTTACGGGTGGTGAGCGCATAACCAGACAAGCCCAGAAAAATTACGCCGGTGCCACCAAGCGCTGTAGCAATAATTTGGGGGCCATTCGCAAGGGCCAGGTACATATTCAGGATCGGGCCAAGAGAAAAGCCGAGCAATCCTGTAATACCGAAAACAACAACCAAACCACCTGCGCTATTGGCGTATTTAGGCAGTACGAACCACATCAGTAAAAAGGCACCGCCAATGCTTAGCAGGTACGTCATTGGAGATGTTTGCAAAAACATCGAAATACCCGCTGTGAGTGCGCTGAATAACAACGTTATTGACAGCAACATATAGGTATTGCGAATCAGGCTATTGGCGGCCAGGGCAGACTGACTGCGCTGGGTCATAACATTTGGGTTCATGCTCATGTTTCTCATACTCTCCAGATTTCGGTTATCGGTAGACTACTGAGACTGATTGACGGCGTCAATATCCAATAAATGGGGTAGCTTTACGCTATTTTCAAGGCAAATCTGGCCCTGTTTGCCGCCTTCGGGTATGCTTGGCGCCGCCCGAAACCGAGGTTGATGGGCATCAGGAGGGTTGGCAGAGCGGTTGAATGCACCGGTCTTGAAAACCGGCAAGGGTTAACGCCCTTCCAGGGTTCGAATCCCTGATCCTCCGCCATATAACGCCCGCTAATCAAGCGGGCTTTTTATGTTGCTAACCGCGTGCCAGATGGGTATAGCGTGGTAAAATTGCATCTCACGCGTTGAATTAACATCTATTAAACTACGTAACTTACTGTAAGTAAACAATAAAGTTAATCGTGGATTTTCTTCCTATATTTCTCAACCTGAAACACCGCCATTGCACTGTTGTCGGCGGAGGTGAGGTCGCGGCGCGCAAGGTGGCGCTCTTGCTACAGGCCGGGGCGGAGGTAACGG
>JBGMQT010000041.1:0-8165 GCA_048060695.1 Acidiferrobacterales bacterium
CGCTTGTTGGCGCCCTCATCGGTGTAGAGCTTTACTTTGACTTCACCGCGCGGTCGCTGTTGTGCCGGATACACCGTACCGGGCAGGATTCGCCAGGTGCTTCGCGCCGGCAGGGGTTGCTCCAGCGTTACAATACTTACCATGGCACGGACACGGCGACCTTCTTCGTCTTCGTCTTCGTCTTTGTCAGCGTCAGGATAGCTGAGGACTAACAGTGTCGGTCGGCCAAATTCTTCTTCGCTGGTTCCCGGGGCGGCGACCACAGCGATCCCGTACGAATAGATGACAAAGAGCAGCAGCAAAGGAGAATAACGGCGTACCATCCGTTACAGCCTAAACGTCGGCCGGTGGCCTGTCTAGCCGTACCGGAGGAGGTAGAGCAAGCAGAATGCAGAAGCAGACCAGAAACGCTTTGCCTCAGGTGTTATTCTTATTCTCCCAGCCAATCTTTTGGTTGCAGAAACTCATCATATAAAACCGCCTCAGGTGAGCCGGGTTCGGGGCGCCAGTCGTACCGCCATTTCGCCAGCGGCGGCAGTGACATAAGAATCGATTCCGTGCGCCCACCTGACTGTAAACCAAACAAGGTGCCGCGATCATAGACCAGATTGAACTCCACATAACGACCGCGTCGATAAAGCTGAAAATCGCGCTCGCGTTCACCGAACGGGGTGTCCTTGCGTTTTTCGACAATGGGCGAATAGGCCGTCAAGTAGTGATCACCAACACTCTTGAGGAAGTTGAATGAAGACTCAAAACCGTTTTCATTCAGGTCATCAAAAAAGAGACCACCCACACCGCGGGTTTCACCGCGGTGTTCGAGAAAGAAGTATTCATCCGCCCATTTTTTAAATCTCGAATAGTAATCTTCGCCAAACGGGTCACATGCCGCCTTTGCTGCCTGATGCCACTGCACCACGTCCTCTGAAAATGGATAACAGGGAGTGAGATCAAAGCCACCGCCAATCCACCATACCGGCTCGGCACCTTTTTTCTCAGCCAGGAAAAATCGGACGTTGGCATGGGACGTGGGCACATAGGGATTGTTCGGGTGGATTACCAGCGATACGCCGGTGGCTTGAAACGAACGCCCGGCAAGCTCGGGTCGATGGGCCGTTGCCGACGGCGGTAAATTTTCTCCAAAAACATGGGAGAAATTGACGCCACCTTGCTCGAAAACGGCGCCATTGGTAAGTACCCGGGTACGGCCCCCGCCACCGGCGTCGCGGTCCCAGTTGTGTTCGTGAAACGTTTCCTTGCCGTCGAGCGCGGTCAGGCCGTCGCAGATAGAATTCTGCAAACACAACAAATAGTCTTTCACCACATTGATGTCGGGTTGGGCCATTGACAGTTTCTCGTTTCAGGTACGAATGATTTTATCGGTAAGGGCGTCGCGAATCTCGCTGGGTTGCGGTTGTTCGCCCGTTCTGCCGGGCAGGACATAATCAATCGCATCGCCAAACCTGCGCTGCACTTCAAACGTGTTTCTCGCCGGGCGTTGTTCGGCAATATTAGCGCTTGTGGATACCAGTGAATGACCCAGGTTATGGCAGAGCCTGGCCGCAATCGGGTGGGCCGTTATCCGTACGGCGATTGTTTCATGGCGACCGCGCAATAGCGGCGACACCCAGGGCTGCGCCGGTAACAACCAGGTGACCGGACCGGGCCAGGTGGCCATCACCTTGTTTTCGGTTTTACCATCCAGTGTTTTAATAAAAGGGAGTAGTTGTTCCATGTCGGAAGCGATAATAACCAGACCTTTATCTACAGAACGCTGTTTCAATAATATGAGACGCCATACCGCAGCGAGATCAAAGGGATCACAACCAAGACCGAATATCGCCTCCGTCGGATAAGCAACAATGCCGCCACGATGAATTACGCGTGCCGCCTGGTTGATGTGCCAGCTATTGGACATATTGAGTGCCAAGTAACTCTAATAAGATTTGACGCAAAGAATAAAAATCATAGGGCCGGCTGGGGCCGGCCAACTAAATAATAGTTCCGTATAATTGCGACCTGTAAGGTCGCCTTTTGTTTTACTTCGCGCCTTCGCGTCAAATATTTATTTAAGTGGTATAACCGAATTCACCCACCCACTCTCCTCGACGATAGTCGATGCGCAGCCAGTGCGGGACATAGGCCTGTGGCTTAACAATAGGGAAGTCACTCAGAGGTGGCTCATCGCCTTCATAGGTTATATCGCACTTCGCGGTCATGACGGGACGAAACCGCACGTTAAGGCTATCGCTGACCGACACTTCGTTACCAAAATCGCCAGCATTGTGGAACCGCACCTGTTTGCGTATCAGGCAACTGAAGTAGAGCTCCATCTCGGCGAGCAAGGGTCGTCCGCGGTCACTCAGGGCACGGTCTGCCGCGACGCTGGTCTCAACAGCGATATTCTTGCCTTCGATTGTAATAGTGGATTGCATAATACTTACCAAGTAATGTTCAGCGCCATTTTGGCAGCGAGCAAGTGGTTTAGTTCCGACGGGTTGGCGCTCGTAATCTATTTACCCAGTTTACGCTGCAGTTCAGCATCTTTGGCTTGAACCTCGCGGGCATTTTGTTCGCGTTCCTCACGCAGCCGACCAGCCAGATCGTCATCGCTCAGCGCCATCATTTGTGCCGCCAGATAGGCAGCATTTTTTGCACCGGCCTTGCCGATGGCCATGGAGGCAACCGGAATACCACCTGGCATCATGACCGTGGACAATAGTGCATCCATGCCGTCCAGTGGACCGGCGTCCATGGGCACACCAATGACCGGCTTCAGGGTCAGGCCCGCTACAGTGCCGGCGAGGTGGGCTGCCAGACCCGCCGCGGCGACGAAAGCGGCGCAACCCCGGTTGTCCGCATCCTTGACGTAGGCGCGGGTTGCGTCCGGTGTGCGATGGGCCGAGGTAATTTTGACCTCATGAGGCACCTTCAGCTTGTCCAGGGTATCCAGGCAGGCTTGCATGGTCTTTAGATCAGAGTCCGATCCCATCAGAACGGCGACAAACGGTTTCCCCATGGTACTTTCTCAATCGTATTAATCTGCAGGACAGCAAGAATACCGAGTTTGAGGCGACAGTGGTATAGGTGATCTGGTCGTGGTACATGCTAAACTGGTCCAGGCCCATACTGCTATTGCCATCGCTATCATTGCAAGGAGACCCACATGTCGTTAAAGAAGCTGTTGTTAATCGTTTCATTGGCCGGGTTCGGTTTTGGTTCCATTGTGCACGCGGCACCGCCGGAGAAAACGAAATATCGCACCACCTATACGATGAAGGCGAAATACGATGAGGTGCGCGAGCAACTCAAAGGCGCCATTGGCAATCAGGGGCTTAGAATTAATAACGTTTCCCATATCGGCAAGATGCTGATACGTACCGGCAAGGATCTGGGTTTCAAGGAGAAGATTTATACCAAAGGCCAGGCGTTTGAGTTCTGTAGCGCCACGGTTTCTCGCGAAACCATGGCTGCCGATCCCCACAACATCATTTTCTGTCCCTACAGCATCCAGTTATACGAGCTGGCCAAACAGCCGGGTACGATTTATCTGTCCTATCGGCGGCCCATCCCCATTGGCAGTAAACGCTCGCAGGCAGCGTTGGTTGCTGTAGAAAAGTTGCTCGACAAGATTGCCCAGGACGCGGTGAGCTGGTTCTAGAATTACCGGATTCTGAGTAAACTAGCTTCCGGGTTTTTCTCTGGCGATGGCGCGGTAGCCAATATCGGTACGGTAATAAGCCTTGGTCCAGTTAATTTGCCTGACCCGGTCATAGGCACGTGACTGGGCTTCGCTGACAGTACCACCCAGCGCGGTGACACATAATACGCGGCCTCCACTAGTAACAACTTCACCCCTATCGATTATAGTCCCCGCATGGAACACCTTGGTGGTGTCGCTGGCGTCCGAGACGAGACCATGAATTACGTCACCTTTGTCATAGCTTTCGGGATAACCGCCAGCGGTCATGACCACACCCAGCGCCGCACGGCTATCCCACTGAACTTCGACTTCATGCAAACGCTTGTCGAGTGCCGCATCAATCAGTTCTACCAGATCTGACTGCAGTCGCATCATAATGGGCTGAGTCTCGGGATCGCCAAAGCGACAATTATATTCCAGTACTTTCGGCGTACCGTCTGCATCAATCATAATACCGGCGTAGAGAAAACCGGTGTAGGGAACTCCGTCAGCCGCCATGCCGCGTACGGTGGGCAGAATCACATTGTCCATGATGCGCTGAAACATGGCCTCGGTGACCACCGGCGCCGGTGAGTAGGCCCCCATGCCGCCGGTATTAGGGCCCTGATCGCCATTGTCGCGCGCTTTGTGGTCCTGTGAGGTCGCCAGCGGTAATACATTCTCACCATCGACCATGCAGATAAAACTGGCCTCTTCGCCCGTCAGGAATTCTTCTATCACCACGCGATGCCCGGCGTCGCCAAAAGCATTTCCCGCGAGCATGTCTCTTGCAGCTGCGATGGCTTCGTCTTTGGTCTGGGCCAGAATCACACCTTTACCAGCGGCCAGGCCATCGGCCTTGACCACAATGGGTGCGCCTTTTTCTTCGATATAAGTAGCCGCCGCGTCAATATCGGTGAAGTTACCGTAGTCGGCGGTGGGTATATTGTGCCGCGCGAGAAAATCTTTGGTAAAGGCCTTCGATCCCTCCAGTTGTGCCGCGCCTTTTGTGGGACCGAAACAGCGCAGTCCGGCCCCGGTAAAACGATCAACAATACCCGCTACCAACGGTGCCTCGGGACCAACGATCGTTAGATCAATCTGATTTTTGCTGGCAAAGGTCAGCAGGCCATCGATGTCTTCTGCGCCGACGTTTGTATTTTCTACTTTGGCTTCTCCCGCGGTGCCGGCATTTCCCGGGGCGACATACACCGTCTCCACCTTGTCCGACTGCGCAGTTTTCCACGCCAGCGCGTGTTCGCGACCACCACCACCAACAATTAAAATTTTCATATATTATTTTGCCGCAGAGGCGCGGAGACGCAGAGAAATATTATCTTAACTGACCATAGAGAATAGTGAAGAATCATATGACTTTGCTTAATTAAATTAAATATATATTGAGAATTTAAATACCCTTTCTACTCTGCGTCTCCGCGCCTCTGCGGCAAAATTTATTTCCCTAATGCCGAAAGTGTCGCATGCCGGTAAACACCATGGCGATATCATGCTCATCGGCCGCGGCGATGACTTCGTCGTCACGCATGGAACCGCCCGGTTGAATCACCGCGGTGATACCGGCCTTACCCGCCTGATCGAGTCCATCACGAAACGGGAAGAAGGCGTCGCTGGCCATTACCGAATCTTTGATTTCCAGGCCCGCAAGCTCGGCCTTGATGCCGGCGATACGGGCTGAATTGACACGACTCATTTGACCGGCGCCGACACCGATGGTCGTATTGTCTTTACCGTAAACGATGGCATTGGACTTGACGAATTTGGCAACGCGCCAGGAAAACAGCAGGTCACGCAACTCCTCTTCCGTGGGTTGGCGCCGGGTGACGACTTTCGTTTCAATGACCAGTTCCAGGTCGCTGTCCTGTACCAGCAATCCACCATGGACACGTTTGAAGTCGAGCCGTGGCTGATCCCCGCCACTCCACTGACCGCATGCGAGCAGGCGCACATTTTTTTTGGCGCCAAAAATCTTGATCGCGTCTTGATTGATCGAGGGCGCGATAATCACTTCAACAAACTGGCGATCGACAATCGCCTTGGCGGTTTCCGTATCCAGCTCCTGGTTGAATGCAATGATGCCGCCAAAGGCAGATTCGGGATCGGTCTGGTAGGCGCGGTTATAGGCGTCGAGCAAACTGGAGCCAATGGATACGCCACAGGGGTTGGCATGCTTGACGATGACGCAGGCCGGGCCTTCATCAAATTGTTTGACACATTCCAGCGCGGCATCGGTATCGCCGATGTTGTTGTAGGACAACTCCTTGCCCTGCAGTTGACTGGCAGTAGAGACACTGGCGTCATCTACATTCTTTTCAATATAAAACGCCGCTTTCTGGTGAGGATTTTCGCCGTAGCGCATCTCCTGCACTTTCAGGTACTGACTATTAAAGGTATCGGGAAATGTCGTTTTATCGCCGTTGATGGAGATCGCACCAAGGTAGTTAGCAATAACGCCATCATAGTTGGCCGTGTGCTCAAAGGTTTTGACTGCCAGTTGATACCGCGTCTCATCGTCGAGAGCCCCCTTATTGTGGGTCATTTCATCGACAATGCGATCGTAGTCGCTGGTATCTACCACGACTGCTACACCGGCATGATTCTTGGCCGCGGCGCGTAACATCGTTGGTCCACCGATATCGATATTCTCTATTGCCATTGCCAGGTCGCAATCATTGCGGGCCACGGTCGCCTCAAACGGGTAGAGATTGACCACCACCAGATCGATAGGTGGAATGTCGTGTTCTGCCATCACCGCTTCGTCGATGCCGCGACGGCCAAGCAGGCCACCGTGAATCTTCGGGTGCAGCGTTTTCACCCGGCCGTCCATCATTTCCGGAAAGCCGGTGTAGTCTGAAACCTCGGTAACGCTGATACCGTTTTCGGCCAGCAATTTGGCGGTCCCGCCTGTGGAAAGGATCTCGACTTTGAACTCGCCCAGTGATTTGGCGAATTCGACAATGCCGGTTTTATCGGAAACACTGATCAGTGCACGTTTAATGGTAATCATTAATAGTTCTTTATTGATCCGTGAGTGAACTTCCAACGCAAAGACGCCAAGGCGCGAAGGTATTGGAAATTATTTGGGTGAGATGCCTTGATGCGATTTTTCTTTGCGTCTTCGCGCCTCTGCGTTGGGTGTTGTTTGTTGACTCACAAGCCGGCTATTTATCGAGTTTATGCAGTTTCAGTTTCTTGCGCAGCGTGTTTCGATTGATACCGAGCATTTCAGAAGCCCGGCACTGGTTGCTGGCGGCGTGTTTCATTACCACTTCGAGCAACGGTTTCTCCACTTCGCGCAGCACCATGGTATAAAGGTCGCCCGCCTTGTGTCCGTTTAAATCTTTAAAATAGCGTTCCATAGAACGTTTGACGCATTTGGCGAGTGCCCCCTCGTCGATTTCCTTCTTCCTCACGCCGCCCACTCCCTTTTTTCATTTTCCAGTTCGATTTGCTGGTTAAAAAACTGACGTACAATTTCGTATTGTTGTTTTGCAGTATCAACGCGATTGACGGTATTGCGGAAACCGGCACCGCCGCGACATCCCTTGCTGTACCAGGAAATATGTTTACGCGCGATACGTACGCCGGCGTATTCACCGTAAAAACCATAAAGATTATTTATATGGTCGAGCAGGGTAGCTTGAATTTCTTCCAGGCCTGGTTCCGCCAGATGTTCGCCCGTGTCAAGAAAATGCTGTATCTCCCTGAAAATCCATGGCCTGCCCTGGGCAGCGCGGCCAATCATAATACCGTCGGCGCCCGTATAGTCGAGCACCTGTCTGGCTTTTTCAGGCGAAGTGATGTCGCCGTTGGCGATAACCGGTATGGAAACGGCAGCTTTGATGGCGGCGATGGTGTCGTATTCGGCGTCACCCCTGTAGGCACAAGCGCGAGTGCGTCCATGAACAGCAAGCGCCTGGATACCAATATCCTCGGCAATGTGAGCGATGGTCACGCCATTGCGGTTTTCCGTGTCCCATCCGGTACGAACCTTGAGCGTGACCGGCACATCGACCGCACTGACAACGCTCTCAAGAATTCGTTGTACCAGTGGCTCGTCTTTCAGCAACGCAGAACCGGCGGCAACCTTGCAAATCTTTTTCGCCGGACAGCCCATGTTGATATCGATGATTTGCGCGCCCTGATCTACGTTGTATTTTGCCGCTTGCGCCATCATGTCGGGATCGGCGCCAACGATTTGTACCGAGCGCGGTTTGTCTTCGCCGCTATGGTCGGCGCGACGCAAAGTTTTTTTGCTTCCCCAAAGAAGAGAATTGGACGACACCATTTCGGATACTGCCATACCCGCACCCAATTGACGGCACAGCTGACGGAAGGGCTGATCAGTAACACCAGCCATGGGTGCAACGAACAAATTGTTCTTAAGCTTGTAAGGTCCGATCTGCATTTATTCTATTCCGGGACCCCGGGGAAAGGGCTGAGCATCATACAGTAAAAAATCTTT
>JBGMQT010000041.1:8265-18697 GCA_048060695.1 Acidiferrobacterales bacterium
ATCAGACGAATTTCAAAACCATCGGCACGCCGATTTGGGCTGGTTATCTCAAGTTTTGCGCGAACGATAACGTTGGGGATCATGTTTTTCGGTAGATTTTTCTTTTTGCCCAGATAATCAGCCGGTCGGTAGGTGCGACGACCAACCAGCTCGCCGTTACGATTGCTGAGACTGACTTCGATCAGGGGATAGGCCTGGCTAAAACTGGCGCGATTGATCAAGGTGGCCCGCAGACGCAAGACATCGGCGTATCGGGGGTGGGGTGAAACACGGGTGTTGGCCAACTCAATGAGGCCGGCATCAATTTGTGGCTGAATGATACAGCCCAGATATTTACAGACCCATAGTACCTGGGGCCGCAAGCCGGGCTTGCGGCCCAGTTCGGTGCTAAAAAACCAGGTTATTTGAATTGCCAGGACCATGAGCACCAGCAAATTGCCCAGGCCCCAGATAATAGGCCTGATGCGCGAGCGTTTTTTGCCCCACAGCAGTTCCTCCAGCGTTGGCAAAGGTCGGCTGGATCTGGTTTCAGGAGGGGCAGACGGCATGGACTGCCGCTTTTTTTCAACTGCACCGGCGCCGGGAATAGAATTCATCAGCTGCTGGTCCGCACGAAATACGTGATGACACTCGCCACAGCGCACAATGCCATCGCGGACTTCCAGCTGATCACTGGAGATCGCGAAGGTAGTGCGACAATTTGGACAGCGTGTGTACATCTTTAATTCCAGAAGTTAGACGCCAAAATTCAGGCCCCAGTGACTTTTCCTGGCCCGGCCAGCAAGGCCCAGCCGTCTCTTGTTTCGAGCGTCAGGTCGAAGGCATGCTGGTACCACGCCCTGACCTGTTCGGCCTGTTCTTCCAGCAGACCGGACAGCACGAGCTGGCCGCCGGTGGCAACCATTTTCTCGAGCACCGGTGCCAGTGCCATCAACGGCTCGGCAAGAATATTGGCAATAACCACTTCTGCCTGCAAATTATTAGTGATATCTGCTGACAATTTCGCCGTGTATCGGTCAGAAACCGCATTGGTTTTTGCGTTTTCAAGACTGATTTCCACCGCCCGTGCGTCGATATCGACACCAACGGCATTATCTGCCCCCAGTTTAAGCGCTGCGATGGCCAAAATGCCGGAACCGCAGCCATAATCAATAATGTTGCAGCCCCCGAGATTTTGTTTCGACAGCCACTCAAGACACAGCTGGGTGGTGGCGTGGGTGCCCGTGCCAAAGGCAAGACCGGGATCGAGATAGATCGTGGGCAGGGCCTTGCCCCGGGGTTGCTGGCCTACCGGACAAATCCGTAATCGATTGTTTATATTGATAGGCTGGTAGCGATCCAGCCATACCCGTTCCCATTGCTGGTCCACCAGGGTTTCCACACGCCAGTGAGGCAGGGGTAGGGGAGTTATGGCCTCACCCAATTTACAAATAACGGTTTTAAGGTCCACGCCCTCTGGCCAAAGACCGCTCACGGTGGTTTGCGACCAAAGCGGTTGATTGCCGTCGAGACGATCGAAAACCGGTTCGTCCCGACTATCCTGCAGTGACACTGAGTGGGCGCCCAATGTGGTCATGAGGTCGGAAATCAGGATGGCCTGCTCACGATCGGATTCAAGAACAAGTTGTTGCCAAGGCATGAAGGCAATTAGTAATCAGTATTAAAAAATTAAGGAGGCAGGGTGGGCAATGCCCACCTGCAGGGCCTCAATGGATTCGAATGGTGGGTGGTGCCCACCCTGTGCGCTGTAAATCCAAACCGAGCCTGATCGAAAATCAGGCTATAAGCCTAGTTTCTTTTCCAGATAGTGGATGTTGACCCCACCGGCCTGAAAAGCGGAGTCATCCATGATTTTTTCCTGCAGCGGGATATTTGTTTTGATGCCGTCAATAAACATTTCCGACAGAGCAATACGCATCCGCGCCATGGTGATTTCCCGGGTATCACCATAGGCAATGAGCTTGGCGATCATGGAATCGTAATAAGGTGGAATCGTGTAGTTGTTATAGATATGGGAATCGACACGTATTCCGGGACCGCCGGGCTGGTGATACTGGGTAATGCGCCCCGGCGATGGAAGAAACGATTCCGGGTCCTCGGCGTTGATACGGCACTCCATGGCATGACCACGAATCTCGATATCTTTTTGTTTGTAGGACAACGGTTCACCAGAGGCGATGAGCAACTGTTCACGTACGATATCGACTCCGGTCACCATTTCCGTCACCGGGTGTTCCACCTGAATGCGGGTATTCATTTCAATGAAATAGAATTCGCCGTCCTGAAAGAGAAACTCAAAGGTACCCGCACCGCGATAACTAATCTTACGGCAGGCTTCGGCACAGCGCTCGCCGATCCGGGCGCGTAATTTTTCAGAAATACCCGGCGCCGGCGCTTCTTCTACCACTTTTTGGTGACGCCGTTGCAATGAACAATCGCGCTCGCCCAGGTGAATGGCATCACCTTGTTCGTCGGCCAGTATCTGGAATTCCACATGGCGCGGATTGTCGAGATATTTTTCCATATAAACGACATCATTGCCGAAAGCGGCGCCCGCTTCGGTGCGTGTCAGGTTGACAGCATTGATCAGTGCAGCTTCGGTGTTGACCACGCGCATGCCCTTGCCGCCACCGCCACCGGAGGCCTTGATAATAACGGGGTAGCCAATTTCCCTGGCAAGTTTCAGCGTGCGGCTGTCATTATTGTCCAGCGGTCCGTCGGAACCCGGGACAGTGGGTACGCCGGCCTGTTTCATGGCCTCGATGGCGGAAATCTTGTCACCCATGAGGCGAATGGTTTCCGGCCGCGGTCCGATGAAAATATATCCACTTTGCTCGACACGTTCGGCGAAGTCCGCGTTTTCAGACAGAAATCCATAACCGGGATGAATGGCAACAGCATCGGTGACTTCTGCCGCACTGATAACTGCGGGAATGTTGAGGTAGCTTTCAGTCGCTGACGCGGGGCCAATACAGACGGATTCATCCGCCAGCCGCACGTATTTGGCATCGGCATCCGCTTCTGAATGGGCCGCCACCGTGGTGATGCCCAGCGCGCGACAGGCGCGCTGGATACGCAGTGCGATTTCACCGCGGTTGGCAATCAATACTTTTTCTATCATGGGAAAATTTGCGTTGGCTTATTCAATGACAAACAGCGGTTCACCATACTCAACCGGCTGCGCGTTTTCTTTCAATATGGCTTTCACTACGCCGGCTTTGTCCGCCTCGATCTCGTTCAGCATTTTCATGGCTTCCACAATGCACAGGGTGTCACCAACATTGACACTGTCACCAACCTGCACAAATGGTTTTGCACCGGGTGAGGGCGCGCCGTAAAACGTTCCCACCATTGGCGATTTGACCGCGTGACCAGTCGGGATGCTGCTTTCCTCGCTTTTATCCTCGGCGGGTGCTACGGGCGCGATTGCTGCAGCGGGTGCGACTGCGGCGGGTGCCATCACCTGCATCGGTGCGGGTATAGCCGAGCTGGTGCGACTGATGCGAATCGATTCTTCACCTTCGTTGATTTCAATTTCGGCGAGACTGGATTCCTCCAGCATCTCAATGAGTTTCTTAACTTTTCTGATATCCATAAGTTTTCAACCTATGTTGATAATTGTTAGTCACGATTTTTCAATTACGGCCTCCAGAGCCATTTCGTAACCCCTTACACCCTTGCCAACGATGACATTGGACGCCACGTCTGAAAGGTAGGAGTGGTGACGGAATTTTTCACGAGCGTAGACATCTGAAATATGCACCTCCGTAAACGGGATGGCGCTGGCAACGAGGGCATCGCGCAGGGCGATGCTGGTGTGGGTGTAGGCACCGGCATTGATAATGATATGAGTTACGTTTTCATCCATTGCCGCATGAATGTGGTTTATAAGCTCGTGTTCGGCATTGCTTTGAAAACAGGCCACTTCAACTTTCGCTGCTTTGCCCTGCTCAACCAGTCTTTTTTCGATTTCGGCCAAGGTTTCGTGCCCGTAGAACCCGGGTTCACGTCTGCCCAGTAAATTGAGATTAGGTCCATTGAGTACCAGTACCGAAGTCATATTTTTACTAAATATTTATAAAACAAAACAATATGTTATAGGCAGGACAAAAAGGAGCGTGTTTAAAAGGCACGATTTATGCCCTTATTTGCTGCTATTTGTATCGATCTACCTAAGGTCACATATTCTGCGCCTGGCATCGGAAAATGTCCAGTTTCACCCAGTATGATGGAAGGTAGCCGCAAATTTCCCGAAGTTCGGGACAAATTGACTGATCAAAGGTGAAATAAGGCGGTTTAAGCGGCTGGCAGCAGGCTCTCGAGCAGGGTCTCTAACTCGGGGCGTTTGTAGGAGCCGACTTTACGGCCAAGAACACGACCCTGGGGGTCGATGATGACGGTATAGGGCAATGAACCGAGGCGGTTACCGTATTGTTTCATGATCGTCATGACTTCTTCCTGGCCGACCAGGATGGGGTAGTTGAAGAATGCGAAGTCGGGATAGTTTTCGACTTCTTGCTTTTTATCGATGGCCACGCCAACAATTTGTAAACCCCGCGCACCGTATTTTTGTTGAACATCGATAAACACCGGTATCTCCTCCCGACAGGGCGGGCACCAGGTTGCCCAGAAATTAAGCAGAATGAGTTTGCCGCGCCATTGGTTAATGCTGTGGATTTTGTCGTCAACGTCCGGCAGGCTGAACTCAACCATTTGTTTTGGCATAGCGGCTGCCTGACCGGGTCCAGGCAGGGCGGGCGTATTAAAATACTGTGCGGTCAACAATCCGCCTGCGAGGGCGATAGCAGCAAAAAGACCAACAAATATTTTCTGTTTGTTATTCATTAAATTGTTTCCGGCAAGGAATAGCCCAATTGATTAATTTCAGACGGAATTGAGCACCTTGAGAAATTCTTTTGCAGACTTGTATCCGTAGAAATTCAAATCCTTGCGTTCAACACCATCGGTCCCGAAAAATAATATCGCCGGCGGACCAAACACGCCGTATCGTTTTTTAATCGCCCGGGTATCAGCATTATTCGGATCCGTCACATCCACCTGTAACGAAATAAAGTGCCCGTTTAGAATGCGCACCACGTCAGGGTCGGCAAAGGTGGTTTTTTCCATGCGCACACAATCGGTACACCAGGTGGCGAAATAATCGAGCATAACGCCCCTGCCTTCGGACTTCGCCTGGGCAAGCTTGGTATCGAGCTCTGCCAACGAGCCAACACGTTGAAACACGTGCGCCGCCGCTGGCCTGGCCGATGATACCGTGGCGGACTGACTGCTGACGATGGCCGACATCGAAATCGGTCGCAGAATATCGCGATTCCCGGAGAAGGCGCCTATCAACGCAAATATGCCCCAGACCAGTAGCACCATACCCAAACCCTTGAAGAAGTAGTGCCAACCACCGGCTCCTTCCGGCAAGGGTTCGATAGCGCCGAGGTAAATGGAAGCGACGATAAACAAGGCCGCCCACAGGAACATCACCGGCACGTCGGGTAAAACGCCCAGTAGATATACGGCGACACCCAGTAGCAGGACACCGAAGAAGTATTTTACCCGGTCCATCCATACGCCGGCCTTGGGGGTCAGGAAGGCGGCACCGAAGCCGATGCCAACGAGAATCACCCCCATGCCCACCGCCATAGACGACATAATCAATGCGCCCAGCACCGGATCACCAATTTTGATGGCCACCGCCAATATAGAAATCAGCAGCGGGGAGACACAGGCCCCGACGATAAGCGCCGAAATAATGCCCATCAGGAACACGCCGACAATCGAGCCACCCCTGAGTTTTTGCGAGCGTGCTTGCAGGCGTGACTGGATAAACGACGGCATTTGCAGCTCGTAAAAACCAAACATCGATAGCGCCAGCAGTACCAGTATAAAACTGAAGATGCTAATAGCCCACGTATTCTGGAAATAGGACTGCAATTGATCGCCGGTACTACCGGCGACGGCGCCGGAAATGGCATACGTGACGATGGTGCCCAGCACGTAGATTGCCGCCAGCCCGCCACCCCGCATTCTGGTGACCTGTTTGCCACCCTGGCCGACGATGATGCTCGATAGAATAGGAATCATCGGCAATACGCATGGGGTAAAGGTAAGCAGTAAACCGACACCAAAGGCACCGAGTATGGCCAGCCAGTACTCACCGCTGCTGATAGAATTACCAGCCTTGCCGGTTGATGTGGAAGGTGGCGCCACGAGCCTGCTATCACCGGTAGTCGCGGTTGTATCAACGGTAATGGCGCCGTTGCTTATGGTGAGGCTGATTTTTTTTGCGGCCGGTGGATAACAAATACCCTTGTCGGCACAACCCTGATATCCCACGTTGAGAATCGCAGCGATCGAATCACCACTGCTTACTTTGAAAGGCAGGATAAGGTCAAATGACCGGGTGTAGACCTCCACCATTCCATAGGTTGGATCTTCTTTCTTCTTGCCGCGCGGCAGTTCTACTTTACCTAGTTTGACAGCAGTGAGTCGGGAGCCGTCAGCAGCACGCACTCTGAAGCTGAATTTGTTTCGATACAGATAATAGCCATCGGCGATACGGAAATGGGCCCTGAGTTTTCGTTCACTGATGTTCGATAGCTCAACACCAAAGGCCTTGTCCGGATGCAAAAATTCCCGACCCAGCCCCCCGGGCTGCACAAGTTGTTTAAGCGCGCTGAGGGAGTCGATTTTTGGCGCCAGTGCTGCCGCGGTGATGGCCGGTAAATTGAATGTAACTTTTTTTATAATGGGCGGGTAACAGACGCCGACTGGATCATTGCAGCCCTGCGAAGTGATTCGAAGTGTCAGGGTTTCGCCATTGGTATTGGCGCGTGTTAACGGCAGCTTGATCGCAACCGATTTAACATAGGTCTCAACGACACCAAATGTCAGATCATTCTTTTTCTTTCCCTTGGGCATTTGCGGTGTTAATACCGTGGTCTTGCCCTTGATAACGTCAAACTTGAATTTGTCGCGATAGAGATAGTAGCCCTTGGCGATGTCCCAACTGGCTTCAAGGGTATTGCCGTCGACTACCCGGGTTGTCAGGGCGAATGCCTTGTCGGGTTCCAGTAGCTCATCTTGCGCGCCCAGCAGCGATATCGCTTGCGCGGGCAGGTTGACCAAAAGCGCGAGAGTAATCAGTATTTTTTTCATAAAACCTTTTCCGGACAAGACAACCAGGCCAGATAAGGTTTCAGACCCGCGACAATTGGGACAGCGATCACCTCGGGAAGTTCGTAGGGGTGCAATTCGACAATTTTCTTTTCAATTTGTGAATAATTCTCAGCCAGTGATTTAATGATCATCAGGCTTTCGGTCGCAGTCTCGGTTTTCCCTTGCCAGCGATATACCGACGCAACCGATGGTTGAATATTGACGCAAGCGGCAAGGCCATCATCTACCAGTACTTTGGCGATTTTGGTAGCGGTTTCCGGGTCAGGACATGTACACAGGACGATCTGGTGCGACGATTTATTCATTTTAATTTTGTTTTGTGTAAATACTCCACCGGTCAAAACCGGTGGCTTAAAAAAAAGGTTAAAAGCCGGATCGATCGACCATTCGACCGATTGTTCCTCCCTCTCCCACCGGGAGAGGGCCGGGGTGAGGGGATCACCCAGCTTTGGTCTACAATTTTATTATCCCCTCATCCTAACCTTCTCCCCGGGGGAGAAGGAACAATATTTTATTCGTTGCCCAAGAGCGGGGGGAGTTACAGTTTCCCCGTCATCAACTTGAATTTCCGGTCCACGTCCCCATGATGGGATGCACAAGGCCGAGACACGTCCATCGAACCCTGCACAAAGGAAAACCCGTTGCCTATTCTGTTTTTGTCATTCTTACTGATACCTGTCATCGAAATCTGGCTGTTGATAGAGATTGGCGGCGTCATTGGTGTCGGCTGGACGCTGGTGACGATTGTTGCCACGGCGCTGGCCGGGGCGTGGCTGGTGCGGTCTCAAGGATTGGCAATTTTTGGCCGAATCCAGCGGGAAATGGCGGAAGGTCGCATTCCCACCGGCGATATGTTGCAGGGTCTGATGTTGCTGGTAGCCGGCGCTGTATTGCTGACCCCGGGATTCTTCACCGATACGGTCGGTTTTGCCCTGCTGATCCCGGTTGTGCGAAGGCGGTTGTCACGATGGGTTATGACCAAGGCAGCCGTCAGGGTGCATACCCGACACACAGCCGCGAATGGCCAGGTTGACGCCATCGATGGCAGTTTTCGCCGCGAAAACGATTAATTTCCCGTTACGCCATGCTTGACTCTGAAAAGTTTGACCCTATTATTGGCACTCCTCTGGGTAGAGTGCTAATAAATGCCGCCAGTGGTGGCCCAGGGTTCGTAGCGTTTTTCCGTACCCCGGACTGCTATCCAGACCGTTTTTTTAGAAAACATCATTAATTCAATCAATTAGAAAGGAGTAAGCGCGATGAAAATTCGCCCTTTGCACGATCGTGTAGTTGTACGTCGAATTGACCAGGAAACCACCACCGCTGGTGGCATTGTGATTCCCGATTCGGCCAAAGAAAAACCCATCCAGGGTGAAGTGGTTGCCGCCGGTAAAGGCAAGATCATGGAAAACGGCGATGTTCGTCCGCTGGATGTGAAGGTCGGCGACAAGGTGTTGTTCGGCAAATACAGCGGCACCGAGGTCAAGATCGGTGACGAAGAAATGCTCGTGATGCGTGAAGAAGACATCATGGGCGTGGTTGAAGGCTAACCCCAAAGAATTCTAGAGAGGAAATATCATGTCAGCAAAAGAAGTTGTATTTTCCGATGCCGCCCGTCAGCGCATGCTGCGCGGTGTCAACATCCTGGCCGACGCGGTCCAGGTTACGCTCGGCCCCAAAGGCCGCAATGTCGTTCTGGACAAGTCCTTCGGCGCCCCTACCGTGACCAAAGACGGTGTTTCGGTTGCCAAGGAAATTGAACTCGACGACAAGCTCGAGAACATGGGCGCCCAGATGGTGAAAGAAGTTGCCTCCAAGACCTCCGATGTGGCCGGTGACGGCACCACCACGGCCACCGTACTGGCTCGTGCCATGGTGCGCGAGGGACTGAAGTCCGTCGCCGCCGGCATGAACCCGATGGACCTCAAGCGTGGCATCGACAAGGCCGTGATCGCGGCCACCGCTGCACTGGCCGAACTTTCCCGGCCCTGTTCCGATGAAAAGGAAATTGCCCAGGTGGGCACCATCTCTGCCAACTCCGATGAGTCTATCGGCAACGTCATCGCCGAGGCCATGAAAAAGGTTGGCAAAGAAGGCGTGATTACCGTGGAAGAAGGAAGCGGTCTTGAGAACGAACTCGATGTGGTCGAAGGCATGCAATTTGATCGCGGTTATCTGTCGCCCTACTTCGTAACCAACCAGGACACCATGAGCGCGGATATGGAAAATCCCTACGTCCTTATTCATGACAAGAAGGTTTCCAATATCCGTGACCTGTTACCGGTGCTCGAAGCCGTTGCCAAGACCAGCCGTCCGCTGATGATCATTGCAGAAGATATCGAGGGCGAAGCCCTGGCGACGCTGGTGGTCAACAACATCCGTGGCATCCTTAAAGTCTGCGCCGTCAAGGCACCGGGTTTTGGTGATCGCCGCAAGGCCATGTTGCAGGATATCGCTGTGCTGACCGGTGGTCAGGTGATCTCGGAAGAGGTTGGCATGAGCCTGGAAACCTTAACTATTGAACAGTTGGGTGAGGCTAAAAAGATTCAGGTGAGCAAGGAAAATACTACGCTTATTGACGGTGGCGGTGATAGCAAGGACATCGAAGGCCGTGTCAATCAGATTCGTGCCCAGATCGAGGAAGCTACTTCCGATTACGACAAGGAAAAAATGCAGGAACGCGTCGCCAAGCTGGCCGGCGGTGTTGCCGTGATCAAGGTTGGTGCCGCGACCGAAGTGGAAATGAAAGAAAAGAAGGCGCGCGTGGAAGATGCATTACATGCGACCCGTGCAGCTGTGGAAGAAGGTGTTGTACCCGGTGGCGGGGTGGCGTTTGTTCGCGTCCTGATGACTATTGCTGGTATCAAGGGTGACAACCACGAGCAGGACATCGGTATTGAGATTGCCTGCCGTTCGATGGAAGAGCCGTTGCGCCAGATCGTTGCCAACGCCGGCGGCGAGCCCTCCGTTGTATACCATGCCGTTGCCGACGGTAAGGGCAACTATGGCTTCAACGCCGCTACCGGTGAGTATGGCGACATGCTGAATATGGGCATCCTGGATCCAACCAAGGTCACCCGGGCAGCGTTGCAGAACGCGGCATCGATTGCCGGTCTGATGATCACCACCGAGTGCATGGTCGCCGAGGCACCGCAGGAAGCGGCTGCTGGCGGCGGCGCACCTGATATGGGTGGAATGGGCGGCATGGGTGGAATGGGCGGCATGATGTAAGTCGGCTATT
>JBGMQT010000042.1:0-18396 GCA_048060695.1 Acidiferrobacterales bacterium
CTTCAATCCCGGAAGTGCCAAAACGGCGCATCAGTTCCTCCAGCACCTGATCCGGGTGCAAACCCTGATCTATCAGCATCACCATGGTATGAAACCATAAATCAGCTGTTTCATGAATTATCTGGTCGGCATCACCTGACTTGGCCGCAATAACGGTCTCAGTCGCTTCTTCGCCTATTTTTTTTAAAATCGCATCCAGCCCCTGGTCATACAGGCCGGCGACATATGACGATTCGGGATCTGCGTTTCTGCGATCTTCCAGCACCAGTGCCAGTTTGGTAAGAATATCAGACATTATATTTTCCCCGCATTCACTATTCTCAGCGCTTGCCGTAAATCTCCTCTTCCGTTTTCAATACCGGATCGACAGTTACCCATTCTAGCCCTTGCAGCCGCTGAAAGAAGCAGTTGTGGCGGCCGGTATGGCATGCAATTCCGCCGCGCTGTTCCACTTGCAGCAGAATAACGTCATTGTCGCAATCCAGGCGAATTTCTTTCACTTCTTGCACGTGACCGGATTCTTCGCCCTTCTCCCAAAGTGTCTGGCGCGAACGTGACCAGTAGACCGCACGGCCTTTGCTGGCCGTTTCGGTCAGTGCCTCACGATTCATCCAGGCCACCATCAGTACCTTGCCGGATTCCACTTCCTGCGCGATTACCGGTACCAGCCCCTGATCGTTCCACTTAATTTTATCCAACCAGTCGCTCATGATTTTACGGTTGTGCTTCCTGCTCCAGTCTGACGTCAACACCCTGCTGCCGCATGAAATGTTTCGCCTCACCGACCGTGTATTCGCCAAAGTGAAAAATGCTGGCAGCCAGCACTGCATCGGCCCGGCCTTGCTTAACCCCTTCTACCAGATGATCAAGATTGCCGACGCCGCCGGAAGCGATCACCGGGATTGTAACAGCCTCACATATGGCGCGGGTCAACGCGAGATCAAAACCGTCACGGGTACCGTCGCGATCCATGCTGGTGAGTAATAATTCTCCGGCGCCGTAGTCGGCCATTTTTCTGGCCCACTCGATCGCATCCAACCCCGTCGGTTTTCTGCCGCCGTGAGTAAAAATTTCCCAGCGCGGATTGTCGCTATCAGGCACCTGCTTGGCATCGATCGCAACCACAATACATTGTGAACCAAAATGACTGGCGGCCTCTTTCACAAATTCCGGATTAAAAACAGCGGCGGTATTAATGGCCACCTTGTCTGCCCCTGCGTTCAGCATACGACGCACATCATCAACGGTTCGGATGCCACCGCCAACCGTTAGCGGAATAAATACCTGGCTGGCAACAGCCTCGACCACGTGTACCATGGTCTCGCGATCATCGGAACTGGCAGTGATATCGAGAAACGTTATCTCGTCCGCGCCCTGCTCATCATATCGTCGCGCGATTTCGACCGGATCACCGGCGTCACGGATATCCACAAATTGCACACCTTTCACGACGCGACCGTTATCGACATCGAGACAGGGAATAATGCGTTTTGCCAGACTCATGTATATTTTTTCGCCTCAAAGACTGGGAGAATTTGGAAAACGGCAAGTGGTTGCGATACAAATGGAATTTAACCACTTTGCGTCTTTGCGTCTTTGCATCAAGAACTATTACCAAGCCTGTCTGCCAATTTCTGTGCCTCGGCGAAATCAAGTGTGCCTTCATAAATGGCACGACCAGTGATGGCGCCCATGATGCCCTCATCGGCCACCTCACACAGGCCGCGAATATCCTCCAGATTGGTTATGCCACCGGAGGCAATGACCGGAATAGTAATGGACTGCGCCAACGTCACCGTGGCTTCAATGTTTACACCACTCATCATGCCGTCGCGCCCGATATCTGTGAAGACAATGGCCTCGACACCGTCATCCTGAAAATGTTTGGCCATATCAATCACATCATGACCAGATAATTTTGACCAACCATCGATGGCGACTTTGCCGTCTTTGGCATCGAGACCGACGATGATGTGGCCTGGAAATTCGGTACAAATATCACCAACGAAATGCGGTGCATTAACTGCCTTGGTGCCGACGATCACATATTTTACCCCGGCATTCAGATAGGTTTCTATTGTTTCTTCATCGCGGATACCACCGCCCACCTCAACCGGAAAATCGGGGTAAGCGCGGGTAATTTCTTCGATGACAGCGGCGTTCACAGGTTTTCCATCAAATGCACCATTGAGATCCACCAGGTGTAACCGGCGGGCACCGGCATCAAACCAGCGCCCGGCCATCGCCACGGGGTCATCCGAAAACACGGTTTCCTCATCCATGCGCCCCTGACGCAGGCGCACGCATTTTCCGTCTTTGAGGTCGATTGCAGGAATAATTAGCATGAGTGATTTCGGCTTAGAAACTACCGTCCCAGTTTACAAAATTCTCCAGTAATTTTAACCCTGCGTGCTGACTTTTTTCCGGGTGAAACTGCACCGCAAAAATATTCTCATGGGCGGCGGCTGACGTAAACCGCACTTCATATTGGGTAATGCCAGCCACATAGGTGCGATCAGAGGTATCCGCATAGTAGCTGTGCACGAAATAGAAGTGACTATCCTGGGAAATACCCCGCCACAGCGGATGGTCGCGAGCCTGAAACACCTGATTCCAGCCCATGTGCGGCACTTTCAAGGCTTCACCGGTGTGGGTACCGACCATATTGTCCGGAAACCGCCGCACCGAGCCCGGCAGAACACCCAGGCAGCGGGTGCCGCCGCCCTCTTCGCTGGTTTCGTACAGCGCCTGCAGACCCAAACATATACCAAGAAAGGGTTTTTTACGCACAACTTCATCCAGCACGTCGAACATGCCAGTTTGTTTTAATGCGGAAATGCAACCGGTAATCGCACCCTGGCCGGGAAACACGATGCGATCGGCACTTTCCACGCCATCTGCGTCGGTGACCAGTTTCACGCTGGCCCGGGGGGCAACGTGCTCAATGGCTTTGCACACGGAACGCAAGTTTCCCATGCCATAGTCAATTACCGCAACTTTGGTCATGTCTGTTTTGTGTCTATGAGTATTTGGTACAAATTAATCGGGCAGAAGGACTCTCTTCGTTTACGAAGAGAGTCCAGTATTTAAAGGCTGCCTTTGGTTGATGGCACCGCATTTCCCAAACGCGGATCGGGATCCAGCGCCATTCGTATCGCACGACCAAACGCTTTGAAAATAGTTTCGGCAATATGGTGAGCATTATCACCGCGCAAACAGTCAATGTGCAGTGTTGTCAGTGCATGGTTACTGAAACCCTGAAAAAACTCCACCACCAGATCGACATCAAAATCGCCTATCCGCGCGCGCGGATAGTTCACCTCATAGACAAGCCCTGGGCGACCGGAAAAATCAATGACGACACGGCTCAATGCCTCATCCAGAGGCACATAGGCGTGTCCGTAGCGACGGATCCCTTGCTTGTTACCCACTGCCTTTGCCACCGCCTGACCAAGGGTAATGCCCACATCTTCCACCGTGTGGTGGGCATCGATATGCAGATCGCCACTGGCATTGATCTCGATATCGATCAGGCCGTGACGTGCCACCTGGTCCAGCATGTGTTCGAGAAACGGAACACCGGTTTTTAACTTCGCCACGCCCGATCCGTCCAGGTTCACGTTGACGGTGATCCGGGTCTCATTGGTATCGCGGCTCACGCTGGCGGTTCTAATATTTAATTTTTTGGCACTCACTCAAGTGACTCGATGTTTTTCCGTGCTGACGAGCTTATCAGATAAGCCGGTGAATCCCGAGCGCCTAAACGATCTCGGAGAGGGCGGCCAGGAAAACATCATTCTCTTCCGGCTTCCCGACCGTGACACGCAGACATCCCTTTAGCGCCGGGTTGGATTTATCCAGATTTTTAATAAGCACACCACGTTGGCGCAATCCATCGAACACGACATCGGCTGATTTACTTTTTACCCGAAATAAAATGAAATTGGCATGACTGTGCCAAACCTCAATCCCTTCAAGTAGCGTTAGTTTGTCGTACAGTGCGTCACGCGCCTGGCACAGTTTAGCGGTCTGCTGATTGAGAAAGTCAATGTTGGCCAAAGCAAACTCGGCACTCGCCTGTGTCAGGCTGTTGATGTTGTAGGGCAGTCGTACCTTGTCAAATTCCGCCAGCCATTGCGCGTCACCCGCCAGCATTCCCAAACGTAATCCCGCCAAACCAAGTTTGGACACCGTTCGCATAATAACGATGTTGTCGTATTCCGCCAGACGGGACATAAAACTGCGGCCAGAAAACGCATGATAGGCCTCGTCAATCACCACCAGACCAGTGGCGGCATTCAGTATCGATTCGATTTCGCTAGTCGAGAACAGGTTGCCGGTAGGGTTATTCGGGTAGGCCAGAAAAATCACCGCCGGCTGATGTTGCGTAATCGCTGTTAGCATGGCGCCCATGTCCAGCGAAAAATCCTTGTTATTCAGCGGTACAGATATGAACTCCATACCAACAAACCGGGCCGTCATTTCGAACATCACAAAGGTCGGCGTCGGCGCCATAATTTTTACACCCGGTCGAGCCAGGGCCATCATGATAATCTGAATTAATTCATCAGAACCGTTTCCCAGCATCATCTCCATATCGCGGGGCACACCCATGGCCTGGCGCAGGGCTGGCTTGAGCGAGGTCGCCCGGGGATCGGGATAGCGATTGACGGCTACCTGCTGCAGTCTCGCGGCCCAGTCCCGTTTTAGCGCCTCCGACCAGGGATAGGGATTCTCCATGGCATCGAGCTTGATCAGGTCGCCAGGATCAGCGACGCCGTAGGCCGTGAGTGCAAGTATCTCCGGCCGTACCAGTGATGCAACGCGTTTTTGAATATCACTCGTCATTTGTACTAATTTTCGACGCAAAGGCGCGAAGACGCAAAGAACACATTAAGAGCGGTCTTACAGACCGCGGAAAAAAGAAAATTTATTTTACTGGCCGGCTGTAAGCCGGCCAACATAAATTAAAAACTAAAAACTATTAATTAATAATTGCCTTTTTTGCGCCTTTGCGCCTTTGCGTCAGAAATTATCTTCATACGGTACTCCGCCGAGCGTGCGTGCGCGGTCAAACCCTCAACACGCGCCAGAACTGACGCCGTGCGACCGAGCGTATCGGCGCCCTTTTTCGAGCACATGACAAGACTCGATCGCTTCTGGAAATCATAGACGCCCAGCGGTGAACTGAAGCGGGCCGTACCCGACGTCGGTAAAACGTGATTGGGCCCGGCACAGTAATCGCCCACCGCTTCTGCAGTATAACGACCCATAAAAATAGCACCGGCGTGGCGAATGCGCTTCGCCATGGCTTCGGGATCGGCGACCGACAATTCGAGATGCTCCGGTGCAATTTCATTGACCAGCGCCACCGCCTCATCGTCGTTCTTTACCGTGATCAACGCGCCGCGATCACTGAGAGACTTTAGAATAATTTCCTTGCGCGGCTGCTCCTCAATGAGAGATTGCATTGCCGCCTTAACCTTTGCCGCAAATTTACCGTCAGTGCTAATCAGGATCGACTGCGCCAGTTCATCGTGTTCGGCCTGCGAAAATAAATCCATGGCCACCCATTCCGGATCGGTGCCACCGTCACAAACGACAACGATTTCCGAGGGTCCGGCGATCATATCGATATCCACCCGCCCAAATACCAGACGTTTGGCGGTAGCGACATAGATATTGCCCGGCCCAACAATCTTGTCCACCTTCGGAATGGTTTCTGTACCATAGGCCAGCGCGGCGATGGCCTGGGCGCCACCAATGGTGAATACGCGATCGACGCCAACGATCGACGCCGCGGCCAGCACCATGTCACTCACCTCGCCCATTGGGGTCGGAACGACCATGATCAACTCTGGTACGCCGGCCACTTTGGCGGGAATCGCATTCATCAGTACCGACGATGGATAGGAAGCCTTGCCACCCGGCACATAAAGACCAACACGATCCAGCGCGGTGACCTGCTGACCCAGCACGGTGCCATCGTCTTCGGTATATTGCCAGGATTCCGCTTTTTGGTGTTCATGGTAAACACGCACACGCTCGGTGGCGGTCTCCAGCGCAACGCGTAACTCATCGGGCAAGGATTTTTTTGCGGCGCTCAGTCGTGACACGTCAATTTCGAGCGCAGCTGCATTTGCCACGTCGAAACCGTCAAAGCGAGAGGTGTACTCCAGCAACGCGGCATCCCCGCGTTGGCGAATTGCCTCGATAATCTGCGACGCGACTTTCTCGGCCTCAAGGTCACTCGGCTGCTCGCGATCAAGCAACGCGTCAACAGTAGACACAAAATCGGAATCGGCCGAATTGAGCTCGCGAATAGACAGACTCATGCGGCCTGGTCCACCGCCGAACGCAAACCGGCAACCAGCTCTTTCACCAGGCCTGACTTCATTTTCATCGCCGCCTTGTTGGCCACCAGGCGTGAGCTGATGTCGGCAATATGTTCCACTTCAACCAGACCGTTGGCCCTGAGTGTGGCCCCGGTACTCACCAGATCGACGATGCGATCTGACAGTCCCGCCAGAGGCGCCAGCTCCATGGAACCATACAATTTAATGATATCGGTCTGGATTCCCTTGGCAGCAAAGTGGCGCCGAGTGATATTGATGTACTTGGTGGCGATACGCAGTCGTGTCCACATCTGCGGGTCATCCCGGTCTGCCAGATTTTTTGGCTCGGCCACTGCCAGGTGACAACGGGCAATACCCAGGTCCAGCAACTCATAAAGTTCCGCACCCTCGCTTTCCATCAACACGTCTTTGCCGGCAACGCCGAGATCCGCAGCGCCGAACTGCACATACGTGGGAACGTCGGCAGCACGGATAATGACCAGCTTCACGTCAACCCGGTTGGTATCCAGTATCAGCTTGCGGCTGTTCAGGTCATCGGCAGGCGTTACCCCGGCGCGCTCCAGTAACGGCAGGGTATCTTCCAGAATGCGGCCCTTGGACAGGGCGATTGTCAGGGGTTTGCTCATGATTCGAATTGTTCAGGCAGTTTGGCGATCCAGATTCTTCTTCAGGCTGCTGCTGGTCACACGACGAATTCGTGCACCCAACTGTGATAGTTTTTCCTCGATACATTCATAACCACGATCAATGTGGTAAATACGATCAACGATGGTGTCATTTTCGGCTACCAGTCCAGCCAACGCCAGACTGGCGGAGGCACGCAAGTCTGTTGCCATCACGGGTGCACCGTGGAGTCGCTCAACCCCCGTGATGACTGCCGTATTGCCTTCCAGCTCAATGTCGGCACCCATGCGCTGCAATTCCTGCACATGCATAAAACGATTTTCGAACACTGTTTCCGTGACGATGCCTGTGCCTTCGGCGATGGTATTCAACACGACAAACTGTGCCTGCATATCAGTTGGAAATGCCGGGTAGGGTGCAGTACGAATCTGTACTGCTTTTGGGCGCCTTCCCCGCATATCAATCTCGATGTTACGACCATCGATCCTGATTCGCGCGCCCGCCTCCTTCAGTTTCTCCAGCACCGAATCCATCAGTAATGGATCGGTATTTCGAACGCGAATCTTGCCTCCGGTAATGGCGCCAGCCACAAGGTAGGTGCCAGTCTCGATACGATCGGGTATCACCGTATGTTGCGCTTCCCTTAATTCTTTAACACCCTCAATCGTAACGGTATCACTACCCGCCCCACTGACCCGGGCACCCATGGCATTGAGGCAATTTGCCAGATCCACTACCTCCGGTTCGCGTGCCGCATTCTCGATGATGGTCTCACCATCGGCCAGGGTTGCCGCCATCATCAGATTCTCGGTGCCGGTCACGGACACCATATCCATGAAAAGTCGCGCGCCCTTCAGACGCCTGGCCCGGGCCTTGATAAAACCTTCGTCAATGCTGATCTCGGCACCCATATCCCGCAGGCCTTTAATATGCAGATTGACCGGTCGCGAACCAATGGCGCAACCACCGGGCAACGACACTTCTGCCTCACCGAATCGAGCCAGCAATGGACCCAACACCAGTATCGACGCGCGCATGGTTTTCACCAGTTCGTAAGGCGCGATCACCGAGCTGACCTGGCTGGCGTCAGCTTCGATACCCATTTTGTCATCTATCACCAGGCGTACTCCCATCATGCCGAGCAGGCTCATGGTGGTGGTGATGTCCTGCAAGTGGGGCACATTACTGATGTGCAACGGTTTACTGCTCAATAACGACGCCACCAGCACGGGCAGGGCCGCGTTTTTGGCACCGGATATTCGCACTTCCCCCGTCAGGGAGGCACCGCCACTTACGATCAATTTATCCATTCTATAACCCGGGGTTTAGCTGTCTTTGAACGCAGACGCGGCGAGATTACTGTTCTGCCAGCGATAACGCCGTAAAAACCGTACGGTATTCTCTGTCTCCCAAAAAAACAAGGCTGCCGGATGGGCAGCCTTGTTAAATTGCATATGCCGGATTGATATCTAGTGGGTCGATTCGACCAATTTCTGCAATTCACCATTCTGATGCAGCTCGATCATAATATCGCAACCGCCAACAAATTTGCCATCGACATACAGCTGCGGGATAGTGGGCCAACTGGAATATTCCTTGATACCCTGGCGCACGCCATCATCGGACAACACGTCGAAAGAGCCAAATTCGACACCGCAAGATTGCAGCAGTTGCACCGCCTGGCCGGAAAAACCACATTGGGGAAACTGTGGCGTGCCCTTCATAAATAGCATTATTTTGCTTCCCTTTACCTGCTCATCGATCTGTTGTTGAACGTTCATTTCGCTACCTCGTCAAATATTTCCCGATCACACGTTATGCCCATGAGACCAGCGCAACCATAATTTATCCGGTTTGCTGTTGCTCATGCTGCGCGCGTGTCAGGGTACGCAGGGAGAGCGCATGAATGGCTTCTTTCATGTTGTCACCCAGGGCTTGAAACACCATCCGGTGTTGCTCGACAATGGTTTTGCCATCGAATGCGTCACAAACTATAACAGCCTGGTAATGTCGACCGTCACCTACCACACTGGCGCTGGCGCCTTCCAGCTCCTGCTCGATCAGGGTTTTAATTTTTTCCGGATCCATGGTTTGCCTATATCGGGTCTGACCAGTCATTTTTCAAGCAAGCCACCCCGGCCTTTGGTGCTCTGGAAACGACGCATAGAACGCCAAGACGCGAAGGACGCGGAAAATGATTGAAATTATAGAAAATTTTTTGCTGTCTTCGCGGCCTCAGCGTTTAATCCAGTACCCAATCGATACGCCAGCTTGAAACAGGTTTTAGTCGCGCAATCGATAACCACGACTCAATAGTATCAGGGTCAGGACTGCCAATAACCCTGCCGACAGGACAAGTACTGCCAGGCTGATAAAGGGTGACACATCAGACAAACCGAAAAAACCGTAGCGAAAGCCGTCAATCATGTAAAAAAACGGGTTAAATCGGGATAACTGCTGCCACACTGCCGGCAACGAATTGATAGAATAGAAAACACCACTGAGGAACGACAACGGCAGGATGATGAAATTCTGTGCCCCCGCCATCTGGTCGAATTTCTCTGCCCAAATCCCGGCGATAATACCAAACGTGGACAGGACCATCGCACTCAGGAAGGCGAAAACCAGCAACAGCCATAAATTGTGTACTGGTAATTCCGCAAAAAAAATGCCGACCACCAGTACCCCCATCGCCACAACAAAACCACGGACGACACCTGCCAGCATGAATGCCATATAGAACTCGAAGTAGGACAGCGGCGCCATCAACAAAAATACAATATTACCGGTCAGTTTCGACTGGATAATACTGGACGAGCTGTTGGCAAAGGCATTCTGGATCAGGGTCATCATCATCAGCCCCGGGACTAGAAAAGCGGTGTAACTTACGCCCTCGAACACCTGCATGCGACCCTCGAGCACCTGCGCGAAAACCAGCAAATACATGAGCGCAGTCACTACTGGCGCACCCAGGGTTTGTAACCAGACTTTGCCGAATCGCAACAGTTCTTTATAGAAAAGTGTGTAAAAGCCGCGCAGATTCATTTGTGTTCCTGGGCGATAAGCTCGACAAAGACGTCTTCAAGATCCGCTTCCTCGGTATGCAGATCCGTCACCACGACGCCACTGGTGCGCAACTCGTCCAGCATTTGCACTACTGATTCTGACGAACGATCAATCTCTAGTTCAATTTGATTGCTGTATTGACGACGCACACGGGCCGCCAGGGCATCGGGTAATTGCGCCACCGGTTCCGCGGTTGTGATGCAGACACACATGCGGTTACCAACTCCCCGCGCCAGTAAATCATGCTTGCTGTCCAGGGCGATGAGCCGGCCGTGGTTTAGAATAGCAATACGGTCGCATAGCGATTGGGCCTCTTCCAGGTAGTGCGTCGTCAATACAATGGTACTTCCTTCTTCGTGCAATTTTTTAATAAAGGTCCACAGCGACTGTCGCAGCCCGACATCGACTCCGGCGGTGGGTTCATCCAGCACCACAACATCGGGTTTATGCACCAGTGCCTGTGCCACCAGAACGCGGCGTTTCATACCCCCGGACAGAGAGCGCATATTGGCATCGGCCTTGTCGCCCAGTTTCAATCCATCGATTAACTGGTCTATCCAGGGCCAGCAGGGCTTGCCCAGCCCAAAATAACCCGCCTGCAACCGCAGGACCTCGCGCACGGTGAAAAAGGGATCGAACACCAGTTCCTGCGGTACTACCCCCAGCCGCATGCGTGATTGCCGATAGTCACTCACCACATCGTGGCCGAGCACAGTAACCTTACCGCTGCTCGCACGGGTTAGTCCGGCAATAATATTAATGAGTGTGGACTTGCCCGCCCCGTTGGGGCCAAGCAATCCAAAGAACTCGCCACGCTCGACATTGAAATCGACCCCGTCCAGGGCCTGTAGGTCGCCGAAACGTTTCTGTACGCCGGCAATAGAAATAGCCGCTGTCACGGGATATCGACTCAGCGAATTAACAATTGGGCAAGCCCATTGATGCGAATAAAGTCTTCGACTTGATGCGGGATATTAATGAATCTGAGTTCGTAACCTGCCGTACGAATTTCAGCCACCCACTGCAACAGCAATGCGAGACCCGCGCTATCGGAATGCGTGACGTCGGCGAGGTCGATAACCAGGTTGTCTTTCCCGAACCCGGTCCGGTGCTGCGCCAGCGAGGCCAGCGCTGGAACAGTTGCAAAAGTCAGGGCGCCTTTCACCTTCAGCGGATCACCGTTGCCCTCAAGGGTCGCTACCTGATTGTAATCAGCCACTGCTATTCCGCGATCGTGTCTTTTTCACGGCATTCTTGCTCGCTTTGATATTTTGCGCTGCGAGATTCTTTATCAGGTTTTCGAGGCCGTCGCGCTGAATGCGTGTTGAATAGACCTTACGATAATTTGCCACCAGGCTAACGCCTTCTATCGTCAGATCAAATATTTTCCAGCCAGGACGCCGATTATAAAATGTATAATAAAGGGCAACATTGGGTTCACCCGTTTTCTGCTTGATCTCTGTTTTCACCACCGTGATTTTGTCATCCGGCTTGCCGGTATAGGGCAATTGCACAATTTCCTGATCCGTATATTTCAACAATGCCGTGGCATAAGTCCGGACCAGCAACTTTCGAAATTCAGTTGTAAAAGCAGCGCGCTGCAGGTCGCTGGCGCGGCGCCAATGAATGCCCAGCACCCATTGTGACATCTTGCGAAAATCAAAATGGGGCAAAATCTTTTCATCCACCATTTTGTAAAGACGATTTTTGTCCTCCGTGTAATACGGCTTATTCGTCTTGAGCAGACTCAGTATTTCGGTAGTGACGGTGCGTACCAATTCATCTGGCATGGTCTCCGCCTGCACTACCGGTGGTAACCCGATCAATACGGCAACCAGTACCCCCTGGACCCATTTCAACAACATTTTTTGCCTCGCTCTTTCATTTCGTCATCATTTCGATTTATCGTTACCAGACCCTTCCGTCAGTCTCACCATGAATTGTCCAATAAGGTTCTCCAGTACCAACGCAGACTGCGTTAGCTGAATTTCGCCGCCATCACGCAAATATTCTTCGCTGCCACCCGGTTCGATTCCAATATATTGTTCGCCCAGCAGACCCGAGGTCAGGATCGAGGCACTGGCGTCGCTGGGTATGTTTTTGTAACGACCATCAATCGACAGGGTGACCAGCGCCTGGTAACGATCATGATCAAAACTGATCTTCGCCACCCGGCCAATGCGCACACCCGCGACAGTCACCGGTGACTTCACCTTGAGCCCGCCAATATTGCTGAAGCGGGCCTTCAATTGATAGGGTTCGGAAACCTCTGCGCTAGCGATATCACCCACCTGAAATGCAAGTACGGCCAGCGCCACCAAACCGGAAGCGACAAAGATTCCGACCCACAATTCAAGCATTCTCTTATCTTGCATATTACACGTCCCCCAAGGTCAGTGAGGTAATAATAAAATCCAGCGCCAATACCGCGAGGGAGGAATACACGACTGTATGGTTGGTTGCACGACTCACCCCCTCCGAAGTTGGTACTGCATCGTAGCCCTCGAAAACAGCAATCCAGCTAATGGTAAATCCAAAAACCACACTCTTGATTAGTCCGTTTACAATATCATCATAAAAATCGACACCGTCCTGCATTTGCGACCAGAAGGCCCCGCTATCCAGCCCCACTAATCCGACACCCACCAGGTGACCGCCGAGTACACCGACCACGCTGAACATTGAGGCAAGCAGTGGCATGGCAATTACACCGGCAAGGAATCGTGGCGCTATCACCCGATTGATCGGATTCACTGCCATCATCTCCATGCCGGCAAGTTGCTCTGTCGCCTTCATTAGGCCAATCTCTGCTGTCAATGCCGAACCGGCACGACCGGCAAATAACAGGGCCGTCACGACCGGACCCAGTTCACGCACCAGTGTCAGCGCCACCAGCAGCCCGAGGCTCTCTTCGGCACCAAATTTAACCAGCGTATTGTATCCCTGAAGTGCCAGTACCATGCCAACAAACAAACCGGACACCAGTATTATAAGTAGTGTTAGCACGCCAACATTGAACAGTTGCTGAACAACGAGAGGCAAACGCGATACCAGGTACCAGGTGCCCAGCAGCGTTTCATAGAGAAAAACGGCGGCGCGCCCCAGCCGGCGTATCGTAGCAAGCGTCAGCCGGCCAATACGCCGCAAAACGTTGGCAGCAATCTCAAGCTTCCACAGCCCGGAGAACTTTTGTTTCACCCACGACCACAGCTTGTCTACCGACCTACTCATTTTCGGCCATCTGTTCATTGACAGGTTGCTCTAGAGTAATTTCGAGCAGATCCTTAATATAATCTGGCGCCGGGTACTGGTAGGGCACCGGCCCATCGGGCAAGCCTTCCATAAACTGACGAACATGCTCGGAACCCGACTGCATCACCTCGGCCGGTTCACCCTCCCCGATTATGCGTCCCCCGCCCATCAGATAAGCGTAATCGGAAATAGCGCAGGTATCAGCGACGTCATGGGAAACAACGATGGAGGTTATACCAAGCACCTGATTGAGTTCCTTAATCAGCTTGGCAATCACCCCCTTGGAAATTGGGTCAAGTCCGGTGAAAGGTTCATCGTACATAATCATCATGGGTTCCAGTGCAATGGCGCGCGCCAGCGCGGCACGTCGCGCCATACCGCCGGAAAGTTCCGACGGCATCAGGCGCCATGCACCACGCAATCCCACTCGTTCCAGCTTCATCAGCACAACTTTGCGCAATAGCGACTCCGGCAACTGCGTATGCTCTCGTATCGGGAACGCGACGTTTTCGTACAGAGACAAGTCGGTCAGTAACGCTCCGGATTGAAACAACATGCCCATACGCTTGCGCAAAGTGAAGAGCTCCCTTTTGCTCAAGTTGGGTACCGACAGGCCATCTACTTTCAGACTTCCAGCATCCGGCTTGATACGACCGCCGATCAGGTTCAACAGGGTGGTCTTGCCGCAACCGCTTCCGCCCATAATGGCAACTATCTTGCCTCTTGGTATGGTCAGCGACAGGTTGTCAATAATAAGCCTGTCACCATAACTGAAACTGATGCCACTTATTTCAACGACGGCGTTATTTTTTTCTTCCAATAGCTGTTCCTTTGCGATTGACTCTAACCAATCCTGACCGGGTCAATGTAACACGGATTCTTCCGCGTGCTCGTCCCGCCACACTCCCCGGGAATAGTGCAAAATGTTCTGGTTCGTACCGGTTATACGCCGAGCATTTCAGCGATAATACGTGCCTGACTCGCAGCCGCGGTGGAATCTAAAAATAATCCTGCCAGGCCATCTCCATGTTGCATCCACTCTTCCAGGGCTTCAATAATTTTCCGTTGGCCCTGTGGATCCTGCTCATCGCTCAGTGCAAGCATTAGCGATCCACCGGCTCTGGGTGCCTCATTGGTGTCCGGATGCCAGCACAAACCAACATGGTAGGCAGCCATGAGCTGCATCAGCTGATCCGGTGTTTCAGATTCACTCTTAAAATCAATGCAGACGGGACCAAATTCCTGTAGCAGTTCGATTCTGGGTTGCAGCTGAGCCGCCACCTGACTTGTCGTCTCTCCTAACGACAACAGGAAACCACGGGTACGAGAGCGTAACAACGATATTTCACCAAGAAAGGTCTGCAGTGAATCGATGTCCGTCTTGTCCAGAATGGATCGGGGTATCTCAACGATAAAACCAAACGTTTCATCACAATCTTCTACCCAGTCCGATACAGTCTTATTGTCAAATGTCTTGAAGTGATCCGCCGTTGCCAACACCGCACGGTAGTCATTGCTGTAATACGCAAAACGCCAGTCAGCCGGTAAATCATCCGGGTAGAAGTCTCCAACCCAGTTTTCATGGTCCCAACCAATAGTACCGATCATTAATTCTTCTGTCATAGCGTCTCTTGGACCCGTTACAAACTTTATATTTCCGGCACTTTACTGACGGACCCACGCCGGTGCAACGTCGGCATGCATTTCGCACCTGTCGCACGGGCTACACGACTATTTTAAAACCAACTAATTTTTGTCGCAAAGACGCAAAGGAAAACCAAAGACGGTTCAGGAAAACCGCCATCTACAGGAAAGTACTTCTCAATAGCCGGCTGCCAGCCGGCTCTACAATTTTCTTTTCTTCGCGTCTTTGCGACAAAAATTAATTAGCATTCTGAACGAGGCCCGCGACCCGGCCAGCTGGCTGGAAAAGCGGGCGAGGGATATTTATTTCCGCTTTCGCTATACTCGGGCACAATCCAAAACCACCAACTATCGCAATCCCTATGACGGAAGCGCCCTTCCAGAAGCTGGGTAAGGAAGTCATCGCCCTTGAGGCCGAGGCTGTCGCCGCCCTGTCCGATCGCATCAATTCAGAGTTTGATCGCGCCTGCGAGACCATGCTCAATTGCAGTGGTCGTATTGTAGTCGTGGGCATGGGCAAATCAGGTCACATCGGCGGTAAAATTGCCGCGACTCTGGCCAGCACCGGTACACCGGCATTTTTCGTTCATCCCGGTGAGGCCAGTCACGGTGACCTTGGCATGATTACGCCGGATGATGTAGTAATGGCGATCTCCAACTCCGGCACGACTGCGGAAATCCTCACTATCCTGCCAATGATTAAACGAATGGGGGTGAAACTCATTTCATTAACGGGCAATGTTTTATCGGAGCTTGCCCAACAATCTGACGTTGCGCTGGATATCAGCGTTGCCAAGGAGGCCTGCCCGTTGAATCTGGCGCCAACCTCAAGCACCACCGCCACGCTGGCCATGGGAGACGCGCTGGCCGTGGCGCTGCTGAGATCCCGCAATTTTACAGAAGAAGATTTTGCACGCTCTCACCCCGGTGGCCAACTGGGCAGGAGACTGCTGCTCTATGTAAAAGACGTTATGCACAGCGGCGACAAACTGCCCATCGTCAATGAAAATGCGTCACTGCGAGACGCCCTTCTGGAAATGTCGAGCAAGGCGCTTGGCATGACGGCAGTCGTGGATAAGAACAACTGCCTCAAGGGTATCTATACCGACGGTGATTTGCGACGCACCCTTGAACAGGGTGTGGATGTCTACCATGTGGGCATCAAGGATGTTATGACCCCGGACCCGGTAACAACCGACCCTGATAAACTGGCGGCGGAAGCGGTTCAGATTATGCAAGCAAGGAAAATAAATGGTCTGTTCGCCATCGATGACAACGGTCGCGTGCTGGGCGCACTAAATATGCATGATCTTCTGCGAGAAGGGATTGTCTGATGCTAAAAAATGATTCACAGCCCGTGCGACCCATGGTGCCTGCCAGTTTGGCGCCTGCGTTTGAAATCGATGAAGACGTGATAGCGCGCGCGCAGAAAATCAAACTCGCTATTTTTGATGTTGACGGTGTTCTCACTACCGGCGCCTTGTTTATGGGTGACGATGGGCAGGAATACAAAGCCTTCAATTCCCGCGACGGCCACGGTATGAAAATGCTGACGTCCAATGGAGTTGATACGGCAATCATTACCGGCAGACACTCCAAGGTTGTAGCACATCGAGCCAGCGATATTAGTGTCAAACATATTTATCAGGGTGCCCGGGAAAAATTGCCGGTGTATGAAAAACTGGTCGCAGATCTTGATCTGCGGCACGAGGAGGTTGCCTTCGTGGGTGACGACATCGTTGATCTTCCAATTATGTTGCGCGTCGGTCTCGCGGTGACAGTGGCCGATGGCCATTCCCTGGTCAAGGAACACTCGCACTGGATCACCCCTGGGAATGGTGGTTGCGGTGCCGCACGGGAATTCTGCGAAATGATGATGTTTGCTCAAGGCAACTATGCCAATGAAATGAAGCGCTACCTTTGAAGAAATCATATAACGCAAACTCAATTTTCAGCCGCTGATGGATCGCAAACGCCTCGCCATTTTGTCCGTGGTACTGGGGTTCACCATCTTTCTCTGGTGGCTTTCAACCGCCCTGAGCCTGCCGGACCGAACTATTGTCACCGGTGCACCTGATACACCCGACTATATTGTTGATGGTCTGAATGTCGTACAAACGAACGCAAACGGGAAAAAGAAATTCACTCTGTCCGCGAAGCGCATGTCACATTATCCATCTGAAAAACTGGCGCGTCTGGAAAAAGCCTACCTCGTGCAATATCAGAGTGATGGCGTCACAATACACACCAGTGCTGACAGGGCGCGATACCCCGACAATGGTCAGGAGCTCTATATGGAAAAGAATGTCCGTATTATTCGCAAGAAGAATGGAAAAGTACTGAGTGATATTCGTTCAAACTCAACTCGCGTCATTCTTCAATAATTCAACGCCCCGACCCCGATCTGGAAAGAATGTCGATAGCAAATAAACCTGGTTCTACAGTTTCTGCGTGGAAGGACAACCTGCTACCAGCTTGGCTGTTGTTTTTGATGTTATCACTGAGCAGTCCGCTCACTTCTGGTGGAGAAAAACCGATCTACTTACGCGCTGACAACATCACAGTAGATCAGCGTACCGGGCAATCCACATACCGGGGTAACGTTTATCTGAAACGCGGTGGATTTTCCTTTACGGCCGACACGGCGTTAGTCAAACAACGCAATTCTCGCATTGAAAAACTGACCGCCAGCGGCACCCCCATTGTTGCCCGCAAAATCGATCCTCCGGGTAACATACTTACGACAGTGAAAGGTCAGCGGCTACTTTATCTGGCAAAATCCAACAAGGTAATAATGACGGGCAACGTCATTACCCGCCGGGGTAGTGATGTGATAAGAAGTGCGAAAGTGACTTACAAGATCGATGAAAATACCATTGTTGCAGAAGGTCTTGGTGAATCTGCACGCGTACACGCATTATTTCAGGTTAAAAGTCTGAGTCCACTAACGCCCGATCGGGAAAAATCCAATTGATGAGCAAACTGACCGCAACCGGCCTGAAGAAACAGTTCAAGGGACGTTACGTGGTTAACGATGTCTCCCTGTCGGTTAACAGCAGTGAAGTCGTGGGGCTACTGGGACCCAACGGGGCCGGAAAGACAACCTGCTTTTATATGATTGTCGGCCTCGTCAAGGCCGACAAGGGTTCCCTGGTTCTGGATGATCAGGACATCACATCCCTGCCTATGCACCAACGCGCGAAACTGGGTGTGGGATATCTGCCACAGGAACCGTCCATTTTTCGCAAGCTGACGGTAGAACAAAACATACTGGCAATTCTTGAAACAAGGAAGGAGCTGGGCACAGAAGAGCGTCAACATCGCCTGGAGCAATTAATGCAGGATCTGCACATTACGGAACGACGCAATACACTGGGTATCAGCCTTTCTGGTGGCGAACGCCGGCGTGCCGAAATCGCCCGAGCCCTGGCCACACAGCCCGCCTTCATACTAC
>JBGMQT010000043.1:0-18123 GCA_048060695.1 Acidiferrobacterales bacterium
GGAAAATCCCGGAGTTACAAATTTGAATTATCCAGGCAGGAATCGGTCGAAGCTGATGCAGTCGAGGCAATCGTACGTTACGGGTTGGTAGGCAAAAAACGGCTGAAGCGTATTGGTTACAAGGACAAGGAAGCACTTTCGTACGAGGTATTCCGAAAACAAATACCTCTAATAAAACGGTAGGAGCTCTCTCCTGAGAGCGATAACAATAATCGCCGACAGGAGTCGGCTCCTACCGGTAAGCCCAGAGGGGCGCCTTTTGCATAGTAGGCATTCGGTCTAAATGATATTTAGAATTTATAATCAGAGTTCACCAGGAAATTTTCTTTGCGCCTTCGCGTCTTTGCGTCAGACGTTATTTATAAGCAGGATAACAGCACTATGTCAGAAAAACAGGATCTGGTAATTATTGGCGGTGGCGCCGGCGGACTGGTGGTGGCCAGTGTCGCGTCCCAGCTTGGCCTGAAAGTGACCTTGATCGAGAAAGAAAAGAACATGGGTGGCGACTGCCTGCATCATGGATGCATCCCGAGCAAGACTCTGATCAGAAGTGCAAAGGTGGCCTCGCTGCTGCGCCGCACGCAGGAATTCGGTCTACCAAAGGTGGATTTTAATATAGACCTTGCGAAAGTGAATGAGCGTGTGCAATCGGTCATCGACAAAATTCAGCCGCACGATGATCCGGAACGTTTTCGTGAGTACGGTTGTGAGGTGTTGGTGGGCGACGCCGCCGCGTTTGTTGACGCCCATTCAGTGCGCGTGGGTGACCGGGTAATTCACGGTCGACGATTCGTGATCGCCACCGGTTCCCGGCCATTCATTCCACCCATCGACGGCCTTGAAGAAACCGGCTATCTCACCAATCTCGATATTTTTTCGCTACAGCAACTACCACAAAAGCTGGTGGTGCTGGGCGGCGGACCCATCGGCCTGGAAATGGCCCAGGCCTTCTCACGCCTTGGCAGCCAGGTGACCGTGATCGAGATGCTGCCCCATTTGCTGCCCCAGGAGGACCCCGAGATCAGCGATACATTGCGCAGCATTCTTGAACAGGAAGGCATCGCCATTCATACCGGCACCAGCGCCGAACGGGTTCGACGGGAAAATGACAACCGTATCGTTGAATGCAGTAACAACATTACCGTGGAGGCAGACCAGATCCTGGTCGCCGTGGGGCGTCGAGCCAATGTCAGCAACCTGGGCCTGGAAGCGGCAGGCATCGAATACAGTGAACGCGGAGTCCAGGTCGATTCGCGTATGCGCAGCTCACAAAAACATATCTTTGCCGTGGGTGATGTCTGCGGTCCCTACCCCTTTACCCACATGGCCGAATATCAGGCCGGCATTATCATCAGCAATGCCATATTCCGCTTTCCGAAGAAGGCCGATTATCGGGTGGTGCCGTGGGTGACCTACACCGATCCGGAACTGGCACGTGTTGGCCTCACGGAAAAACAGGCGAGGGAGAAGGGAATTGAACCTACCGTGCTGAGATTCCCGTTTAAAAATGTGGACCGTGCATTAACCGACAACGAGACTGGTGGAATAGTAAAATTAATTACCCAAAAAGGCAGTATACTAGGGGCCAGTATACTGGGGCCACACGGGGGCGAGTTGCTGCAGGAAATTGTACTGGCAATGAAGACCGGAGCAAAGATTGGCGATATTTCCGCCACCATTCATGCCTACCCTACCCTTTCCCAGATTAACCGGCGTACGGTAAATACCGCCTATGCGCCTAAATTGTTCAGTGCCGGCACGCGTAAAATCGTGCGGTGGATTAATCGTCTATTACCCTGAGAATGACCGAGAACGTATAACCATGCACGCTACATTGCCATTACTGAGAGACTCGGATTTTCCTGCAATAAATCGCGATCCGCTAAAGATACTTCAGGTGAATCTGGGGTATCGTTGTAACCAGAGTTGCTTGCATTGCCACGTCAATGCGGGGCCTGAGCGCAAAGAGATGATGTCGAAAGAAACCATGGACGACATCATTGCCTTTCTCGAAGCTGGCACGGTAACGCAACTGGACTTGACCGGTGGTGCACCGGAACTCAATCCCCATTTTCGCTATCTGGTACGCACGGCGCGGGAGCTGGGAATCCACGTTATGGACCGCTGCAACCTGACTATTCTGGAAGAAGAAGACGAGCAAGATCTGGCAGATTTTCTGGCAACAAACAAGGTCGAGATTAATGCCTCGATGCCGTGTTATCTGAAAGACAATGTTGACGGACAGCGTGGAAAGGGAGTTTATGACACCAGTATCCAGGCAATTAAAAAACTTAACCGGCTCGGTTACGGTAAGAACGGCACCGGGCTGGTATTAAATCTCGTTTACAATCCCACTGGCCCCTACCTGCCCCCGGGACAGGCCGATCTTGAGGCCGACTACCGGCGCGAGCTGGGAGAGAATTTCGGTGTATCCTTTAACCAGTTATTTACCATTGCCAATATGCCCATACAACGCTTTGGCAGCACACTGATTTCCAAGGGGCAGTTTTATCAATACATGAATTTGCTGAAAGACTCCCATCAGGACGGCAATTTACAGACCGTCATGTGCCGGGAACTCATTAGCATTGATTGGCAGGGTTATGTTTATGATTGCGATTTTAATCAGATGTTAGGACTACCGCTCATTGCTGAAGGGCATCCGAAACCGCATATTAGCAAATTGATTGCTAAAGACCTGAGGGGCAATCCCATTGTGGTGGCCGACCATTGCTACGGTTGCACTGCCGGACAGGGCAGCAGCTGCGGCGGCGCAATGAATTAAGGGGGCAGTAAATTGAATATGCAAGTTGAAGTACAACAGCGCTATGCCGGTGGCGCCAAAGAAGCAGAAGCCAAACTCTGTTGTCCGGTGGATTACGATGCCTCGTTGTTGAAATTGCTGCCCGAAGAAATCATTGAAAAAGACTACGGTTGCGGCGACCCCTCAAGATATGTTCGTGAGGGCGATACCGTGCTGGATCTCGGTTCCGGCGGCGGCAAGATTTGTTATATGGCGGCACAACTTGTTGGCCCCGCCGGTTGTGTCATTGGTGTTGATATGACCGACGACATGCTGGCTCTGGCGCGCAAGTATCAGGACGAAATGGTCGACAAACTGGGTGGCTGCCGTGTCGATTTCCATAAAGGTTATATTCAGGACCTGGCGCTGGATGTCGATGCTATGGAAACATATC
Organism: Acidiferrobacterales bacterium; assembly: GCA_048060695.1. Lineage (GTDB taxonomy): Bacteria > Pseudomonadota > Gammaproteobacteria > Acidiferrobacterales > JAJDNE01 > JAZFSZ01. The sequence goes on from JBGMQT010000043.1 coordinate 3,198, forward strand.
TCGCCAAACATCCAGTGAATTCGGCAGCGGACCTTGCCGAATTACAACAGTGGCAACGTAAACAGCGACAGGATAAACCGTTAGTAGAGGATAATTCCATCGATCTTGTTGTTTCCAACTGTGTGCTTAACCTGGTCAGTGATAAAGAAAAACAACAACTGGTAGAAGAAATATTCAGGGTATTAAAACCCGGTGGTCGTGTGGCGATTTCCGATATTGTCAGCGACGAGGTTGTGCCAACACACCTGAAACAGGATAGCGAACTATGGAGTGGATGTATCTCCGGCGCCTTTCAGGAACAGGAGTTTCTAAAAGTCTTTAAGGATGCCGGTTTTCTGGCAGTTGCCTATGACAAGTGGGATGCGAAACCGTGGCAGGTAGTAGAAGGTATCGAGTTTCGTTCGGTGACGCTAACAGCAGTCAAAAGTGACGATTCGCCTTGCCTGGACTATGGGCATGCGGTGATTTACAAGGGTCCCCATGCCGAGGTGCGAGACGACGAGGACCATATATTCCCGCGTGGCGAGCGTATGGCAGTATGCGAGCGTACCTTCAAATTCCTGACCGAGAGCGACGCCTATGGCAGTGATTTTATTGGTATCGAACCCGCCCAACGCAGTGACGCTAAAACCTTCTGTGCTCCCGGCGGAACACGCCGGCCGGTATCGGAAACGAAGGGTAGCGCAATCTCTGGCGGCTCATCCAACGGTTGTTGTTAACAGTTCCGGTTGCAATATGGCAACAGTTGTCCCGAAAATAACAGCGATTGTACCGGCGCTAAATGAAGCTGGCGGAATTATACAAACACTGGAACGATTACAGTCCTTCCGCAGTGCCGGGCATACAGTAATCGTCGTTGATGGCGGCAGCACAGACGACACAGTCATTTTGTCCCGGCCACTGGTAGACAAAGTAATTACTGCAACCCGGAGCAGAGCATCACAAATGAATGCCGGTGCACGTTTTGCGAGCGGCAATATCCTGTGGTTCCTTCATGCCGACTGCTTTCCGCCAATCGCGGCCGACCAATTGATTATTAATTCGCTTGGAAACAAAGATGTGGCCTGGGGACGTTTTGACGTGCGCCTCTCCGGTTCGGGCTTCCCGTATCGCACTGTCGAATTCATGATGAACCTGCGCTCACGCGTGACCGGCATCGCCACGGGCGATCAGGGTATTTTTGTAACGCGGAACGCGCTTACGAAAGTCGGCGGCTTCCCGGAAATCCCGTTAATGGAAGATATCGCTATCAGCAAACGACTTCGTAGCAACGGACGCCCGATCTGCTTGCGTCAAAAAATCACAACCTCCAGTCGACGCTGGGAAAAACGGGGGGCGTGGCGAACGATTCTGATGATGTGGCGTCTGCGCCTGGCATACGCACTCGGTGCCAAGCCGGAAAAACTGGCGCGACTATATCGATAGAAATTGATGCAGACCGCTAAAGGAAAAATACTGGTTTTCACCCGGGCTCCCATTCCAGGTCAAACCAAAACCCGTCTCATCCCTGCCCTGGGTAAGGAAGGCGCCGCCCGGTTACACGCCGAACTGATTCACCGCACACTTCAGAAATGTACCGCACTCGGAAATGTTAAAACAGAACTGTGGTGCGCGCCTGACATTCACCATCAGTTTTTTGTCTCATGCGCCGATACTTATGATGTGACTCTGCACAAACAATCCGGCAACGATCTTGGTCAACGCATGAGTAACGCCTTCGCTGAATCCCAGATCCAGTCACCATGGGTCATCCTTGTTGGTACCGATTGCCCCAATCTGACGATCAATGACCTCAAGCAAGCAACAACAATATTGGACAATGGTGCGGATGCAGTGCTTGGACCCGCCACCGACGGTGGTTATGTTTTGATCGGGCTTAACCGATCTGCACCCGGTCTTTTTACGGATATGCCATGGGGAAACGACAAAATCGCCGAGTTGACACGTGGTCGACTGCGGGACATGGGGATGCGCTGGTTTGAATTACCAGTACGGAACGATATCGACCGACCCGACGATCTGGTTCATATTAATTTTAACTTCGAAGACCGAACCGAACGTGGGCAAGCCTGGATCCGGTAGAGTGGGCACCGCCCGCCATCATCCGTCACCGAGCTTCCCTTCTGTATGGCTCTGTTATTTCTAGCCTTGCGTTTCCAGGGACTTCTCTTGTGGCTCAACCTACCCTGTTGGTGGGCGGTGCCCACCCTACGCGACAGCGCGAGGCGCAGTGCCGTACCGATGGCTATTGGTGATCCGTTTCAGGAGCGAAGTGGCTTTCCCAATCCTGCTTCGTGCTCGACAAACCCGCTTTCGAGCAGGGCATCGGTCAACAGTGTATTCGAAACTGCCTTACCCAGTGTGTTCTCAAGTTTTGTTTGATCGAGATTGATTTCTTGCTTCCACAGGTAGCGCATTTCAAGCAGGCCCCTGAACATTTTGTTGAAGGGCGACATCAACTGCAACGCAATCCAGGGGAAGCTACCGATTGATACGGGCTGGCCCGATGCCTGTTCCATGGCCTGCGCTATGTCATTAAAACTGACTCGGTAACCGCGAAAATGAAATACGCTGAAGGGTTCCAGCAAATCCTTCTTTTCCACCAGTTCGGCAACCGTTCGGCCAACATCCGGCAGGTAAGCCCAGGTGTGAACCAAATCATGTGGTCCAGCGGCTGCAAGTGCGTAGCCTTTCTTGTTTGATTTGATCAGGTACTGGAACCAGTCGCTGGACAGATCCTGGCCAATGAAATCGCCCATACGAATAATGATAATGCGCGCACCATTGTTACTGGCGGTCTTCAATCTTGCTTCCATTTCCATGCGCATCTGACCTTTGTCCGACACCGGATTGTGCAGTGTTTTCTCATCAAACAACGGACCGTCCTTGGGATCGAATACATAGACATTACCCGGAAACACTATTGTCATATTCTTCTCTTCCGCAACACGGGCGGTGTTTTCAAGCAGCGGCAGCACCACCCCCTGCCAGCGATACTTGGGGGGATTGACAGCGTAGACGATAAGATCGACGCCCTCAGCGGCGACTCGTACATCGTCAATTTTGGCGGCGTCGCCGGGGAACACCTCGGCTCCGTTGAAGCGCTCCGGCAATTTTGCCGGGTCCCGCATCAGGGCTCGAATCGAGTACCCCTTGCGTGCCAGGGCCTGGGCCACATGGCCGCCAAACCCGCCGGTAATACCGATGACTAGTGCAATTTTCATAACTGGCTCCTTTGTCGATTGGTTAAATACAAAACTGCGGAGACAGTATCGCTATTCTCATCTGGATATTGAATAGACATTTATCTATACTAGTCATTCAATTATGAATAACATGGACTGGGGACAAATTCGCTCTTTTCTGGCCGTTTCACGGCTGGGCAGTCTGTCGGCGGCGGCGCGGGACCTGGGGCTATCGCAGCCGACGTTGTCGCGTGAGATTCAGGCGTTGGAGAAGTCCACCGGCCTCAATCTGTTCAAACGTACCACTCAAGGCTTACACCTGACCGAGGCCGGACATACTCTGGTTGATGCGGCGGGAAAAATGGGTGCCGCCGCCGACCAGTTTTCCCGCCAGGCGTCCGGGCTTTCTGTAGAACTCAGCGGCGATGTCCGCATCAGCGTGAATGAGATCGTTGGGGTCTATTTGCTGCCGCCGGCAATAGCGGCCTTTCGCACTGAACACCCGGGCGTGCATATCGAAGTTGTTATTTCCAATCGCGCCAGCAGCCTGAGTAAACGCGAGGCCGACATCGCCCTGCGCATGTTTCGTCCCACACAGCCGAACCTGGTAGCGCGCCGCCTGCCGGATATGGAGCTGGGATTCTACGCCCATCGCGATTACATAGAACAATACGGCGAACCCGCCAACATCGATGATTTCAAAGACCACACCATCATTGGATTCGACGAGGAAATGGATTTCATCAACGGGGCCGCAGCGATGGGCTACCACTTTGTGCGTGACAACTTTGCCTTGCGCACCGACCACCTGCTGGAACAAATCGGTCTCATGCGTGCCGGTGCTGGAATCAACGGCACCCACGTGAAACTGGCTGAACGTTGGCCCGAATTGGTGCGGGTACTGGAGTGGGTGCCACTGCCAGCGCTGGAATTCTGGTGTGTAACACACAGTGACGTGCAATATAACAGCCGCATACGCGAGCTAATGAATTTCCTGATTCGGTGGTACTCGCAGGACCCCTATCGCGAAGTTCTACTATAAATAACGTTACTTGAAATAGTGTTAGTGGAGGCCATAAATTTTATTTATAATTGAGCCCGGTCAATGTAACACCTGCCCCGACCTGGCGACAATGGGGTAGTAAACGAGGAGACCAATATGAACCTGATTACTTCATTGGTAATACTGGCGTTACTTGCAACGGTTGTTTCCCTGGTATGGGGAATTACGTCCATGGCCCATGGTGGAGCTTACGATGAGGATCACAGCGCCAAGCTTATGAATGGCCGGGTTATATTCCAGGGAATTGCAATCCTGCTGATACTCGTCGCGCTGCTTGTCTGAAAAACTTAACCGGCACGTCACTGGCGGGGATGGTTGTGGCTGTAGTTGTATACGCTACTGCCGTTTCTTGTGCGTTCCGGTTCGATAAATCTGGAGAAATACCTGATCACGAACCCGGTTATTTTTCCGGATTCTGAATCGCGCGAAGACCTCCTTTCAGAATACAGACCCCGAATCCCCGTTGGCCCAAAAGGAAGGCAGCGACTTCACTCTGCGTTCCGTTCTGACAACAAATTATATAGCGCGTGCCTTCTACCAGCGTGCCAAGTTTGTCGCGTAGATCATATACCGGAATATTGATGGCTCCCTTGAGCGCACCCTGACGAAACTGGTTTTCAGGCCTTACATCCAGTATCTTCGAGCCGGTTTTTACCAGCGCTGAAGCTTCGTCTACAGTGACATAGGTAAGGAGTGGTTTCTTCAATAGATCTTCGAAGTCAGCACGAGACAGGCGCATCAACATGCCATCTGTCATCGCAACAATACTGGCGTTGCGCCGGGTGCCGCTGACCAGCGACTCCTCGCCGAAAACATTTCCGGCTTTCAGTTCATTCAGAATATCAACCTTGCCTTGCCCGTCTTTGCGTGACACGTTGAAATGTCCTTTCTTGATTACATAATAGTAGTCTCCTGGATCATTCTGACGTATGACAACGTCGCCGGATTTGACCTGTAGTGCTTCCAGCTTCATCAGAAGAGAAGCGAGTTTTTCTGATGGCAATTTATTAAAAGTTTCACTGGCAATCATTTCCGATAACCAATCAGTATTTCCGCCAACGTCATCTTTGTTTATTACTTCGATCTCGGTGATGGTAGTCGTAACCTCATCAAGCATAACGGCACGGTCAAGCGCATAATTACCAATGCGTAGTATTTCCACGTCAGTAACAGCTTTAACGGTGTAGGGGCGAGGTGGCAGGTCGACAACGGCAAAGGTTGCATCTTTGCTGGAAGCATCCAGATGGCGCGCCATTGTAGTGCTGATCGACGTCATTTCGACCTTGCCTGTCAAAAGGTAGATGGTCTCCGGATCTGTATCACCCTCATTACATATCACCGCGTCAGTCTTATACTTCTCCGTATCGAGCCGTTTCGCCAATCGTTCCAGATTGGCTTCCGTCAGGGCATTTAGTGGTACCAGTTTTCGTATTCTGTCTGGATCAATCATGGTCCGTACTGTTTGCCGAGACTGGTGGTTTAGGGAGTATCCCCATAATAATAGCTGAACTTGGCCAATGGCAAACCGTCGCTAATAAAACTGTACTGGATTTACCAGGTTCGCCGCCACAGCGGTCAAACATAAGCCGATAGCTTCTTGTGTGACGTAGCGGGAGGGTTACATGCTACCTGCTATGGAGATTGATTACATAATTTCTGCATGGCCATCTATGGGCCATATCCCGGTGCTACGCGCCAATCTTCCTGCACAGTAGAAACAAGGATTCGACCCCGGCTGCAATTTCCGGCCATTTCCTGACTTGACGACTTACTTACTAGTAAGTATGGTCTACCGATGGCACCAAACACCGATACCCGCGAAAAAATACTCGATCATGCTGAATCGCTGCTGCAGGAAAAAGGCTTTAATAATTTTAGTTATGCCGATATTTCCGGTCCACTAAAAATCAAAAATGCAGCGGTACACTACTATTTTCCCTCCAAGGCAATACTGGGTTTTGCCGTGATTGAGCGCTACCGTGATCGGCTGAAAGGTTATTCCGAACACCTGAACTCAAAACACGGTGATGACGTTTTGCAATTGCTCGACGGATTCATCGCAATACCAAAAAGCTTTTTAAGCAAGACTAAACTCGGGTGCCCTTTGGGTATGCTGGAGGCGGATGCCGGCACGCTGCCCGATGCCATGCGCGAAGCCACTGCTTTACTGGGCAAGGAATTGTGGCAGTGGCTCACCTCTATACTCGATCGAGGGAAGGAACTTGGTGTGTTCAAGTATGAGGGCCCGGCTAGAGATAAAGCGTTGCTCATAACTGCTGCGCTACAAGGTGCCTCCCTGATGGCGGCCACCCAAAGTCCAAAGATATTTCAGATCACCGTAAAACAGGTGAAGCGTGATCTGGGTATTGCCTTATAACAAAGACCCGGATTATGAATACCGAGACAGAAATCCGCACTGCGCAGACCAGAAGAGTGGTACGACGAAAGACTCCGTTGGCGTTGCGTGTCATGCGTATATATTTCAGCACTGTCGGCCAACTGTTTCCTGGTATGGCCGCGCGTAAAGCCTATAAAATCTGGTTTCGAACGCGTCGATATAAAGTACCGCTACGCGAAACGCGATGGCTCAAAGATGCCAATCAAGATGTCATCGATCACCCTTATGGACCGCTGGCAGTAAATCGTTGGGGAGAACATGGACCAACTGTATTGCTGGTGCACGGCTGGAACGGCCGCGGCTCACAGATGGGGGCGTTTGCTGCGCCATTGGTTGAGGCCGGGTACCGCGTGGTAGCTTATGACCTTCCCGCACACGGTCGTTCTCCCGGCAACAATACCAATGTGTTCAAAGCGATTGAAACTCTCATGGCCGTCGCCGAAGCATATGGACCGATCCACGGTATTGTCGGCCATTCGTTTGGCGGCATGGTAACGACACTGGCACTAAAAGAAGGCCTGCCAGCAAATCGTGTTATTTGTATCGGTACACCCGGCTCCCTGCTCGGGTTGCTTGAGCGTTTTACCAATGTTTTGGCAATTCCGGAAGCGACGCTTTCCAGACTGAATCAGATGATTGTACGTAAATTTAGTAACGATATTTGGGACAGGGTATCGCTGATATCCGCTACCAGGGATCTATCGACTCCCGCGTTAATTATTCACGATGAATTTGACCTTGATGTGGACTGGAAGGAAGCAGAGGCCATCGCCAATTCCTGGCAAGGCGCACAATTCATGAAAACATCGGGCCTGGGTCATCGGCGCATATTGCGAGACCCGGAAGTTATCGCCGCGGCAGTCAGTTTCTTGAACGAAAAATAATAGTCTAACGGGAGTATTTATGGTCGCGCCGGTTACCTCTATCTATGCAGCAATTGCCGGGATTATCATTGTTGGTCTGGCGTTTCGTGTTGTTCAATTACGTCGGCGAGAGCGGGTTCCGTTGGGGTATGGTGAAAACAAACATCTACGTCGTGCGGTGCGGGTCCACGCCAACGCCACGGAAACCATCCCCATCATCCTGATATTGATGATATTACTGGAATTCAATGGTGGCGCGGCATGGCAACTTCACCTTTTCGGCAACCTGATGATTCTTGGTCGTCTGATACACGCCTGGTGGTTATCACGATTTAGCGGAAAGTCGTTCGGCCGAACCTGGGGCACGGTGCTTACCTGGGGTGTACTGGTTGCGCTCGCTTTTGCAAATATCAGCATTGCCTTTTCCTAGGTCTGGAGCAACCGAAACTTTCTGCTGCCAAACTCGTGCCGTTAATTATGATGGCCAAGTGGCGCATTCTTTCTTTTAATTCCCTGGTATCCCATGAACTGTCAAGGATTTCTTTTTTTAAGACGGTTGGCCTGGAGCGGCTTGTGATACTTTGTCAATTCAGCTGTTAGCGAATCTACAAACGTTTCGTTATAGACATTTTTAAGCGGTTCAGGCATATCCCGGATTCACTCAGTTGTTATCTGTCGATTGTCTAATATTCAGTTCTACTGAACATATATGCCAATATTTTTCATTATTCGCGCTATCGGCAATTGGGTAAGATGGCGCAATCCGGGAAAACAGGGCGAAAAAATGAGTGCAATGCAACGCGGTGTAAAAACAGTAGTAACAGCACATAAAATGCTGGAAGGCGGTGGTTTCCCGGTGCGCCGGCCCTTCCCCACGGCCGATCGACTGGACGTGGATCCCTTTCTGTTGCTGGACCACCTGGGCCCGGTGAACTGGGGACCGGGCGAAGGTATAGGTGCCCCCGATCATCCACACCGGGGGTTCGAGACCGTAACCTATCTGCTCTCCGGTGAAATGGAGCACAAGGATTCCAGGGGCCACAACGGCAAGCTGCGTCCTGGCGATGTGCAGTGGATGACCGCCGGTGGTGGCGTAGTGCATTCGGAACTTCCCTCGGCAAAATTTATGAAGCAAGGTGGCACCATGCACGGTTTCCAGTTATGGGTAAACCTGCCCGCTAAAGACAAAATGACCAAACCTCGCTATCAGGAAATTCCACGCGAGAACATCCCCTCCGCGACAAGCGAAGATGGGCTGGTTAAGGTGGTGGTGATTGCCGGTGAGTCACTTGGTGTATCGGCGATTATCGATACCCATACGCCTATAATGTATCTGCATTTCAGCATCGAACCCGGTGGTAACATCACGCAGGCCGTACCGGGCGATCACAATGCCTTTGCCTATATCATTAAGGGTGAAGCTGCCTTTGGTCCAGAGGCGATTCGCGCACATGAGGGCCAGTCCGCTATACTCGACAACGGCGATAGTATTGCAATTTCTGTTCCGCAGGACGGCGAAAAAACCGAACTGTTGCTCCTCGCCGGTCGACCGATTAACGAACATCTTGAACGTTACGGGCCATTTGTAATGAATACTCGTGAGGAAATCCACCAGGCCATTCGTGATTCCCAGGAAGGCCGTATGGGCCAGATCGATTTCTAGTCCAGGAAACAGACTAATGGAACGAAAAATACTCAGATATGAAGGCAAGGATATTACGGTTACCTATGAGCGGCCACGCTGCATACACGCGGAACGCTGCGTAAAAGATCTACCCGAGGTCTTCGACCCGGAGCGAAAACCCTGGGTGGATGCCGATGCAACTGAAGCAGACAATCTCGCTGCCATGATCCTTACCTGCCCCTCGGGTGCGCTGCATTATGAGCGCAACAACGGTGGCTCAACCGAAACGGCGCCGGACAATAATATCGCGACACTGGATGTCGACGGTCCGCTCTGGGTACACGGCAACCTCGAGATTAGCGGGATCGAGGGTGAAACGAAGGAATTCCGCGCCGCATTGTGTCGCTGCGGTGCTTCAAAATACAAACCCTTTTGTGATGGCAGCCACGAGAAACTTCCGTTCAAGGACGACGGCAAGGGAAAGCCGGGAAATATAAACGAGAATACCGCCGAAGGTGTGTTGACAATCAATCCAGTCGCAGATGGCCCCCTGACGGTCAGTGGTCCATTGGAAATCCGTAATGCCGAGGGAGACGTATTGTATCGGGGTGAAAAAACTTCCCTGTGCCGCTGCGGCGCTTCCAGCAACAAACCTTTCTGCGATGGCAGTCACATGGGGATCAATTTCAAGACCGATTGACTGATGCGTAGCAATTTGAAAAATACCAGGCTGCTAATTTTATCGATTATAGCCCTACTGGTCCTGCCATAACGGTATTACCCGGTAATTTCCACACCACGCCAAAACGCGATGTGTCCCTGGATATTGCTGGCGGCTTCTTTGGGTTCCGGGTAATACCAGGCGGCATCTACATTTAATTCGCCGTTAATACTGATGGTGTAATAACTCGCGATTCCTTTCCAGGGGCAGGTTGATTTTGTTTCGCTGGAGCTCAAATAATTCATTTTTACTGCGCTCTCGGGAAAATAGTGGTTTCCCTCGACAACAACTGTATCGTCACTTTCTGCAATGACTGTATCTTTCCAGATAGCTTTCATCGGTGGAACCCTCCTTGAACGAAAAACAGGAATGACTATACGTTGCTCAGGCCAATTATAAGTCCAATTTCACTCGGTTGGTGGCAAACCGGTTCGAGCGTTACCCTCAAGCGCCTCAAGCCACAGCTGGTGAAACTTATACATTCGATTCGGCATGAACACATTGCTGAGCTTCGCGAGCCAGCCATGCTGTGTCTCTTCTGTTAGCACCCGGCATCCCCTGGTTGAGGGTTGTAAAACCCATGCATGATAGACGTCAATTCCGAATGCATTGGCTTGCCATGCGATACGTTCATTCGGAACGTACTCAAGCACTGTTGACAGAATCGTAATACCAAACGTCTTCCATCGAAAACGGACACCCTCTCCAAGGTCTGCACCCGCCTGCCCAATAATGACTACGTTCGCAGAATTGGTATACCAGGTGGGCCACAAAGTGGCCCGAACTAACCACGCCCATACGCTCTCGGGCGAGGCGGCCATGTCCAGCTCGTTGCGAACATGAATTGGGCAACTTTCTGGCTTGTAGTGGTCGGGCCATCGTATTTCCGCAAGCTGTGTCATCTGGAATCAACTGTGAACAGGGTCAATATTATTGATCATAGCGCAAGTAACCGTACCTGAAATGAGAATTATCCACGGTATCAAGGTGGACCCGCGGTCAGGGCGGCGGGTGCAATAACTTTGCAGGCGGCATATTAAAAACAAACGTTACATGCGAATTTGGAGTTAATCGCTCCTACTCAGCCTTCTTCGCCACTATAAACACTGCCTTGTTTTTTTCCGGTTGCCAGTGGTAGTCAATTTCAAAACCGGCATTGATTAAACTGTCTTCCAGTTCTCTAGCGGTAAAAACCTTGACCAAGGGCATCAGGCCAAAGAATCTCCCAACCGGCGCAACAAATTTAAAATACTTCATCGTATCTCCAAGGCATATCGTGCTGGTAACGAAAATGCCGCCCGGTTTAAGCATTTTGTGAACCCTGGCAGATACTTTTTCCTTGTTGTCCAGCAAGTGCAGAATACTGAACCCTAGCACAGCATCCAGGGATCGATCGGGTTGGCTAAATTCATCGATGCTCGAACGCATAAAAGTGATATTTTCGACATTTTCTGTGTCAGTTTTGCTTTGGGCGATTTCAAGCATTCTCGATGATATATCAATTGCTTGAATATGCTTCACATAAGGTGCATGGACAATGGCTGTCGACCCTGTTCCGCAGCCAAATTCCAATACCTCCATATCCGGCCGAAAATATTCACGCGTGATCTGTAGTTTTTTTTGATATACCGCTGCGTCTGGAATGGGTCGCTTCGAATAGCGATCTGCCATTTTGTCCCAAAATCTAACCGACTGATCCATTGCTACCTCCGTACTACCTGTGGTTGACCTAAGCAACACCGCCTACCGGCGCCACGTGAAACCGAAGGCTGGGACATGCTTGAGTAGTTTGTCACACGCACTGCCTCTTATGTTAGCGGCAGTCTGGCAAACCACAGGGAAAAATTGTCCCAGGCTACGCTATCTGTCCATGTCAGATTTAGTCCTTGAAATATTACGAACACTGCCAGCATTATTGGAAACACTTCCCGCCCATTCGATTGATTGCGGTCCATAATAATCAACACTAATAATATTATGTCTATAAGCGCAAAGGTTAACACCTGGTAGGTAAAAGGAAGCGGCGGTAGATCGAGGGGTATTCTTGCAACAGCCGGGTCGATCAGGGTTAACGATGTGCTAATCATGTAACGCGCATGACGGCTCGGCGACTTTCGATAGGTTATGGCCAACCCGTATGCGATCATAAATATTGCCAACAATGAAAGTTGCAAAAATAGTATGTAGAGCCGCGTGTAGGTAATTCCATATTCATGGATTGTGATTTGACTATGAGCCAGCAATACCAGTGAAACCACGAGCACCGGAACCAATGCGTAGGAAAATCTACCAACGATTTTATGCAACAATCGCTTATGGTGACTGATTAAAAATGCTTGTGTAATAAGCATGCCCAACCAAAGCAACATCGTCACGGCATGAAAGTGGATATAACTGTCAATTTCACCCGGAAGTTTTGAGAAATATGATTTCCAGAACCCTACCAGCGTCAGGACAAGCAAAATGACGAAATAGTAGCCACTTTTATGAAGTGTCACATGTTACCTTCGGATAACTGGAATATTGGAACTATTTGACTGAATTACCTGGCAATAGTTCATAGTGCATAACGTCTTGAATAGCGTCGAACGCAGTGAATTCGGCTGAATCCAATCTCCTGGTCATCCCTGGATACGGACGCCCTCAATTAACAAGTAAGTATCATCCTTCAGGAAGGAGGTTTTTGTAATTTGTAAGTCGGGTACGCGTTCAATGTGACTAAGTGTATTTCTGTCAAATCTTGCGCCATATACTTTTTCCACAAACGGCGCAAATAGTTCCTGTCTTTTCCTGATTTTCTCATCTTTTGAATATACTATTTCTAAAAGTCTGAACTTCCCGCCCTGCTTTAACACTCTGCTGAACTGCTCAATGGCCAGTTTTTGTATTTCATCTGGCATTACGCAGCACATAAATGTAGAAATAATCCAGTCGAAGTGGTTCGATTCTATTGACTGCATTACGGTTGCATCTTCATGCACCAGGTTTACCTTGCATTTTGCCTTCGCCTTTCTATTTTCGGCTTTACCCAGCATCTTCTCGCTTAACTCGATTCCTACCAACTCTACGTCTTCGTGGTAGAACTCCAGATTTCTCCCGGTTCCAACTCCGGCCTCCAATACTTTTCCTCTCAGATCCCCAATCAATGTTGGTCGCCATTTTTTGTATATTCTTTCCCAGGGATAATCCAGAAAATCATAGAAATGTGCCGTGACGCTATATTTCTTCTGCAAGAAGTAATTCTTTTCATGCGATTTCATATTAACTTCTATTCCATCTGGTATTGTGGCTAACGATCGGGTCAGACGACGAGCAATATTTTCGTCCAGCCATGTCTTTTGTGAGAAAACCTGGACTGGTTACTGTCTGGATTTTCATAACTTGCGTTTCTTCGAAGCAGCTCTTAGCGCAGTAGAGTAAGCCTTATTTGCCCAAGAGTTCATTTCCTCGCTGTCTTCTAACGCTTCCTCTGGGGCTTGATAGTAGGACATTCGGAACTCTTTTCCCTTCTTAATATATGTAAACGCCTCAAGCCCTTTTTCTGTGAATTCATGCTCGGTGTCTTTGTCTGCCTTCAAGTAGAGAGTGCCATCTGAAACCAGGCCAAACATTAGCTCCTGAAGAAATATGCCATGCCCCCCGAACATGCCTTTCGCATGAACCGGACCAATGGTTTGCATAAGATCTACGACGTAAGATACAAACTCTTTTTCTATGCTCGATACTGACATGGCACCCTATGGTAATTGTCCTGCTGTATCGTTTGTGCATATATAACTGGGCCGAATGGCTGCACACCATATACGCAGTCGCACTTTGGCGGTTAGATAATTTATTCCTTCCTTAATTCGTTTATCTCATTTTCGAGATCAGAAACACCTAACCATTCGATTGCCTTCCTGTAATCTCTGAACAATCTTGTGTCATATCGATAGTAGAAACTGGTGGCATCATAAGCAGACGCCATTTCAGATATCTCATCATTGGAAACGAGTATCGCCAATTTGTCGCTCTTGTGAGGCTTCCGGTCAAATTCAAAAGCACCCGCTGATGCTACACCGGTTACTGTAAATCCAGACAGGTCGTGTAACTCAGTCACATCGGCAAGTTCCACAAAGGGATGCATCTGCTCCGTTTCGGCTGTAAGCAAACACACGTGCTCCTGAAGTAGTTTGTCATTCGCGCCATCCCGGACGATAGTAAGAACAAAGTTCCTGTCCCTGATATATTGCCTGGTTATACACATCCCTACCTCCAAAACACCATGTTATCCAGCGATCAAGGCAAATGGCACGACGAAAGAAACGTCCAGTACACGGCACTTTACTTGACAGTCTTGTTATCTGCAGCGGTTAATGATGCATCAATCATCCTACCGCAACCAGCCCCTGGAAACCGCTGACTTCGCCAGAACGATCATTCCGGTGCCTATCAGGATAGCCAACAGCGGCATCAGGATCGCCGGTGTTCCCATTGTGCTAATGGCGTCAGAAAGAAAATAAACGTAAAATGTCTGGCCAAGTACACCAAGGATGGAAACAACGAACAAAAGCAATGCCCATTTTTTCCTGAACAGCAATCCCGCACAACCGAGCACCGCACCAAATACTTCAGCGGCAAATACTATATTCACCCAGAGAGGCATATTTCGATACAAGTGTTGTTGGTTTTCAGGCATTGCGTTAGTGAAGTCGTCGAGCATTAACACGCGCATAAAAAAGGCTGACATGTCCATCAGATACCACAACAGGGCAATAATGGTAATTACCCAGAACCATGCAGGCGGCGATGTTTTACCTGAACCTTCAATTGCGTTGGCCTCGGTTGTGTTTATATTCATGGGAAACTCCTCCGGAAAAATCGCTAAGGGTCCCAATAGTACCGATTGACTCTGGAATATGATATCAGCTACTACTCGGATTGAGGCGGCCGGAGCAGTGTGTCAGGTATTTTTCTACAACCATCGCCTGGCATTTTTTAAACAGACACCACAATCTTCACCTATAATATCCAGTAAATATTGTTCTTCGTATACTATTAGTACAAAGTAAATTCTCACACTCAATCAATGG
>JBGMQT010000044.1:0-17838 GCA_048060695.1 Acidiferrobacterales bacterium
TCGGCCCCAGTGAGAATACCTGCTCGATACCAAAGGTATCCGTAAATATCGCTTCAAAAGTTGAATTCAGTATATTGCGGCTGGTGGCGGCATGTTGATTGGGAGCGGCAACGGTATCGATCGGGTCATTTAGCAAGCGGGTATCGATATCGACCCGGAACCACTGGTCCTTGACCGTTATACGCTCCGCCGGCACCACCTGATTGAAGGTCCAGTCAACCCAACCCGCATCGGGCGCCGTCAGCCCGGCTGGATTTAGATTGATCCCCAGCACAGTCGGGTCGCTGGTCAGCATGGGATCGGTGGATGAGATATAACCCTGGCCATTTGGCAGTTCATCAACAACCTGGATATTCTGTACGGCGATATAAGTAAATCCAGGCGTCTGGAAACCGAACCAGCCGCCGGTTTCGATACGGAAGGTACATTCTTCACCAATCTGCACGTCGGTATCCGGCGACGCAGGTGGTGGATTATTTTCGGTGCAAATTCCAGATTGTGATTTGGTCAAATTGAAACCAAGCACGCGCGCACGAATACCATCCAGGCTGTAGTTGTTGATCGTGCTGCCGATGGGGTCGGACGGTGTCGGATACACCAGAGGCGTACCATCACTCAGTGTCACTTCAGCCACCGTGTCCGCACGGAAGGTCAGGTCGTCCGCTGTCGAGGCAAGATTCTTGTTAACTTCAAAATCCAGATTGCGTGTTGCGCCCGGCGCAATCGCGCCGCTGGTACATTCGTAGATTGTCGCCGTTGCGGGTGGTGGCGTCGGTAGATTCCAGACGGGACGCGGTGGCGGGTTCGTTGTTAGCGCGCAACTGCCCGGCACAGTGACGACGTTCATGGTTTCACCAAAGCTGACATAAGTGTAATGATCTGCTGCATCGTTGCCGCCGTTGTTGGTGAGCTGTACTCGCAGTGGCAGTAACTGTGCAGGGTCATTGGTCAGAATGAAAATAAGTTCTGGGCCGGATACGTCTATGTCAATATCTTCCGGTGACGGTGTAAAAGAATCGTTGAACGGATAGCTGGATGCCTGTTGCGTAGTACCCGGACTGCAGAACTGCTCGAAGGTGACATAAAGCTGATTGGTCAGGGGAGGCATATTCGCCGGATCATCGACTCCGGCAAGCTCGGTGCGTACATCCAGATCGGCCTGTATGTCATAATAAGTCGCATTGGTCATAACAATGCGGAATGTTACGACCAACACATCTCCGTTACGCAACATATTGGACTGGTCTGCATAGTCCGGATGTGTTGTGCTGCTGGTCAAAGTAAAAATCGGTGACGTATTTAAAAGCGGGTCAACATTCTGGTTGGTCCAGTTAATCAGGTCCGTTATGCCAGGGTAGTTACCGTAGACAGGATTCACAACAATAGTTGGCGTAAAAGTTGAATCGACGACGTAATATGCCGGACCCGTGGGTAGCACATTGTTTAACTGGATGTTCTTTACGGTACCACCGGTATTGTTGGTAATGGTAATGGTAATGGTGCCCTTGGTGCCCACCGGTTGCGCTGCGTTGATGCCGGTGATCTGACGCTGAATCTGTAAGCCACTATTAGTCACCACCGTACTGAGTATCGTCGTAGCATCTGCCGGTGTCATTCCCGTTGAGGTAGTAGTGATGCCGCCGTCACCGGTTGCGCCCACCTGACAACCCCACTGCACATCGGAGGCGGTATTGGTCCCGTTCACACATGAGCTGGTGACTTTGCCCACCAGATATACGCTGGCCGACCCCCCTGCCGGTACATCAACAGCAGCCGGATTACCAAAGAATCCAACCTGCGAAAAAGCCGAGATCGAGTTGGTTGCCACCACGCACCCGGTTCCTCCCGGGTCGACACCATTATTATTCGTAACCATCAATGCGGCGGCCTCGGAAGGACAGGCATAGTTGACTGACATGTTGCCAGCAGTCATGAGGTCGCTGAATATCACGTCCTGCATGCCCGCCAGACCGCTATTGGCGATAGTTATTTGCCAAATCACGTCATCGTTGGTGTTGCCATAGACCGTAGGAGTATACCCACCCTGTGCCGCATCCACGTTGCGCCCCAGTTTGGTGACAGTCGGTACGGGTTCGCGCAACTGCAAAGTCTGCACGCCGGTCGAGTCTGTTGTTCGTGGCCAGGGGGGGCTGGGAGGGAATGGAGGCGTAGGACAATTTGCAAAATCAAACGTAACGCTTGCATTAATCTGTCGGGCTGCCGTAACAAGATCTTCTTCGGTGCCGGTGCTGACAGCGCGAACCCGGAATTCGAGTACGCGTGTTGTCCCACCCGCGAGTGAGGCGAGTGCCGGAATCTCCGTTGTTGTCCACGTCAGAACCGAGCTGGCAATAACCGGATTGGCGAGCGGCATCGACACACCGTTAAAAATGGTTGACCCCGGAACGTACTCAAGACCCGACGCACTGAGATCTTCGGCGATGGTCAAATTAGTGAGCTGTTGCGTATCGGGATTCGAGATCACGACACGTATCTGACCGGTACCGCAAAGCTCGCAATAACTACCGGCCAGATCATGGGAAACAACATTTAATGTCGCCGGGTCGGTTGTACAATCTGCACGCGCATCGTTGATAGGCAGAAACAGAACAGTCGCAATTAACGAGATTGTTGCAAATGCAATTTTAAAATTGAATTTACTATCCACGCTATTATTAACTCTTGCGCTCATCCTACGAACAACCCACGCAACGAAAAGCAGGCAGATGGTGTTCTGCCTGCTTTTCTGGTCTTTGATCCCAAAAACTGCTTTTAAGCGCCATTGTTAAACTTATTCACTGCTGACCCGATACCGGTCACACAACTGCCTGCAATCAATATATAAGAAGTATAGGTATTGAATCAGGGAGATATTCACACTATCCGATATGCCGTGTGAACCGCCCGGCGAACAGAGTAAGTCCGTGTTTTTACACACCTTTTGTCCGGGATATTCTACCGTTAGTTCCGTCATGCGGCCATAGGGAACGGCCATTTAGTGGTAGATCAGGTCATATTCGCTGCATTTCGCACCAATCTAGGCCGGTAGAAAGTCGATGGGATAGGTAATAGTGACGGCATCCACATCTTTCCTGCCGAAATTGAACAGCTTCACGCGTTGCGCAATCTTGCGCTCCAGCACTGGCGCCTTAAGGCTGCTGGATTTAACGATACTCATTGTCACACGCCCCGAAGGGGCAATGGTCAGCTTCAGTACGATCTTGCCTTGCAGCGTCGGATTCTTGCGCAGGGCGCGATTGTAGAGACGGTAGAGCGCACTTTTATTGCGATCAAATACGATCTGGATTTCTTCATCGGTACGCGATGCTTTGCCCGACCCGACGATGCGGCGATCCCCGCTCGCGGCCAGGGAATCGGCCAGGCTACTGCTTACGCGACTGGTACTACGCCCGGATAACGTGCTGCCACCGGTGCCACGACTCAAACTGGATGTCACGATTCCACCACTACCGGTCTCGGCACGTGTGGTAACGATTGAGCGCTGCAAATTCGAAGCTTGTCTACCGGCGGTAGCAATATTGGCCTGCCGACCCAGCTTGTCTTCAAACGCATTCTGCTTGAGGCTCTCGAATGTATCGCTGAGTGCCAGGAGTCCACTTTGTTTTGCTCTTTCGCGCGCACGCTTTTGTTTTGCTGTCTTTGTTTTGGGGGCCTCTTTACGAGCCTTAAGATCCCTCTTCTCTATTTTCTGCTCCTGTGGAATCTCTTTCGGCTGCTGCTTTTTCTCCCGCTCCTGCAACAGCTGTGCCACCCGTGCTGGCAATTCCACTTCTTTGACTTCTATCTCGGGCAATACCAACGTGCCTATTCCGATACCAAACAACAAGGTAAATAGTAATACCAGCGCCGATACCCGGCGCAGTCGGCGATCTTCTTCGCCACTGCCCCCCCAGGGCAATGACATTGAGCGATAAAAAACGTCGTCCTCCCGGGCCTGGAATCCTTTTTCCATGACCTCGCGCCGGTAGGCCTCCAATGCTTGCTGGCGCTTCTTCTTTTCTTCCTTTTCAGCTTTCGCGCTTAATCGATCGTAATCCTGCGTCGCCTGAATGACCTGCGCCCGTGCTTGTTTCAGCTCTTCCTTTAGTTTCCCGACGGTTTCGCGATACGCATCCGATTCTGTCTGAATACGAGCCAGTGTTTCTTCAAAGGCGTTCTTTTTTAGTTTATTGCCTGAAAAAGGATCATTACCGCCGAGACTCTGGAGTTCACGCAGCACCTCCTGCAACCTGGCCAGAACCTCAACCCGGGATTGTTGATCGTCATAATCCCGTACTTTGCTATCGATTTCGCGCACCCGACGGTCCGCCTGCTGCAATTTCTCTCTGGCATTTAGCAGCGAGCTCTCCATTTTTTCGGCTCGGGCTGTCACTATCAGGGCGATTCTTTTTTGAACTGAGATGCTTTCTGGACGACTGCCAGATTAATAGTTTGGAAACCAGCCAGAGTGCTGGACGTCATAATCTTTTTGAGCAATTTAAACGGTATGGCGCGATCGCCCATGATTGTCACTTCCTTCCCGGCGCTCTTTTTATCACTGCCAAGCTCGATTGTGCTTCGGGAAATCCGCTCCAGTTCATCGCGCACTGATGGCACAAATGGCAGATTCATATTCTCTATATCGCTGCGTAAGGCAACCAGTTTTCCCTGCACCAATACCTGGGTATCGGTGACTAATATTACAGCCGTTTCATCCGGTTTTTTCTCGGAGATTGACTCGGGTAGTTTGATCTGGTCAGGGCTGGGTAAATCCTGTGTCTGGGCGGAATTGGTCAACAGGAAAAATACCAGGATGGTAAAAATATCCATGAGCGCCACCAGGTTAAACCCTGGCATGCGTTTGGCGCGCGCGCGTTTCATTCTTTTGATGCGACGTGTTTCTTGCATCGCCAGTTACCTCTTGCGCCTTTTTCCGGATGGCGCGTCGCCAATGGAAATTTGTGGGAACAATTCTATTCTCTGAACATCCAGTCCCTGAATGACCTCAGCTGTTCCGATGGCATCCATTAATTTCACCAGAACCTCATACCGGATATCGGGTTCCAGTAAAATGATGGCGTCTTTCTTGGCCGGGTATCTCTTTTTGATCGCCATCAACACTCTGGACAATTGCTTGACGTTATATCCCTTGTTCGTATTGCGAATTTTCTTTATCAGTTTGCGCCCGTCACCAATCTCGATTCTATTTTCCCGGACAACCACTTCAATCCTGATTTTTTTCTTGTCGGCCTGGCTCGAGGCCGCAGCCGAAGGCAACTTCAGCTGCAAAATGGTGACTTGCGAAAACACAGCAGATATCAGCAGAAATGGAACCAGCACCACCATCAGATTCATAAACGAGGTGATGTTCATCTCCTGCGGCTCTTTGTCACGGCCGTAATGTTTGCGTCTTGCCATCTTCTGCTAGCTCTTCTTGCCGATTTCACCAATCAGGTTCAGTGTTTTCACCGAGGCCATCTCCAGGTTGTCTACAACCTCTGACGTTTTGGTGGATATCACCGCATGAAACAACAATAAGGGGATACCGGCCATGAGCCCGAATGCCGTTGTATTCATGGCAACGGAAATACTGGCGGATAACAAATCGGCTTTTTCCGCCGGATTGGCCCCGGCAACGGCAGTAAAGGCTTCGATCAAACCCATGATCGTGCCCAGTAGTCCGAGCAAGGTGGAGATGTTGGCAAATAACGCCAGATAGTGGGTGCGCTTTTCAAGAATCGGGATAACCTCCATCATGCCCTCTTCCATGGCGATTTCGATATCGTCTCGTCTGCGTACGCTGCCCTGGCGCTGGAGCCCCAGATTAAGTATTTTGCTGACGGGTGTTTCTGATTCCTCGGTAAACGCCAGCGCTTCCTCGAATCGACCGCGCTCCAGCATTGGTTGTATCTGGTCCCATACCGACATGCTCTCGCGACGCGCCTTGGTAATTGCGATATAACGTTCGATGGCAATGGCGACGCCGAACGCCAGCACCGCCAGAATGATATACATGAACGGGCCCCCCATCTGGAAAAACCGAATAGTGGAATAGATGAACTCCATGATGTGCTCCTCTTGTATGCTCTTCTAACTTAACTACTTACGTTTACAATATAGTTCGCGATCAACAGACTATCTGCCCAATTCATAATAATCCAGCTGCCGTACAAACTCTTCCTGATCGACTACCTTCATTTTTTCATTTAACAAATCCCCTCCGAAATCAGCTTCGGAAGAAACATCTGAATCCTTCCATGGAACGATATACAGAGTTTTTGGTAATTCCCGGTTACCAATAATTGACATGCCACCAATTTCAATTACTTCCTCTTTTGAACTGGCCGCCCCGACTGGTAGCGTAAAAGACACACTCATCAACACTGTCAAAACTATAAATAATCTCATATCTATTTCCCCCTGGACTTATTGCCCATTCGCCTTTTCAGATCCACGATCCACAGTTCTACCTTTTTATCTTTGCTACGAGTCAGACTCTGATACTTTTTATAGTTCCGGATTGCACAAGACATATCCTGCAGATAGATGTCGCAAAGAATACCCAGATTTCGATAGGGAAGACTGTATCTGGAATTATTATCAATACTTTTCATGTAGGCTTTTTTGGCGCTGGTGAATTCGCCCAGTTTCCGGTAGACCAGCCCCAGTTCATTGAATGCAATCGCACTTGACCGATCAACCTGTGTAGCGGTGATCAATGCCCTCTTCGAATCATCAAACTTTCCCAATTCCTTGTAAGCGATACCCAGATTGATAAAGGGCCCGACACGTTTCGTATCGTCGCGAACAATCGTTTCCAGTAAGACAATCGCGCTGGTATATTTTTTCTTCTTCATTAATTCCAGCGCGGCCTCGTAGTCTTGTTGGTTGAATTCGGTCCGGGGTGTTACCGCCCCGGATATCGTCGTTGGTGTGCTGCCGCAGGCATTCAACAACAGCGCCAGCGTTAATACTGCTACCAGCTTCAATATAGCAGTATAATGGACCTGCTTTCCGGACATAAAACCATTCATCACGCTGGTTCCCACCGGTTAACGGCTTGACGCAACATAGGCCTCACCGACCTCCGTCTTGGCAAATTGCACAGGTAACAGCTCACCGAGCTGGTTAATACTCTTTTCGATCCATTCGTTATAGAGCCCGCGTTTCAGGAGTTCGACATTTTTCTTGTGCAAGTTTATTGATTTCTCCTCGAATGGGTACGCTTGCTCCTCCAGCAAGATGTCGTACTGCTCCAGCTCCAGTTTGTTCAGCTTTCGTGGCCGATCGGATTCCAGTATTGATGTCGTAAGATCATAATAAATATCCGCAATTCGATAGGTCGCTGCGGCCGTTACATCTGCCACACCGTAATCCAGCATGGCAGTAAATACCTTCAGCGATTTGTCCATAGATCGTTTCTTTCTGGCCATACTGCGTTTAAGCGGGAGGGTCAAACGAATCTTCTTGTACTCACGCACCAGAGGCTCGGATAATTCAAGCGTCGCAATGGCAGCAAGATACCGGGTGCGATCTGTGCGCTTGCTGCCCAACCGTTTATCCACTTGCACGATTTGGCCCAGCACCGCTTCATACTGACGACGATTTCCTGCTTTCTTATACAGTGTCGCCAAACGGTCCCTGGCTTCTATCGATTGACTAACAGGTCGCGGGTAGGTCTTGATGAATCGCTGGTATGACGTAATTGCGGCAGACTTGTTATTGGCACGATCATAGAGTTCGGCTGAACGATAAGTCGCTTCACGGCGCACCTTGGGATCTTTGGTTGTCACTCGAATCCGGTCAAACTCCCTGGCCGCTAACTGCCATTGACGGTTTTCTTCATAGGCAACAGCAAGTTTTTCTGTCACATTGGCCTCGTTCGGGTTCCCGGGATATCGTTTGCGGTAGGATTCAAATACGCGGATTGCCTGATTCCAGTCTTTCAACTTTATCAGCACGGCACCGGCATCATATTCAGCCGCCATGCGAATTTTTGAATCAGGCGCCAGCTGGCCTACCCGCACGTAATTTTTTACCGCCGCGCGCAGCTGCCCTGACTTTTGTTGTGCCTCACCCTGCTTATAGACAGTCGCTGCCAGGCGTTCGATCAGGACCCGTCGGTCATCAGATCGTTTTGATAGCCGACTAAGCGCTTCCTGGTACGCCTTTTCTGATTGCGGAAAATCAGCCAGGTCGAATGAGGAATGCGCCACCACAGTCCAGGCAGACCGCAATGTGGCCCGGTCCGTTTGCGGGTATTGATTGATTACACGCTGTGCCAGTTTCCGCGATGCCATAAATTCATTACGCTGATACATGTCAACTGCCGCTTGATTTAGCACACCGGCTGCTCGTTTATCCTGCGGATAGGTGTCCGCAAAACGAATCGAACTGATAATGCTGCGACTGACAATCGCCGCCTTTTTGTCTTTCTTAACTTGTTTCGCATTTGCCCGATGTGCCAACACTGCCGCGTAACCTGCCTCACCCGATTTTTCATGACGGGGATACTGGTAAGCTGTTTTCTCGTATTCCACCGCAGCAGCAGCATAACTACGATTGTCGAACAATAGTTCCGCCAACAGGAAATTCATCTTTGTTGTCTGACTATCTTGCGGGAATGATTTGAGATACTTTCGGTACCAGACAATTGCCTCCTTATAGTCGTCTGGATCGCGTCTTTTTTGTGACAAGGCATGGTAATGGCTGGCCAGATCGATCAGGTTTTGTTTAGTGAAAGCCAGTATCTTGGGTGAACGGTTAATATCGTGGTTCTTCCAGTAATTGCTATCGAGCGAATAAATGCGCGCATACTCACGTTTCGCCTCGATAACAAGCTTTGGAAATCCCCCCTTTTTGTAAACTTCAATCACACGAATCTGGAATAATGGCGCTTGTTTATGCAGCGGATTGCGTTCGACAAAGGCGGAAAATGTTTTTGCCGCGTCAGCGTAACGCCGCTTGGCCAGATAGTGCGACCCCAGATCTTCGAACAACATATCCTCGTAGGGACGCCGACCGCGTTTCTGGAAGTATCGATCTACTGCACCAGAACCGCCGAGATAGGAAAAACTGAAACTCGTTACGCGCAAGGTATCATCAAATCTCTGACGCTCAATAGTGCTGAAATTTTCCACTGCCGCGCGCCCCCCGGCGGCCTTACTATCTATAAGCTTGATAAATGAATCAAGCCCCTCTTCGTAACGACTTTGCTTGAAAAGTGACCAGCCATGTTTGTACAGCGCCTGATCGTAGAACCTCGAGCGCCGACCCGCCTTTACCACGACGCCATACGCGCGCTCCGAAGCACGATACTGCTTGCGTACAAATAATACTTCACCACGACGAAATTGCACCTCGTCAATCAGGGGTGTGAAAGGGTACTCCTTGATAATACGATCCAGTGTATTCATTGCCTGATTTTGCTGTCCGCGTATACCGTATGCTCTTGCCAGTTGATATAACACCTGATCATTTCTCTCGTAGTCGGGATATTTCTTAAGCAGCTTCCGATAAATGGCGATGGCTTCCCTGGAACTGGCATCGTCCTGCAATATCTGCTGTTGCATGCTACTTGCCGACTGTAGTTTACCCAGCTGACTGGGTGCAGACGAATCTGCAGTAACTTTGGCGCTTCGTTTTTCGATTGACTGTATCGACTCTGCTTTTTTTTGCGATTTTTCTTTCAATGATCTCTTGTTGATCGGTGAGACGACCTTTGTCTTGCCCGGCACTGTACCGCCGGACAATCTGGAGGTCTCGTCATAAACTCCTTCTACTGACTGGATTTTGAGGTCCGCCAGACGCCTCAGAGCCTCGGGTGTCATTTCCTCTTCCGGCGTTTGCTCCAGAAACTGCTTGTACCCGGCAATCGCTTTTTCCAATCCTCCTTCGATACGCTCCTCTTGCACATTGATTTTCTTGCCTTTCAGACTGCCGATACTGCCGCCGGATTGCCATGTACTACCACCACTGGAACAACCATTAAGCAGCAATACTGCAAACAAACCGGAAAGCAGGAGAGCGCGACTCATTTTGCTTTTTCTTCCACCTTGTTTCTGCTTTTCTTGATATCCTTTTCCTTCTGCCTGCGTAGCGCAAGATCATAGCTTTCAGCCAGCGCAAATCGCGCCCTGGTACGATACCGTTGCAAGCGCCATTTGCGACGACGTAATTCACTGATCGAGCGTCGTTCCATGTATTGCCCTTGATAGGATTTCAGACCTGCAATTTTGACTTTCAGATAGTCCAGGCGCTCCTGCAGATCAGTCAGGGCGCGACCATAACCTTGATAACTCAGCGCTGCCTCCGCCTTGTCGCGCGCCAGTTTTACCTGGGTATTTCGGGTTTTTTTATATTCCTTATCCAGCTGCCTCAGGTTCTGATACGCCGAAGACAGACGATTTTCATAGTCGGTGTTGATTTGCCAGTAGAGCAAACCCGATAAACGTTGATGCTTGTCCTTCAGCATCGCGACTCCCTTCTGATTCCCCAGCCGGGATATTTTCGAACGGATTCGCTTCAGTTGACGCAACATACGTTTTTCATTTGCTGTCGCCAGCGACATGGGATCGCGTTTTCGCAAAAGCTTTTTTAATCGGGCTGCTATTTCGGTACGTCGGACCGCTATTCTCTCAAGACGCCGGTCGTACTGTTTATAACTGCGCTCAGTTCCGGCCAGCAGGGGCGCGAAGTAATTTCGGCGCACACGCAAGAGGTCACGATAGGCAGGTATGTCTGCACGCCAGTTCTCAATATTACCCGCAAGAACATCAAGTTCGCGAAAATTACGGTACGATTCATTGAACACGTGACTCGCCATCAATCGGCGCAAGTATCGCGTTTCCGGAGCGTCGGGCAACTTACCAAGCGAAAATAACCATTGTTTGTCTGATTTAGCTTCATCTCGAAGCATCGCCTGCAGAAATTTTCCTTCACGAATACTCTGGATCGAGCCATCAACCCGATCAATTTCCTGACTGAATTTTTCGACTGCCTCACCATAGAGTAATGCAGAGCGGCCGTAGGCTTTAAGCTGACCAAAACCATAAGGTGCAGCCAGCATCGCTTCCTGTACCGCGATATCAGTGATGTCACGTTTACGCAGCATCATCCACGGTACCAGCGCTTGTTCGTAATCACCTTGTTTGGCGTCGCTCCAGCCCACCCACAACAAAGCTTTATTGGAGAACGGACCCTGCAGTTGAACTCGTTCAAAGTAAGTGCGTGCTTTTGGCGCTTGCTTCTCATTTAACAGGGTAAATCCCAACGTGAGATTCGCTTTATCCCGTAGTGCTCCGCGAACACGGTCCGATGAGGCCTGTGACCCGACCTTGTCCAGTAACAAAAAACCGGAGACCTTGTCACCTGATTCAATCAACGCGATGCCATAGTTATAGGGTGCAAACCCGGCAAGTGCCGGCTCGTTGTATATCGGCTTGAACACTGCAACCGCTTCATTGTGACGACCCAGCGCAATCAGGGATTGCCCACGGAGCGAAGCTGCCTGCAATTGCAGTTTTCGAGGCGCTGCAGGACTTATCTGTTTTAGATCCTCAAGCGCCATTTCATAGAAGGATTTGGTATAGGAGATACGTGCCAGGCGATAGGCCGCTTGATCACGAATAGACTGATGCACACTTTTATTGAGCAAACGCTGCATTGCGCGACCCACCTTGCGATGCATACGATAGGATAGTTCCAGGTCTGCAACAAACAACTCTGATTCTTCACGATGATAGCTCAGTGAATCGCTCTTTGGATCGTCCAGGGAATAGTATTGCGCCAGCTCTGCATCGAGACGTGTCACGGCGCCAAAATAATCAGCCTGCTCCGCATAGAATAGTGCCTCACCAAAAAAAAGATCCCGTATATCCCTCTTGCCCTTTTTGTCTGCCGCACCAACGGTTGTTGAGAGCAAAACTGAAACGGAGATGCTCAGCAATAGAGCTATCGCTGTGAATACTATCCGGCCATATGTATGACGGGGAAATAGATAGAGCCTGCGCATGGGGCAACTTCCTATCGAGAGTTTATGCCTGGGATCCTGCCTACCATTTCTTGATCTTGATCGCTGGAGGTGCCCCGCTACCGCTTACAATCCGCAGCTCAACCAGTTTGGGTCCGACTGCTTTCGTGATGTCGAAAGATGCGCTGCGAGTATATGAACTATTGCTTGAGGTGCGGCCACGGACAGTGACTGCCAGTTTGTGTTTCCCAACGGCGAGATTGCCGGTATAGAGTCGATGCACGCCCTGTTTTCGCAAGGCTTCCAGTTCACGGAATGTGTAAACGTGCTTTTGAATTGGCCGGGTATTGAGTTTCAGTTCAATGGAATCAAGACTGAATTTCGGGCTACTTTTCAGTGAGACGAATACCGAAATCTGGCTACTTGACGGATACAGCAATTTTTCCTGTAGCAACAACATCTCGCGGTTGATTTTTATAACCTCCTCCTTGAGACCTTGCACCTGCTCATCCAGACTTCTGAATTCCTGTTCCTCCGGTGACTGTCCGGACTGATCGTTTCGCGCGTAGACCGACGTGGTTACCACCAGCAGTGTGACCAAAAACAGACGAATTAATGTTGCCATTTAATAATCCCATCGGGTGAATACCCGGTTAAAAGACTTTTCCGGTTCTGCGACCGCATCCCTTGCAGTCCTGCGGACACTAAACCGGGCACCTATTAATATAGTATATGGCCCAAATTCAAGCTGGCACATAACCATCCCGACGCGTTATCGGAAATTCTGTGCCGCTGGAGAACATAAAGTGCCTGCAGCGGCCTTCCCGGAAGGATATCAGTACTAATTGCCACAAAACAGGCAGTACTGGCGGCATCTAAAACCTGACGCGCAACCCCACTGCAATCGCACAAAAAAGCCACGAAAGTGGATTGGATACCGGTTCCCGGTAACCATATTGGGCTGGATATGGAGTGTTAGAACAGGAGCAGCGCCAACCTGAATAGACGGGATTCCAGGCAGGTCACCGATGGTCTATATAGATTCTACCAAGAGTCCCGATTAAACGGATACGAGGCGCTGGCGGGAAGGTAATATTACCATTCCCGCCAGCGCCAAGGGAGGATAACCGCGCTCTACATTTTTTGCTTTTTGTATCCCTTCGGGACTTTGAACAGGTTGCCGGGAACGGGTTTTGTCGAAACGCGTGTCATCTTGAGTCCTTTACTTTTTCGGGAAACCTTGCTTTGCAGAACAACCCCGTTGACGTTGGTCATAATAAAGTCATCTATACGATAAGCAAATGGACCCGCGACCGTTCTGGTGAAAGCCGTCATTTTTTCGCCGATCCTGTGGTAGGCCTTTAACGCCTTATAGTCCGATCTGCTCATCTTCACGGCACCACGGCTGGCGACACATAACACTCCCAGCTTCTTGTTTCCGCGATAGACCTTGTAGTTCGTGCAAGACACTCCCTTGACCGTCTGACGACTTTTTGTTTTCACCACGCGCCGCTGTTCATGGGGCATCACCTTTGGCGCGGTCTTTTCTACGCCCTTGACCAGTTTCCTGGCGCCCTTGCGAGCCGGTTTTTCTGTCATCTTCCGCCGGGTGCGGCCCGGAATCCAGGTCGCACCGGGAATCCTGGAATACGGAACCTGGTTTTGTATACCGCGGGTAGCGATGTCGTCAGCAGTGGGCATACGCTTGAGCAGCCGATCAATATCTTTGTCCGTCATCACAACATACTTGCGGCGTTTGCCATCCACCGAGATCATGGCCTTGCGCTTGCTGTCGTAGATCATGTATTGACGGATTTCCTTTTTGCCTTTGCGGTTGGTCACGCGTACTTTGCCGTTGTTGATATAAATGGTACTGGTCCTGGATGTACCCGGCTGGACATAGGTAATGGTAAAACTGGCCGCGGCCGGTGAAACCGGAATCAAACTGCCAAACAATGTCAGGATAAATAGTGTTTTGATTCTCAAAATGCCTCCTTTACTGCCAGCGTCGCACAGTTTTTTGCGCCACAGCGCAGTGAACAATTTTACGGGCTGCCTACCAGCGCATACGTCGGATGTCGACCATGGCCACCGTTGCTACAATGAAACCGGATTTACGCCTAAAAATTATGCTAGCGAGAATTGGCCCACCGGCAAAATTCTTACTTATGTATATGCAATCGTGTCACGACAACACCATTCTCCGTTCCTAATGCAGGAATGGCGTCACTCCCTGCGGCGCTCCCTGAGACGCCGCTTAAAAAACGCAGCCCTCCGGCAATCTGTACATCGTTAGCAGATGCGGCACCTCCTGACGTAGAGAACAAAATGACGAGGTTCTGTGTGGGATCGTAATTGAATCCAGTACTCAACGGTATGGTTACCCAGTCGCCGGCTTTTAATCCGGCAGGGATTGAAAATGAACCGCTGTATACCGTCAGATCTTCGTCCATATTGCTGGCAAAGGTGTCTATCGGATTCAATGCTGTATTGGCAGTGTGGCCCATTCTTATCGTATAGTTACTGTGCACCGCAGCTACCGAATCGTTTGCTAATCTGACGCCAATACTGTCTATCAAACCCCCTGTCCCCAGATCCACGGGGCGATACAAGTTCTGTATTACGGCACCATCAACGGTGGCGTCAAATACCAGATTCACGCCAGCGATGCCGGGCAGCCCCACATCCATGGTGCTGCCGTTGAAACGAAATTTTGTGAAATAGTAGTTAGAACCAGCTGTGCCGCTTGAAGAACCTAGATTGCCAGAAAGTCTGTTGTTCGAACCTGTACTGGTGCGTGCCCACCATCTGGTCGCGTCCGTAGCCAGACTGTTGTCAGTTGTTTCTACCTCAAGAATTAAATTATCTGTTCCATTGTAATTGAAAGAGCCGGTGACCGGCATCCAGACAATACCACCTTGCGGTACACCAGCCGGGACAGTAAATGTCAGGTCGGTCGCTACGGTAACCGGGTTGTCTGTGTAACTGTCAGCAAACGAACCATCTACGAATTCAGTCAAGGTAGAATGGCCCAATTTGATCGTTACAACATAAGTCTGGTCCGTGGTTAATTCGCCCACTGGAAAGCCAATCCCGGTTATTGGCCCGCTGCCATTAATGTCGGAGGCTGAATAAAGGAGCTGGACTTTTCTTCCTGTTGAGGGAGAAGTATTGAAGGGATAAGAATTACCGGTGCCCAATCCGCCAACAGGCGTATCAATATAATTATCGCCACCGGTAAACATAAACTGGATCCAGTTAAGGGCCGATGTCACGGTGCCGGTGGTCTGGTCGTGGTCCGCCATGCCCGGTGTGGTATCGATAGCTGAGGCGCTGGCACTTCGGTCAGTGACAGGGAAGGAGATATCCATACGCACCCTCGCCGAACAGACCGTAAACTGTTCCATCTCAATCACCAGATTGTCCACTCCACTGTAGGCGAAAGGAGTGGAGAGAGGAACCTCGAACCATTCACCGGCACTGCCAGCCGGGATGGTCACTGCCATATTATCGAGCACCGTAACCAGAGAACCTTGCCCCCGTTCCACGTTGTTAGCAAAGGTAGCAGTGAGGGCCGTAAGGTTTGTATGACTCAATCGTATCGTTGTATTGGGGCAGGTAACCTGGCCCGTATCCGCATCCCGCCGGAAGCGTAAAGCAGTGAGATTGCCGGAGCCATTTATCTCCGCCGCCGTGTAGAGCAGCTGGACCTTCGCATCCTGAGAGTCGGAAAAGGGAAAGCTGCTGTTGCCGCTATCATCGATATTGTAAGTCTTGAAGAAGGTGCCTACAGGCAGAAATATGGAATCGCTGCTGCCGCCACATGCGGTTAACGCAGAAAATGCAATCAAAACAATGATGCTCTTCAATATTGTCAAACTATTCATGGTGCTGCTCCTTGTTGGCCCTGTTTGTGCGACTAATTCTTCTGTAACATTACTTTTTTGGTTCAACACCGGGCTCATGGCAGTGAGCGGTAGTAACTGCCTTGGTTACCCCCCTTGGCCACGCTCCCAAAATCGCGACTAATTCATCTGCATTGTGAAAAGCGCAACTTTGTTGATCGGCCATGTTTTCCACAGTACCCACTATCCGCCGGGGGGCCGTTTGCGATTCCTTGCGGTAGATTTTAAGGATGTAGTGCTCCATCCGCGGGCTCCAGATATTGGGGATATTCCGATGTCACACTGTGCCACAGCCGAACTCACCGCTGACTCACTGATGGAATGACACAGGGATTGGGGCGAAACCCTGTTGCCCCTCTACGCAATAAAAAACCGGCAGGAGAACCCGCCGGTTTAAAGTGGAACTAACGACTATTAATGTCGTCATCAGTTATTGGCAATTAACTCAATATAAAAAGGCCAGACCAGGTAACGACAGATTTGTCGCACCAACCACCGTACCCACGCTGGTGGCGGGATCGATGGTAATCAGCTGCGGGGTCACGTTAGAAAGATCGGTACCGTACAGGGTATTGGTATCGGGATCGAAGGCCAGGCCAACAACAGCATCAAAACCCGAGGTCTGCAAGGCCCTAAGAGCGCCAATAGCGGTACCGGCCCCGGTACCCGTATCAATCGAGAACAACTGATCGTAGAGAATGGTATCAACGCCGTAGAGGGTGTTGGTATTTGGATCGAAGGTCAGACCCTCGATAATGGTAAGCGCTACATTTAAGGCCCCCACCACGGTACCCGCCCCAGAGGATGTGTTGATGGTGATCAACGAACCGCCGCTGGTCGCGTCTATGCCATAGAGGGTGTTGGTGTTGGGGTCGAAGGCCAGACTGCGCACGGTCGTAAATCCCAGTGCGCCCACAGCGGTGCCCACGCCAGTGACTGGGTCAATAGTCAGTAACTGATTGGTATTATTGTCGACGCCATAGAGAGTGTTGGTATTGGTATCGTAAGCCAGGCCTTGAGTATTCGTAAAACCCAGGGTAGCGGCATTCGCTAGACGCATGGTGATGGCGATGGTAAGTAAATTATCAGTGACGACATCGGCACCGTAGAGAGTGCTGCTGTTGGAATCAAAAGCCAGACTACGAACATTCGAGGATGAGAAAGCACCTACCACAGTACCCGCTCCAGAGCTCGTGTTGATAGCGATCAACTGATTGGTAGTGTCATCAGCACCGTAAAGTGTGCCGTTGATGGAATCGAAAGACAGCCCCTGAACAGCCGAAAAACCAAAAGCACCGATGGCAGTTCCGGCACCGGTGCTCGTATTGATGGTAATCAACTCATCAATGGTACCGTCAGCAGCACCGTAGAGGGTGTTGGTATTGGGATCGAAGGCCAGAGCCTTCACGGCCACAACGCCCAATGCACCGACGGCCGTACCCGCCCCGGTGCCCGTGTCAATGGTAATCAGCTGGTTGGAGTTGCTGTCAACGCCGTAGAGGGTATTGGTGTTGGGATCAAATGCCAGAGCCCCCACGGCCACAAAACCCAACGTACCGACAGCAGTACCGACGCCAGTAACAAGATCGATAGTAAGCAACTCATCAGTGGCAATATCAGTACCGTAGAGGGTATTGGTATTGGGGTCAAAGGCCAGACCGTCGACGATGTCGAAAGCACTACCCAGGTTGCCCACAGCCGTACCAGTACCGAGGTCAACCGGAACCTCGTAAAAACCACCAGTATCACTGGCTCGCAGACCGGTTGCTGAAATCCCTCCTCCACCGGGCGCACCGCCGCCACAAGCGGTCAGGGTAAGCAGCGCGGTCAATAAAACTATGTGTTTAAAATTAATTTGGCCATTCATAACGATTCTCCTGTTCGATTCTGATCAGATGTTCAGATTTCTGTCCAGTCGCGCTCAGTATGCATTTAGCCTAATGCCAAGCGTGGACCGGCCTC
>JBGMQT010000045.1:0-9979 GCA_048060695.1 Acidiferrobacterales bacterium
TTAAGGACGCCATAGTCCCAATTCCTGTCATTCCGGCATTCTTTTAGCCGGAATCTATAAGCAGTAAAAGACTGGATTCCGGCTAAAAGAATGCCGGAATGACGAACAAAGCCCGGAATGTTCTTAAGTCAGCGTCATTCGGCTAACCCCCTTTTACTTCCGCCGTATCAGGATTCGCTCTTGCTGGCGTCAGTTTCTTTCTTCGGTTTTTTCTTCGGCGCCGCCTTGGCTTTCACTTCGACAGGCTTCGCTGTTTTCTTTTTCGCCTTAACCTTGACCTTGGGTTGGTCTTCTTTCACTTCAACGTAATCATCATCGCCTGTGGGTACCGCAACTTGCGCGGACTTGCGCCCTTCCAGAATGGCGTCAGCAGCCAATGATACATAGAGACGTATCGCACGAATCGCATCATCATTGCCCGGGATAACATAGTCGATACCATCAGGTTTACAGTTTGTATCAACAATGGCGACCACCGGTATGCCAAGCTTGTTGGCTTCCTTGACAGCAATGTATTCCATACCAACATCGATGACGAATAGCGCGTCGGGTAGTCCCCCCATGTCCTTGATGCCTGCTAACGTGCCGTCGAGTTTTTCACGCTCACGGCTCAGCATCAGTAGTTCCTTTTTGTTCAGCTTGGGACTTTCGTCCTCACCAAAAAGGACGTCGAGCTCCTTCAACCGGCTAATCGAACGCTTAACCGTCTGAAAGTTCGTAAGCATGCCACCGAGCCAACGTTTGTTGACATAGGGTGAACCACTGCGGGTTGCCTCCTCACGGATGGTATCGGTTGCCTGGCGTTTGGTGCCGACAAACAGAATTTTGCCCCGTTTGGATGCAAGGCTGCCGAGGAAATTCAGCGCATCTTCCAGCAACGGAACCGTCTGTTCGAGGTTGATAATATGGATTTTATTGCGCTCGCCGAAAATAAAGGGGCGCATCTTGGGGTGCCAAAATCGGGTCTGGTGGCCAAAGTGCACACCAGCTGCGAGCATGTCTCGCATACTTACTTTACTCATTACTGTTCTCCTTCGGGTTTTAGGCTTCCATGAACCCCGTGCACCGACCCGTCCATACTGGAGGGCACCCGGGCGCAGGTGACGATTCATGTGCGTTTTAGGGTTAAATCAAGGCGCGCAATATACCTCATCGCCCCATTTTCGACAATAATTTCAACCGGTTCTGCCCGTATCCCCAGACAAAATGCGGGATCCGCCAGCACCGATCCGGAATCATGTTATAAAAGGCCCACTTTTGGCACCCAACACCGTTCCGGGTCGACACGAATAATGGCAATTCACATAAAATCCACCGCGGAAATCAACAAAATGCGTGTCGCTGGCCGCCTGGCTGGTGAGGTGCTCAAAATGATCCGGCCTCACGTGCAACCGGGTATCACCACCGACGAACTCGATGTCCTGTGCCATGACTACATCGTAAATGAGCAACAGGCCATTCCCGCACCGCTCAACTACAAGGGGTTCCCCAAATCTATTTGCACATCGATTAACCACCAGGTGTGCCACGGTATTCCGTCGTCAAAAAAACTCAAGAAAGGGGACATTATTAACATTGACATTACCGTCATCAAGGACGGATTTCATGGCGATACCAGCAAGATGTTTTATGTCGGTGAACCATCCGTATTGGCGAAACGTTTGGTCGAGGCCACTCATGAATGTTTGATGGCCGGCATTGAGCAAGTGCGCCCCGGTGCCCGACTGGGTGATATCGGGCACGCCATTCAGGAACTTGCTGAATCATTGAACTACTCAATAGTGAGGGAATACTGTGGCCATGGTATTGGCCGCCAGTTTCATGAAGAGCCTCAAGTATTGCATTACGGTCCCGAGGGGATCGGCGTAGTTCTGGAGCCCGGCATGGCATTTACCATCGAACCTATGATTAACGCCGGTCATAGAGAGATTAAACTGCTGAAAGATAACTGGACCGTCGTCACTTCTGATCACTCTCTCTCTGCACAATGGGAGCACACGATCCTGGTAACAAATGATGGTAATGAAATCCTGACTCAGCTACCTGGAGAGCAACCCTGATCCTCTTGCTCGCTGGCTTGTTGTAGCACAAGTTATCAGCGAACATCGCTACATGGCGATCAGAAAAAAAGAATTATTCGACCCCGGGACCTTCTCTGGTCTGCAAAAAAAAGGTAGCAGCGCCGTACCAATATTTCGCGAAGCCCTTAAAACAGGTCGACAACGTCTGGAACAGTATTACCAGGCTGGTGCTCGCCCTGACGACCTCGTTCAGAACCATGCCTGGCTGGTAGACCAGCTAGTTTTATCCGCTCTGGAACATCATCGTGATCTGCTACCTGGCGGTAGGGATATTTCCCTGATTGCCGTAGGCGGATATGGACGCGGTGAGTTGCATCCGGCATCTGACATCGACCTGATGATATTGCTGCATAAACCGGTTCGCAATGAACTCAATGAGTTTCTTGAAACCTTTGTTCGCTTCCTCTGGGACATTGGAATGGAGATAGGCCACAGCGTACGCACTCTCAAGGAGTGTGTGCGGGAATCCAGAAAGAACATCACCGTTGCCACAAACTTGATGGAAGCGCGCCTGCTTGCGGGTGATGAGAATAGTTTTACTCGCATGAAGCAAGCAACCGGCCCCGCAAAGCTATGGCCGAGCCGCAAATTCTTTGCCGCCAAGTGGGAAGAACAGATCGGGCGTCACAGGCGCTTTGACGATACCGCCTATAATCTGGAACCCAACATCAAAGAAGGTCCTGGCGGGTTGCGCGATATCCAGATGATTTCCTGGGTTACCCAACGTCAGTTTGGCACCAATTCCCTGCACGAACTTGTTGAACACGGGTTTCTGACAGAAGAGGAATACCGTGCCCTTATTCGCGGTAGAAACTATCTGTGGCAGGTCCGCAACGGACTTCACTATCTCGCCGGACGCCGTGAGGACCGTCTGTTATTCGACCATCAAAGGGTGCTGGCCGCAAAAGCTGGATTCGAGGATAAAGCCGGCAGCCTGGCTGTGGAACAATATATGAAGCGGTATTACCGAACGATAAAAGAACTATCGCTGCTCAATGAAATCCTGTTACAGCACTTTCAGGAGGCCATACTGGCAAAAAGCCAGGGGCGCAGTCGCTCCCTTAATCGGCGTTTCCGCACACATGGCGATTTTATCGAGACCACCGATGATAGAATTTTTGAATATGCGCCCTGGGCGATGCTGGAAATGTTCTTGCTGTTACAACAGCATCCGGAACTGAAAGGTATCCGGGCAAGCACCATTCGCCAGCTACGGACTCATCTGGGTCTGATAAATAAAAACTTCCGCAAGGACCTCGCGTGTCGCAGCCTGTTCATGGAGATTCTGCGTCAGCCTTCCGGCATTACCCATGAACTGCGACGAATGAATGCCTACGGTGTTCTCGGTGCCTACCTGCCGGCTTTTGGTCGCATTGTCGGCCAAATGCAACATGACCTGTTTCATGTTTACACTGTCGACGAACATATTCTGTTCGTTCTGCGGAACGTCAGGCGGTTCACCGTGCCTGAGTTCAGCACCGAGTTTCCCATGGCATCTTCAATCATAAAAAATCTTGTAAAACCGGAGCGGCTCTATGTTGCTGCCCTGTATCATGATATTGCCAAGGGTCGAGGTGGTGACCATTCTGTGCTGGGTGAAAAAGAAACAAAACGCTTCTGCAGCATGCATGCGCTAGGTGAATACGACACGCGTTTTATTTGCTGGCTGGTTCGAAATCATTTGATTATGTCGATGGTGGCGCAACGTCAGGATATCCACGATGCGGACGTCATCATGAACTTTTCCCGCATCGTTGGCGACCAGGTGCACCTCGATAATCTGTACCTGTTAACGGTTGCAGATATGCGCGGTACCAGCCCAACAGTCTGGAATGACTGGAAACGGGGATTGCTGGGTCATCTGTATCAGGAAACGTCACGTCTGATACGTCACGGGTTCGGATCGCCGATCGATATGAAACAACACCTGTCTGAAATCAGGTCGGAAACGCTCGAACAGCTTGCAGCCCGCAGTATACCGCTTGATCGAGTCGAGAAATTCTGGCAAGAAATGGAAAACGAATATTTTCTACGCCACAGGATCGATAGTCTTTGCTGGCATGCCACCATTATCACTTCTTCAACGGCAACTGACCTGCCCCTGGTTGCGACAACTTATAATCCCCGGGTAGGCGGCACCGAAGTCATGATATACACGCTTGATCGCGAAGGTCTATTCAGCATTATCACCGGTGCGCTTGAAAAACGTGGGCTATCAGTGGTCGACGCACGTATGCATGCGGCGCGCAACGGCTACATTATTGATACCTTTGTGGTGCTGAATCACGAAAACAACGCGGTAACCAATGACAACGAACTTCGGTTGCTGGATATAGAGCTGCGGGATGAATTAATTCAGGCGCAAGGTGTAAAAAAACGCGGCGATGTCCTTCTAACCCGTCAATTGAAACATTTTCCGGTTAAAACCAGTGTCAGTTTCGCCCAGTCTGCCAACGGTCGGCACACCATCATTGAGGTGGTAGCGCAGGACCGGCCCGGTCTGTTGCATCAAATAGCGCTGGCATTGCGCGTCTGTCATGTACGACTGGTCGGTGCCAAAATTGCAACCTACGGGGAACGGGCCGAAGATATCTTCTTTGTTACCACGCCGGAAGGCGAACTAATAACGAAAAGCGCACAGCTCAAGAAAATTAACGAAGAAATTTCACAACGACTGGATAGTGGGCCTTCTGCCTAAAGCGCACCAACCGCATTTAGGAATACAATCAACACCGCGATTGGCGTAACGTAACGGACCAGAAAGCGCCACAAATTAAACCAGTTGCGGTTCTTGAGTTCCAGCTCTTCTTCCGTCGCTGAACGCGACATCAACCATGCGGCAAATACGGCAATGGCGACACCACCCAGTGGCAACATTATGTTGGCGGTCAGGTAGTCCAGCAGCTCAAAGAAGTTCATTCCCAGGAAGGTCGCCCCCTTCCACAGGTTAAACGACAATAGACTGCCGATTCCTAATAACCATGTGATGCCTCCTGCCCACAACGACGCACTGACGCGACTCAAGCCATGATTTTCCACCAACCACGCGACTGCGGGTTCGATCAGGGAAATCGCCGACGTCCATGCCGCAAAACCCAGTAACAGGAAGAACAGGACGCCAAAGAAACTACCGCCCCACATTTGCCCGAAGGCGATAGGTAATGTCTCGAAGATCAAACCAGGTCCCGAACCCGGCTCAAGCCCGTATGCAAATACAATTGGAAAAATGGCCATACCGGCAAGCAAGGCCACCAGGGTATCGACGCCTGCGATGACGATAGAAGTTTTGGCGATCGAAGCATGTTTTGGCAGATATGAGCCATAAACCATAATGGCTCCCATACCGAGGCTCAGCGTAAAAAAGGCATGGCCCATGGCAGCCAGAATACCGTTCCAGCCAATGTTGTTAAAATCTGGTTGAAACAGGAATTTCAGTCCGGCCCCAAAGTCTGCCAAACTCATGGAGTACCCTACCAATACCAGAAGCAAAACAAACAACGCTGGCATCAGAAAACGCACGGCCATTTCAAGACCACCGCGCACGCCACGGGCTACCACCACCATGGTCATAATCATAAACAGGGTATGCCAGGCCAGCAATCTTTCAGGGTCGGATATCAAATCCGAAAAAATTGCACTCACCTGATCGGCGCTGGCGCCCTGAAATACTCCAGCGCCCATGCGCACGATGTAAGCGATAGTCCAGCCGGCGATAACACTGTAATAAGAAAGAATCAGGAAGCCAGCCAACACACCGGCCCAACCCAGTAACTGCCAGTACGGGCTACGTCCCTCTTCCGTCGCCAGTATTCGCATGGTGTTAATCGGGCTACGACGACCGCGGCGGCCAATCAGAACTTCCGCCATCATGATGGGAATACCAATCGCCGCAATACTGACAAGATAGACAAGCACAAACGCGCCACCACCATTCTGTCCGGTGATATACGGGAACTTCCATATGTTTCCGAGGCCAACAGCAGATCCTGTGGCCGCCAACACAAACGCCGTGCGTGAAGACCACTCGCCGTGAATGGATTTACGGCGTTCTGCCATTATCTGTCTCCCGTGAATGTTATTCTTACTTTTATTTTCTTGCTTTCCGGCGAACACAATCCATCAGGGTATCAGCAAGCGCTCACCTGTTCTTAACTGGCTGCTGCTCATATTATTTGCCAATCTAAGTTCACTCACGCCAACACCATAGCGCCGGGCAATATCAGACAAGGTATCACCACGACGCACGATATGCTGTTTTCCCTTACGGTCAGTTAATTCGGCAGCATTGCGGGTGGCCGCTATGGGTGAGGGCCGCCTATCTTTTCGTTTTACATAGCGTTTAATACCGCTGAATATGCCCTGCGCCATCTGCCGCTGGAACTTGCGTGTTCGCAGGCGCTTCTCTTCAGCCGGGTTGGAAATGAATGCGGTTTCAACCAGCACCGACGGCACGAAGGGGGACTTTAATACCGCAAAACCTGCCTGTTCCACACGTTGACTATGAATATGCCCAACTGGCTTAAGACCTTTTAAAATATCCGAGCCAAGCTCCAGGCTATCGACAATCGTTGTTGTATGGTTAAGGTCAACCAGAACCTTTTGCACGATTGGGTCTTTGTTTTCCAGAATACCACCGATGAAGTCAGATGCATTTTCCTGTTTCGCAAGAATTCTGGCGAGACGACTGGTCGAACCACTCTGGGATAATGCATAAACGGATGCCCCACGTGCACGACGCGTTGGCAACGAATCAGCGTGAACTGAAATGAGCATATCTGCACGCGCATTTTGCGCCATGTGTACACGCTTACCCAGCGGAATGAAATAGTCGCCCCGACGTATCAAGACCGCGCGCATACCCGGTTGCTTATCAACCAGCTTTTTTAGTTCACTCGCAATTCGTAACACGACGCGTTTTTCGTACGTGCGATAACGACGACCAATAGCGCCCGGGTCCTCGCCGCCATGACCTGCGTCTATGGCGATTACCAATTCTTTTCGTCGCGCCGGTCGATATGCTGGTGCAACGGATTTGCTTGCCCTGGCCGAAGCCCGTGGCTTGCTCTGGGTATTCGCCAGGGTATTGGAAGTAGTACGCGGGACAGGTCTGTGGTCAAGGTCGAGCACAAGGCGGTAGCCATAATTCTGGAATGGTTTAAGCACAAAAACACGCGGCGAGCTTTTTCGTTTGAGGTCAAGTACGATCCGTAACTCGCCGTTTGAGCGCGATCCGGTGCGCACATTTTTCAAAATGAGCCCGCTATATTCCAGTTTGGGTAATGGTTTCGCCAGTGATGCCTGCCCGATATCAATAACGACGCGGTCAGGATTCTTCAGGGTGAAAACCTTGTGCCGCAAGGGTCCGCTAATATCGAACACCAGCCGGGTATGGTCTGGTGCGTGCCACATTCGAAGATTATTTACGGAGACAGGAGCCGCCTGGCCCGGTAAAGACACCAGGCCAAAGATGAATATCAAAACCCGGGCCGCCACGGCCTTCATGTCACTTGCTCCCCTGTGTTCTTTTCAAGCGCAAGTATCAAGGCATTTGTAAGCGCGGCGCCACGATCACTCATCAATTCAATTCGCACGTTTCGCCCTTGTTTAACTTTATGAATTATAACGCTTATGTCCGGTGGTGGCAAAAAACCCTGGCCATTTTCCGGCCATTCGACCAAACACAGGCCGTTACCGGCGAAATATTCACGCCCGCCAATAAACTCCATCTCTTCCGGATCACTCAGACGATAAAGATCAAGATGGTAAACACGCTGATCGTGGATGACGTAGGGCTCTACCAGGGAAAAAGTGGGACTTTTGACTGATTCCTGATGACCTAACCCACGCAAGATCCCCCTGATCAATGTGGTTTTGCCCGCACCCAGGTCACCACTGAAAGTGACCAGACCGGTATCAACAAACACAGGCGCCAGATACTGGCCCAGTGTTTCCATTTCCTTTTCGTCTGCAACCGCAAACTCCCAACTGTTCATGCTTCCTGGAACCCCAGTTCATGTACTGCTGCCCTCATGGCGGGTAAAAAATCACTGGCGAGCCAACCTCTCTCGCCATGTGGGGCCAGAATCCCGGCCGCGTGCCCATGCACCCAAACTGCCGTGGCGGTCGCCTCTTTTAGCGCCATACCCTGCGCAACAAACGACGCAATGGCACCGGTCAGGAGATCACCGGTACCGGCAGTAGACAAGGCCGCGTTGCCGCAGTCACACACCAGTCGAGATTCGCCATTACTGATAATGCTACCAGCGCCTTTCAGCACACATATGCCGCCATAACGTTTTACGATTTTATCGGCGGACTCAAATCGATGCTGCTGGATGGCGTCGGCTGTTGTTTCAAGAAGCGTGGCGGCTTCACCCGGGTGTGGGGTCAGAATCCATTCATCACTGTAGTGTTCATCTCGTGCCAGAAGGTTCAAGGCATCGGCATCAAGCACCTTGGGTCTTGACGACTCCAGCACGTTAGCCAGTAATTGCATGGCCCATTCAGACCGGCCGAGCCCCGGGCCCACCGCAATGACATCTGTTGCTACGAACAACCGATTCAAATCTTTTGCAGTTGTGATGCTGTGCACAATCAACTCGGGTCGTGCTGCGTTAATCTGTCGGGCATGATCAGGGTGAGTCGCTATTGTCACCATGCCTGCGCCGGTATAAAGCGCCGCCTCTCCGGCCAGGCGAACCGCCCCGGGCATACCGGGACCACCGCCGATCACCAACACGCGTCCCGATTGACCTTTATGGGTATTCTGTCGCCGATGCGGTAGCAAATATTTCAATTTTTTTTGCGAAATGCGCTTCGCAAACGGCGTTATTGAAGCAGTCACCGTCTCGGGGACGCCAAGATTTTCATGATAGATATGGCCACAATGATCCGGGCCATCGGCGGTGAACATGCCTGCCTTTAGTGTAATAAACGCAATAGTAGCGTCGGCAACCACGGCGCAACCCAGTACCCGACCACTGTCGGCTTGCAATCCAGACGCGATATCCAACGCCAGCACAGGTACTCCGCTGTCATTGATAGCCTCAATTGCGTCGGCCCACGGCCCTTCAACCGTGCGCGCCAGGCCAATACCAAATAATGCATCTACAACCAGGTCCTGTCCTGGCGCTAAAACACCGTCGAACGCCTCTACCTTGCCGCCTTCTTTTTCATAGATCCTGCGCATGATCAGGGCATCACCCTGCTGTCGTGCCAGATCACCCAGACACAAGACCGAAACAGTCACGCCCTGTTTTCGAGCTAGTGCCGCCAACACGTAGCCGTCTCCGCCGTTATTGCCCGACCCGCAGACTACGGTGATGACACTTGCCCACGGCCAACGACTACGCAATGTGTCAAAAGCAGCAGCGCCGGCACGTTGCATCAGCAGACCATTGCCCAGGTCAAGCTTTTCAACTGCGAGGCGATCGAGTTGTCTCGATTGTTCGACGGTATAAAGATTTCCCGGTAGATTCATAGGCGATTTGTCTTGTGGGTCATGGTCCTGTCTATATGATAGGGCCTAATGCGATCTGAACGAAATACCACCATCGACTTTGCCGACCTGACTCAGAAAATCAAGTCATGGGGCGTCTC
The DNA here is from genome assembly GCA_048060695.1 of Acidiferrobacterales bacterium. Classification (GTDB taxonomy): domain Bacteria; phylum Pseudomonadota; class Gammaproteobacteria; order Acidiferrobacterales; family JAJDNE01; genus JAZFSZ01. The sequence goes on from JBGMQT010000045.1 coordinate 9,681, forward strand.
GCTTGGCTTCCAGAAAATCGGTATCAGCGACCTGGACCTGACGCAGGCAGAGCAACATCTGGTGAATTGGTGGCAGCAAAACTACCACGGTGAAATGGCTTACATGAAACGTCATGGTCTAAAGCGCAGCCGGCCCGCAACGCTGGTACCCGGTACACAAAGCATAATATCAGCCCGTCTGGATTATCTGCCGCCCGATACAGCGGACACCGAGAGCGTCATGGACGACCCGTCACTGGGCTTGATCTCGCGCTATGCACTCGGGCGCGACTATCACAAGGTCATGCGCAAACGATTGC
>JBGMQT010000045.1:10079-17408 GCA_048060695.1 Acidiferrobacterales bacterium
AAACACACAAATTTACTGGCGCGCGAATGCGGATCCTGGTTTTTCCTCGGAGAGATATATTCCGACCTGCCGCTGCCAAGCGACACTTTGGCAGAAAATCACTGTGGTACGTGCCAGGCCTGTATTGATGTCTGTCCAACCGGGGCCATTGTCGGTCCCTACGAACTTGATGCCCGCCGTTGTATTTCCTACCTCACCATTGAACTCAAGGGGCCGATACCGGAATCCTTGCGCCCCAAGATGGGAAATCACATCTATGGTTGCGACGATTGCCAACTGGTTTGCCCGTGGAATCGTTTTGCTACTACAAGCAGCGAGCCGGCGTTCTTGTCACGACAGGGCCTCGACCAACCCGGGCTGACTGAATTGTTTTCCTGGGATGAAAAAACGTTTCTTGCGAAAACCGAGGGGTCTGCCATCCGGCGCATTGGCCATGCTCAGTGGTTACGTAATATTGCCATTGCTCTCGGAAACGGGGAGCCGTCACCGCAGGTCTTGCAGGTATTGCAATCTCGTTTGCACCACGACTCCGAGCTCGTACGCGACCACGTTCAGTGGGCGTTGCATCAGCTTAACAATAACCACAACCAATCTAGCGGGTAGCAAACTTGACAATCGAGGCGCGAATCTGGCGCTTCAGAAGTGAATCTGTCTTGACAGCTATGCGTTGCTCGGCATCACTATTGCTGCGTCCAGACGCTTTTATAGCCCAGCTAACAGTGCCTCGATCACGGCCACTGGTACGCTCTCTTAGCGTGACCTTAAGCACGCCACGACTCCAGTACCAATTATCACGAATACCAAGATCTTCAAATGCTAAACGCACATCAAGAATAAATTCGGATGTGTCATCCGCACTTACGCGAAATTCGGCGCCATTTAGCGCACTTTGAGCCGACGTTAACAGTGTACCGGTCGTGTCGTCGATAACCTGCGGTGTTATGCGCACCTGTTTCAGCAATCGATCCAGATCAGCACCAAGTTTCGCTACTTGCCACGGGTTGGGAACAGAACCTTTATCCATGCGGTCCAGTGCGCCGCGTGCAATTTGCGCATCCAGCGCAATACTGGCGGCGCGAATCCGGCGCAATATATCGTTTCCTTTACCAGATCTCTTGACGTAGGTACCGGTCGCGCGGTCCAGATAATTTATCTCGTCACGTAGACTGCCGGTAACTTTTCCGCGCGCAAGCACCGCAAACGCGTAGTAACTATTTGTTTTTGGCCCGATCCAGGTATCCGCTATTTTTATACCGCTAATAATGTTGGCACTGCGTCGCTTGATTACGCCACGCACGCGCGGGCCATTTACCAATGAGGCTACCGTTTTGCTCTCGCGACGTAATGCGAGTGCCTCGGCTTTTGCTGCCTCTTCTGCTTTCTCCAGAAACTTATCAGTGAGATTGCCCTTGGCCCTGCTTTTTGCAGCATCCAGATTGGTCGACGTGCCAAATCCTGTGAAATATCGGCTATCTGGATATTTTTTGCTTTTGCCGCCGTCAGTCCAGTCAGGCCGACTGGAAGCGCACCCCGCTATCACAAGGGTCAGCAACACTATTGCTACCATTTTTGTTCTCATTCGATTTTTCTCCCACCGGCGGAATTCATCTACTAAATATCTATCGTATTCTTATTCTTATTACAACGAAATCTGGCTGAACTAGTCTTTTATGATAAAATTTTCACGATAATACTTAAGTTCTTCGATCGATTCACGAATGTCATCCAGCGCCTTGTGCGAATTCTTCTTACTAAATCCGGGAAGAATTTCCGGCTTCCACCGTTTCGCCAACTCCTTAATGCTACTGACATCGAGATTGCGATAATGGAAAAATGCCTCCATCGCCGGCATGGTGCGCGCCAGAAATCGTCGATCCTGGCATATACTGTTTCCGCACATAGGTGATTTGCTTTTGGGAACATACTGCTCGAGAAAGGCGAGAGTTTGTTGTTCAGCATCGGCTTCGTTTAGCGTGGATGCCTTGACTCTCTCAGTCAGCCCGGTTTTGGCATGCGTTTTGGTGTTCCATTCATCCATCCCGTTTAAAATTTCATCACTCTGATGTATCGCCAGCACAGGACCCTCAGCGACGATCTGAAGTTGCGAGTCGGTAATAATCGTCGCTACCTCGATAATTCTGTCATTATCGGTATCCAGCCCCGTCATCTCAAGATCAATCCAGATCAGGGCATTTGGGTCTTGCGGCATAGTTCACTCCGGAATTAACTGTCAATCTCTATGGGTTCCCGGGTAACCGGGATTCTTCAGCAATGATAACATTGCCGGATGATGAATACTTTCTCGACTATTTTTATTGGATTCCTGGCAGTGACCTTGCTGGCGCAACTATGGCTGGCACGACGCCAGATTCGGCATGTACTGGGGCACCGCGATAGCGTGCCGGACACTTTCCGGGACAAGATTACACAGTCTGCCCACGAAAAGGCAGCGGACTATACCGTTACCAAGAATCGCTTTAGCATGGTGGGCGAGGGATACAGTGCCATCATCCTGCTTGCCTGGACACTCGCCGGTGGCTTGCAGTTGCTGGACGATTCATGGTCGCAAGTGGGGCTGGCGCCCGTGTGGCACGGCACACTGGTGCTGCTAAGTCTGTTTATTATCGGCGGTCTTCTGGAACTGCCTTTTTCCATTTATGGCACCTTCAGAATTGAAGAACGCTACGGTTTCAACAAGTCCACGCCACGCCTGTTCGCTATTGATCTATTCAAGAACACGGTGCTGATGGTGCTCATTGGTGGCCCATTGCTTCTGGCGGTATTGTGGTTGATGAATAGCATGGGCGAGCTGTGGTGGCTCTATGTCTGGCTTCTGTGGTCCGGTTTCAGCCTGGTTGCGCTCTGGGCCTATCCCGCCTTCATTGCCCCCTTGTTCAACAAATTCAAACCGCTTGAAGAAGGCGCGGTGCGTGACCGGGTGCAATCGCTGCTGGAACGGACCGGGTTCAAGAGCAAAGGCATTTATGTCATGGACGGGTCAAAACGCTCGGCGCATGGCAATGCCTATTTTACCGGTTTCGGCAGAAACAAGCGCATTGTATTTTTTGACACCCTGCTGAACAGCCTTAACGAAGCGGAAGTCGAAGCCGTGCTTGCCCATGAACTGGGACATTTCAAACTGCGCCACATTACCAAACGCATTGTTATGATGTTTAGTCTCAGCCTGCTAGGCCTGGCGTTATTGGGATGGCTCATTAAACAAGACTGGTTCTACGCCGGACTGGGTATCACTACACCATCGATCCACACGGCACTCGCCCTGTTCATGTTGGTGATGCCGGTGTTTACTTTCTTTCTTGGTCCGTTGATGGCCTGGGGGTCACGCAAACACGAATTTGAAGCCGATGCCTTTGCCTGCCAACAAGCGAACGCCAGCGATCTGATAAACGCGCTGGTTAAAATGTATGAGGAAAATGCAAAGACGCTGACGCCAGACCCGCTACACTCGGTGTTTTATGATTCTCATCCGCCGGCACCCGTGCGTATTTCTCACCTTAAGGAGTTAAAAACATGAAAATTCCTGTACTGGTATTTCTATTCGCCTTCCCGATCCAGGCCTCAGCCGAATCTATTCTATTCGGCGACTACGAGAAGGGCAACAAGCTACACAAAAACGGTTGCACCACCTGCCACGACAGTTCGGTCTATACGCGGAGTGATCGGAAGATCAACACAATTAACGGGCTGGAGGGGCAAGTTGAAAGGTGTAGCAATTCGCTGAGGACCAACTATACGAGTGATCAAAATGGCGATATCGTGAAATTTCTCAACGACGATTACTATAAATTCTAATTGAGTCGATACAATGGCATCGGATCTTAAAAGCAAGAAATGCAAAACCTGCGAAGGTGGAGTCGATCTGATGTCGGTCGACGATGCAGAGGTGTACCTGAAACAAATCCCCGGGTGGGAAATCAATACGGAGCGAATGGAAATTGGCCGCACTTATCGCTTCGCCAATTTCTACGAGACCATGGCCTTCGTTAATGCGCTTGCCTGGGTGGCACATGTCGAAGATCATCACCCCGATTTCGAGGTCGGCTACAAAACCTGTAACGTGCGCTACACCACCCACGCCATCAAGGGTTTGTCGCTGAATGATTTTATTTGTGCGGCCAAGATCAACGACTTGATCGGCGACTAAACTACTTTCCGAAAATTCGCAAAATTCGGACACCCAATGCCTGCCACCACGGTGCGGTGTATCGAGCCTTCGGCTTGCGGGCCTCGACTGCTTTAACGATTTGACGCGCTATGTTGTCAGTGCGCTTGCCCTGCAGACGAAAATTGGCCTGTTCGGCAAATTTCACAAGTCGCATATGATCTCGATACACTGAGTTTTCACCCAGCCAGTCGTATTTTTTGGCATGCATGGCTTCATTGAAACCGGTGGCGTAGGCGCCCGGCTCAATAATACAAACCTTCACCGCGAAAGGTCTGAGTTCAATTCGCATGGCGTCGATTGCTGCTTCAAGGGCGAACTTTGTCATTACATAGGGCCCCATGAACGGCATCGACAATCTGCCGCCGAGTGAACCGATAAATACGATCTTGCCGTTTCCACGGGTAATCATGGGTTTGATGACTTGCTGGGTGAGCTCCAGTGTTGCAACCACGTTGGTTTCGTAATTGCGTCTTACTCTCTCCATCGGTACTTCGATCAAGGGGCCAGTCTCACCGATGGCGGCATTGTTGATCAATACATCGACGTTGTAGGTAACGGCCTTTTGTCGATCATCTTGATCGAGGATATCCAGTTTCTCAATCGTCAGGGTGACGCCAGCGGTGTGCGCTGCTTTCTCGACATCAACAAAACTTTCAGCGCGATGAACAGTGGCGATGACCTCGTGGCCTCTTGCCGCCAGCTTAAGTGCGGCATTCAGCCCAATGCCACTGCGTGCGCCGGTGATGAGAATTTTAGCCATATTCAATCAGGAGAAAGGTTGGACTTATCGCATGATATAGATTCAGATAAACACAAAGAGCGTTGCTAACGACTCTCATCAGCCTGCCCCTTGCTTTCGTGATCAAATTTACCATTCCTTAGAAAGTTTACTACCTGTCTCTGAACTTCGTCAGACTCCATGATAAAAGTATGCGTACGGGGAACAAGCAGGAAATCTTTCATCTCATCCAGTTGGGTGCTTTTTACCGAAACAACACCATCGTCCTCTCCGGGTAACTGCGAAGAAAGCCAGGAAGCTATACTTTTCGTACCAGCGATAACACCAATCTCGACGTTAATCGGCTTCAATCGATTGGGCAAACTGTCTTTCGCGGTTGTGAGCTGTTGTCCTGCCGGTCCCGTATACCATTGATACCAGGAATCGCCCTTGTGGCGATCCGATAACTCACTGCCTTGATTGGGTGGGCTCAACATCACGATCCTTGAACCCTTCGGTAACGTATTCGTTTGCAAATACTGGCGAACAATTATGCCTCCCAGGGAGTGGGTTACAAAATGTATCTTTCCGGATGAAATCAATTTGCATTGTGAAACAGCATCCGGGACACGCGTGCTTGCTATTTTCTCAATCTGTTCACTCCGTGACGGGTAACCGAAATTAACCGTGTGATAACCCGATTCTACCAGGTATGCCTCAAGGTTAAGCATCGAAACCCGGGTGCGCCCTAACCCATGCAACAAAATAACGCACTCTGCTTGTTGGCTTTCCTCCTTTCCATGAGGGATGTCTCCCTGGACAACACAAGAACTTATCGTGCTCACTATGACAAACAGTAAAATAATTCGTATCAGCATATTATTCTAGAAATTTGTAACGTCCGGGATACAACAACCAGTTTGGCAAGGTGTAGCAATTTCACTAGATTTGATAGCGGAATCATTCTCCCGCGTTTACAAAACCATCACAAGTAAAACGAGAAACGACCATCGGGAATGGATCGTAAAAAATAACGTAGAATGTAGGGGGTTAATATACGTACCCGGCTTTGCGGAAACAGCGCCCAACCTGCACAAAATATTTCTTATCGGTCTTGACGGGCACCAATACGGTAGGCGTCAACAATGGAAAACAACCAGCAGACAACGAGAAGGAGGAAGAACACATTGAACAGCACTGTTCCGGGGGTAGTGGATGCGCGGGTAGCGGCCTCACCGATGGTTTGAATATCCAGTGGTTTGCCTTCGTCTGCAAGAATTTCAAGAATTCTCAGTGCTTTTTGCGTAGCACTAACGACAATCACACTGAAACTAACAACCGCAGCCAGGATCAACAAGCCACCACGTTTCTTGGCGCCTAACACCACCTGCCCCAGACCCGGCAATACCAGACCGGACAACAGGGCACCTTTTAAAGATTGCCTCACACCCGGGATCAGTCGGTAGTCGCCTCGTCGGCAGGTGGTTGGGGTGTGTCTTCCTGGGCTGACTGCTGTTGTTCTTCCATTTTTTTCTTGCGTTTCGCCTCCTTCTTCTCCTTTTTGGCGATCTCTCTTTGTCGCTTTGCAAATGAATAGTTTGGTTTGGCCATGCGTCGTCCTGTTATTGAAAGTGATATTCGGGCTAAAGGTAAAATAGGAGTGTAGCATTTTTACCCGGATTGTTCCCGGCGATGAAGCGGGATCAGAGTCCGTTTATGCGGACACGACCCGTTTTTTGTCCATATTCTGCTTCCTAGTTAACATACAATAGTATGGTGAAATAGTGACTGGCACTGCCCGCCAGCACGAACAGGTGCCAAATACCATGAAAATAGCGCACCCCATCCAGGGCATAAAATATTATGCCAACCGTATAGAACAGCCCACCCAAAACAAGCCCGGTTATGCCCATGGGAGGCAGGGCTTGCAATAAGGGCCCCGCCGCCATCACTGCCAGCCAGCCCATTACCAGATAAATTATTAGCGGCACAACGCGTCGTCCCCGTTGGGGAAACGAGTCAATCACAATTCCCAGTACGGCCAGGCCCCAGATGATTCCGAAAAGCGACCAGCCCCACTCGCCGCGCAGTGTCACCAGCGTGAAGGGTGTATAGGTTCCGGCGATCAATAAATAGATTGCATGGTGATCCAGTTTGCGAAAGACCGGCTTCGCCCTGCCATGCAAGCTATGATAAAGAGTGGAAAAAGAATAAAGCGCTACCAGCGTCGCCCCGTATACACTGAAGCTTACGATCTTCCACGGATCCCCCTGGCGCGAAGCCAGCACGACCAGCACCACCATACCGGCAAGCGCTACGACCGCACCTACCAGGTGGCTAATACTATTGAATCGTTCTCCTTTATACATTTCGAACAATCCTGTGGAATAGTATTCGAGCCCCAAGAAAGGTTGCCGGGCCCGCC
>JBGMQT010000046.1:0-9220 GCA_048060695.1 Acidiferrobacterales bacterium
CTGTCCAGTCGCGCTCAGTATGCATTTAGCCTAATGCCAAGCGTGGACCGGCCTCAATTGAATTTTCACTTTGCCATAACCGGACTCACCGCTGACTCACCGATTGGTGTGGGAGTGAAATAAAAGGGGGTGGAATAGACTGGTTAGCTAATCGGGGATGGGTATTGCGGCTGAAGATAGAATTCTCTACTAACCGCATTTTTCGAGAAATTGGCCAAAAGGCAACTGGTGGACTGTCCTCAAAGAGATTTCACTATCGCTTCGGTTTCGGCTGAAGGCTCTATGTTCAACGCCGAAACAAGGTTTTTACGACAACGCTGATATACCGCTACCGCCTCCGCCCGGCGACCCAGTCTTTTCAGGCAGAGCATGAGATCCTGGTATGACTCTTCGGCCAATGGATTTAGTGCGATAACACGCTGATAAAGATCGATTGCCTGTACCGGGGACTGTTTTTTCTCACACAGCCGCCCCATGGAGCCCAGTACACTTAACAAACGGTAATGGATTCTCTCCCGGGATGACAGCAACCAGTATTGCTCCGGCGAATCATGCAGAAAAGGGCCTTGGTACAGCAGTTTAAGCTTCGCTGCCAGAATTTCGATTACACCCAGCGATGCTTCATCTTCTACGGCTATTTCTGCTTCCTCCAAAAGTCGCTCGAAGTACCATACGTCTATCCAGCAGTAGTCGGAATCAAAACGGAGTCTGCCGTCCTGCAGTATCAGCGCCTGTTTAACACCGAGTATTTTTCGCAAGCGGTAAAGTGCGGTTTCCAGCGCATGATGAGCGGCATCGGCTTCGGCGTCCGGCCAGAGCGCATCCAGGATCCTTTCCGTCCGTACTGCATGTCCACCCATGGCGATAATAGCTTTCATTACTTCCAGCGGTTTGGTTTGGGCTGTACAGCAGTCACTTATGGTCTTGCCCTGTACCTTTAACTGGAATCGACCGAGCGTAAACACCTCGACATTTTTTTTTGTCTTTGCCTCTTCTGGCGTGCGCTCATATGGTGTCAACAAATCCCGCCCCGGATCCACTCGAAGCACTGTCCCGGAATTGGTCATCATTGCAGGCATGGTTGCAACAATTCCAACTGGATCTGTTTAGCTGGTATCTCTGCAATTTTGTACTGTGCAACGCGGCTACTACTATCACTGTTTTTAAAGCAGCTGGCCAGAGTTCCAGAACACCGGTCGCTATGCCAATACCGTATTAAATATTTCATCTCGTAATATCCTTTTACGACTTCCCTGATTGCAATTAGAGAACACCGGGTCAGTCAAAGATGTGGCTCTTCGTCGCGAATCCGGAAATACAGGTCAACGCAACGTACTTCTGCAACAGACAATAGTTTCTGCACGTTCTAAAAACCATAGGGAGTGTTGCTCATTCTTATGAGCACAAGTACTCGCATGAATGGGTACTTCTGCTTATTTAAGGCGATATTCTGATGTGAATATTCACACTTTGTACTACTGGAATCAGCGCTGGTCTGCTTGCGCTGACGCCCAGGCAACTTGTCCATCGTGTTTGGTACTTGAGTCTATGATCGAGTCCCGAATGGAATGACAAAATTCCGGTTACTTTCTACCGATCGCTAAATTTTGTCTTTATTCTGGAGAGCAAAACTCATCAGCTGGTGAGCGCCTTTGAGGTTCAACTTGTCACAAATATGAGCACGATGATTCTGTACTGTGCGATAACTAATATTCAGCCTGCTGGCGATCTCCTTGCTGGTCATGTATTGCGCAACCAGCTCGAGTACCAGTTTTTCTGTTTTGGTCAACTTATCAAGCAAGTTGGCGTCCGGAGAAGATGGTGCGGGTAGTATCGAATGTACGCCGCCGAGGGAAGGGCTGATAAATACCTGCCCGGCCAATACCGTATTCAGACATTGTACGAGATTCTCCGCAGCACTGTCCTTGAGCATAAAACCTTTTGCTCCCAGATCCATTGCGCGATCGAGGTAGGCCTTATCGTCATAACTGGTGACAATAATTACAATCTGTTCAGGCCGTTGTTCCATCGTTTTCCCCAGGACGCTAAGACCGTCCTGCCCCGGCATAGCAATATCCAGAATAACAATATCCGGTTGCAGGCGGTCTATCAGAATCAGTGCCGACTCACCATTGTCCGCTTCGCCGACAACCTTTAACCATGCCAGAGACTCTAGTATATGTTTCAGTCCCTCTCGGAAAATCGGATGGTCATCCGCGATCAACACCGTTTTAGATTCGTTCTCCCCGGTCATTTGATCGGAACCCGTATTTCGATATGCGTCCCCGTACCCGGTTTCGAGTCAAATTCGAGATGTCCCCCGAGCAGTTCCGTGCGACCTTTCATGGTGCCAAGACCCATCCCCCCTGAAATGTTCTTGCCAACATCGAACCCGATTCCATCATCCTTGATGTCGATCGATACAGCTTGTTCCTGCACATGAAGCGAAACAATTACTTCGCTTGCATTGGCATGTTTCAGGATATTATTGATGGCTTCCTGGATGCAACGAAGGATCGCCAGCTGAGAGTCACTATCCAGAACTTCGTCTGTGTTATGGATATCCGCAGTCCACTCGATACCCTGCGGTGGTAGTGCACGCTCAAGCATGGTCTCGATGGCTGCTTTGAGCCCGAGACGTGTCAATATATGGGGATGAAGATCGTGCGACAGGCCGCGTACGTCGCGAAGTACATCGCCACAATAGTTGGCCAGACTTCGAACTTTTTCCGCAGCGATCGAATTGGATACCGGTTTTTCCAATACTTCTTCAAGTCCCTGTTTCAATACCAGTAAACCGTGTCCAATAGAATCGTGAAGAGTATTGGCAAACGACTCACGGTCCTCTTCCTGGGCTTTTATGATGCGACGGGAGAATTCGCGCTGCGCCACTAACATGGACTCCTCGGCAATCTCCTTTTTTTGGGAGATGACGTTGATACGATCCGCCAGTGCCAACGACAACATAATCGCTTCGAGTAATATTCCGATTTCAATTGAATGTACTGCAAGCCAGCTAGGCTCAATTACAGCCAGTAAATACATTTGATAATACACGTATCCAACTATATACATCGAGAAAGCAACAAGAATATACCTGGCTTGCTTTATACCCGCACGGTAAGATGCTATTGATATCAACGTGTAGTACAAAAGAGTAACATCGCTCAAAGAGATAATAACCACAACAATCATACCCGAAGTGAAACCCAGCACCTCTGATAGTGAAAACAACAGTACCACTGCCATAATTACGAGTGACATTCTCCACACCCGGGGGAAAAAAGTGCGTACTCCCAGAAAATGATTACAAAACTGAAGAACAAATACTACCGCCAGCGATGCAACAAATAGTACAAAGCGAGTTGTGATTCCTCCATATCCCGGCCAGAGATATTCTTCGCTATAACCGGAGTTCATGGCGCTAAGCATCGCCAATGCACCCAAATACGCAACGTAATAGAAATAGCTTGGGTCCTTTAGAGCAAATGCCAGGAACAGATTATAGATAAGGAGTATCCCGATTGCCCCAAAGAATATTCCATACCACAGGCTTGCCCCGGACTGATGTTCCTGCCACGAATTGCTCGACCACAACCGCACGGAAAATGGTATTGGGCTGGTCGTTTCGATTGCGATAACAATTTCGGCGTCACCCGCATCAGAGGGCAATGGAAATGCAAAATCAGGGTCGGGAAGTGGGCGCGAGGCAAAAGGGCGCAGGGTGCCCGCCTTATAGTGTTTGATTCCCTTTCCATTTTGACGAATCCACAAATCAACCAAATCGTAAATTGGATAGGTGACCTCGATTACCCGGGTTGAGCCACTGATCAACTTCGATGGAATTATTCCGTAGTACCAGTAGGTAATTCCTGCTTCGCCGATGCCGCCGGCCAGTGGAGGGCGTTGCAACCGACCCTGTGGAATTCCTTCCAGAAATGTTTCTGCACTCAGTTTACCGGTGGCGGCTTGAGTGGAAGAAAAGAGGTTCGTGATATTTAATGAATCGCTATTTTCTTTTCCGGCTTGTGAACAACCTGAAAGAACTCCAAGCACTATGAGCAACAGGATTATTTTTACAAAACCTGTATAAGCCATATTTGTGGGTGGCAAACGCACGTATATGCTCGAATCCGGTACGGTTAATGTGATAATGTCGGTTTAGATAGTCCGGCGAAATTCCTATCGGCCAATTGGGGGAATGTTCTGCATTTCGATTGTTGCATAACGTATATCCAGCACTAAAGAGGGGTAGATAGGCTAACAGATACGCGATGTGATCATTGCTTACAATTTTCCATTTCTATTTCGCATGGCAATTTATCTCCCCGATTCAGCCCTTCTCATAGACCTGTGTTATCCAGGCAACCGTCTGATTGTCGTATTTCCTGTGAAAACCTTCCGCAGTTATCCACGACGCCACCATTTCAGGATTGTGGATGTAACTACGAAACTGCACTCTCACTATAAAAAAGATGCCCGCCATAATCCTTGATCCCAGTCGCGTGAACCAGCGGTCCCGGGGATATGTCAGCGCATAGACACGGCGCGTATTCGAGAGGCTTTTGTGCACAAGTCCGTCGGCATCAGGATAACAACAGATAACTTTATCCAGAATCGTTATGTCGACCGGTTCCAGTTTTTCTTCCATATTGACAAAGTCATCCTGGATGTAGCGTACACAATCGCTTAAACTTTTTTCCGCTGCGCCGGCTTTGGCTTCGGTAATCATTTTGGGTGACAGATCAATACCGACCGCACTGGCCGCCCCTTCCTGAATCAGTGTCTGGTGCAAATACCCGACACCGCTACCGATCTCGAGCAGGCTGGCGCCCTGAAACCCGACCTGGCGCAGGCCTTCGACCAGCTGTTTCTGTGACTTCTCGAACCCTTTCTTGGCATAACGTTTGCGATAGTTGCGAGCGAAAAGGGAAAAAAACTTGCCGGCACTACGTGCCTCGGGACAACAACAACTCATGATTCAATCGCCTTTTGTAATGCCTCACCCAGTTTCGCGGGTGAGGATGCGGTGACGACACCGGCGGCTTTCAGTGCGGCAAATTTATCCTCGGCCGTACCCTTGCCACCGGCGATGATGGCGCCAGCATGGCCCATGCGCTTGCCTTTGGGGGCAGTGACGCCGGCAATATAGGCCGCCACCGGCTTGGTCACACTGGATTTAATATATTCTGCTGCCTCTTCTTCCGCGGTGCCACCGATCTCGCCAACCATTAAAATGGATTCAGTGTCGGCATCGTTCTGGAACAATTCGAGACAATCAATGAAACTGGTACCGGGGATGGGGTCGCCACCGATACCAATGCAGGTTGATTGCCCCAGACCCATGTCGGTTGTTTGCTTAACGGCTTCATAGGTTAATGTACCAGACCTTGACACAATGCCAACGCTTCCTGGCCGATGAATTTCTCCAGGCATGATACCGATCTTGCATTCACCGGGGGTAATAATGCCGGGGCAATTGGGACCAATCAAACGAGCATCATTGGCCTTCACAACTTCTACCGCCTGCAACATATCGAGCGTCGGGATGCCTTCGGTAATACAAACGATTAACCGGATGCCGGCGTCGACGGCCTCGAGGATGGCATCCTTGCAAAATGGCGCCGGAACATAAATGACCGTGGCCTCGGCTCCGGTTTCGTTCACTGCATCTTCAACCGTATTGAATACGGGCAAATCCAGATGGGTGCTTCCGCCCTTGCCCGGCGTCACGCCACCGACCATCCGGGTACCATAGACGATCGCCTGTTCTGAATGGAACGTTCCCTGTTTGCCGGTGAAACCCTGGCAAATTACACGCGTTTCTCTATTAACCAGTACGCTCATGCAACTGCCTGTACCTGGTCAATAATGGCCCGGGCAGCCTCGGTCAAATCTTCTTCGGCATGTATTTTCAAACCACTGTCGTTCAGAATTTCCCGCCCTCGTCCGGCATTGTTGCCAATCAATCTCACCACCACCGGCACATTAATTCCCACTTCTTCCACTGCTCCTACAATGCCTTCCGCAATCATGTCACAACGCACGATGCCGCCAAAAATATTTACCAGAACGCCTTTAACATTGGCATCGGACAGAATTAATTTAAAGGCCTCGGCCACACGTTCCCTTGTCGCGGTACCACCGACATCGAGAAAATTTGCCGGACTGCCGCCATGCAATTTAATCAGGTCCATGGTTGCCATCGCCAATCCGGCGCCGTTAACCATGCAACCGATATCACCATCAAGCGCAATGTAACTCAGACCCCATTCCCTGGCTTCTACCTCACGTGCATCTTCCTGGCTTTGGTCTCGTAACACCTCGAATTTCCTATGGCGATACAAGGCATTGTCATCGATACTGATCTTGCCATCGAGGCAAAGGAGGTCTCCGGCTTTTGTAATCACCAGCGGGTTGATTTCGACGAGGCCCAGATCCTTGTCATGAAACAGCCGCGCCAACCCATTCACCACCTTGCCAAACTGTCTTATCTGATTGCCTTCGAGACCCAGACCGAAGGCCAGTCTGCGACCCTGGTACGGCTGAATGCCAACCATAGGATCAATGCTGATTTTTAGAATCTTCCCCGGGGTGTCACGGGCAACCTTCTCGATTTCCACTCCGCCTTCGGTAGATGCCATGATAACGATGCGACAAGAGGAACGATCCACAACGGCACCAAGATAGAGCTCGCGTTCAATTTCACACGGCTGTTCAATCATGACCTGGTTGACAGGTTGACCGCGTTCATCGGTCTGGACGGTAACGAGATTTTTACCCAGCATGTCTGTTACAGCACGTAATGCCGCGTCGGCGTCGCCCACCAGTTTCACACCGCCGGCCTTGCCGCGGCCACCGGCATGAACCTGCGCTTTTACCACCCAACGATCACCGCCAAGGGCCGCCAGCGCGCTGGCGACACTCTCCTTTTCGGTCACAATCTGGTGTGCCGGCACCGGCATGCCATAGGTGGCAAACAGGTCTTTGGCCTGGTACTCGTGCAAATTCATTATCGGGGAACTCCTTTGGTGCTATTTCTTCTTGCTCTTCTTGCTGGCGCCAATATGAATGGCATTGTCGTTCACGGCAAGTGCCGCTTCATGAAATGCCTCTGACAAGGTCGGGTGAGCGAACATGATGAGTCCAATATCTTCGCTACTGGCCTGAAATTCCATCGCCACTTTGGCCTGGGCGACCAGCTCCGAAGCCTGGGGACCAACAATGTGTACGCCCAGCACCCTGTCGGTGGCGGAATCAGACAGGATTTTTACCATTCCGCTGGTCTCGCCCAGCGCGCGCGCCCGACCGCTGGCGGAAAACGGAAATACTCCAACACGGTAGTTACGTCCTGCCGATTTCAGCATTTGTTCGTTCTTACCTACCCAGGCAATTTCCGGCTGCGTATAAATAACCGAGGGAATGGTTTCATAGTCCACCTCGGCATGGTTACCGGCAATCAGCTCGGCCACCATAATGCCCTCTTGCGAACCTTTGTGCGCCAGCATCGGGCCTCGCACGACATCACCAATAGCAAAAACACATGGCAGATTGGTGCGACACTGGTTGTCGACATGAATCACCCCCCATTCATCCATCAAAAGCTCGGTATCGGAAGTGTTCAGTCCATTGATATTGGGTTTGCGCCCGACAGCCACGACCAGTTTGTCGAATTTTTCCTGGTGCACACCATCGCTGTCTTCATATTCAACGGCCACCTTCTTGCCGCTGATTTTGCAACCGGTAACGCGTGCACCCAGACGAATGTCCATACCTTGTGAAGTAAAATCTTTTAACGCATCACGAGCGATCTGCTCGTCCACCATTAACAGAAACTGCTCCTGGGCCTCAAGCAATACGACCTCCGAGCCCAGACGCCGCCAGACGCTGCCCAGCTCAAGACCAACAACACCAGCACCGATTACACCCAGACGTTTCGGGACTTCATCAAACGCCAGCGCATCACTGGAATCCACTATCAACTTGCCATCCAGAGGAGCGGCGCCAATCTCTGCGGGCAAGGAACCCGTAGCAATGATGATATTTTCTGCTGACAGGACAAAGGGTTTCTTGTCCGTCGCCTCACTTACCTCAATCTCTCTATTGGGCAACAACCTGGCATTGCCATTGATATATTTAACACCGTTGATTTTAAGCAATCCACTGACGCCTGCGTTGAGGTCGGCAACAATCTTTTGCTTGCGCACCATCATGGCAGAAAGATCAAGCTCGACGGAGGCGATTTTTATTCCATGAGTGGCAAAATCTTTGGTGGATTTCTCGAACAGCTCCGAAGATTCGAGCAGTGCTTTCGAGGGAATGCAACCCGCATTGAGACAGGTACCGCCCGGTATTGCCTTGCCCTGATCGTCGACCCAACGATCAATACAAACCGTGTCCATCCCCAGTTGGGCACATCGAATGGCGGCTACATACCCGGCCGGTCCGGCGCCGATAACAATAACTTTATGGCTGTCTGTCATTAGTTGCTCTTTATACACCCAACATCAGGCGTGCCGGATCCTCAAGCACTTCTTTTACGGTAGTCAGAAACTGAACGGCCTCACGACCATCGATAATGCGATGATCATACGACAGCGCCACATACATCATGGGGCGGACAACAACCTCACCTTCTTCCACCACTGCACGTTGTTCAATTTTGTGCATACCCAGAATACCGCTCTGTGGCGGATTGAGAATAGGCGTGGAAAGCAGCGACCCGAACACTCCCCCGTTGGTGATGGTGAAGGTGCCACCGGTAATCTCCTCCATCGATAACGTTCCATTTTGCGCCTTGTCGCCAAGGGATTTGATGCTGGTCTCGATTTCGGCCATTGACAGGGTATCGGCATCGCGCAATACCGGCACCACCAGACCACGCGGTGAGGCGATGGCAACCCCAATATCGAAGAAACCGTGGTATACAATTTCATCGCCTTCAATCGAGGCATTTACTACCGGATATTGTTTTAACGCGTCGATCACCGCCATCACGAAAAACGACATGAAACCCAGTCGTACTCCATATTGCGCTTCGAACTGATCGCGATAACGCGAACGCAGTTCCATTACCGGCTGCATATTGATTTCGTTAAACGTACTGAGAATGGCAGCGGTCTGCTGTGCCTCAATCAGACGCTCGGCGATACGGGCCCGTAACCGCGTCATGGGGACCCTTTTTTGCGGGCGATTACCGGGCTCTATCGTCAGAGTCGTC
>JBGMQT010000046.1:9320-17375 GCA_048060695.1 Acidiferrobacterales bacterium
CGGCACCCGGTCAGCCGGTATTTTATCAACCGGTGTCGCCGGTTCCGGCACCGGCTTCGCCTCCTGCAAATAACGCATCACGTCTTCCTTAAGCACGCGGCCACCCCGACCCGACCCCGTTATTTGCTGATGATCCAGGCCATTTTCGGAAATGAGCTTCCTCGCCGACGGAGTCAAAATGATATCCCCCCGCCGGGGCGCGACTGTGGTGGCGGTCGCGACCGTTTCTTCCTGTGTTACTGTTACCGGTGCCGCGCCTGCTTCCATGCTGCCGATAACCTGACCGGAAACAACGACCTCTCCCTCACCACTTACAATCTCGGTCAAAACGCCATTTTCCAGCGCCGGGGTTTCAAACACGACTTTATCGGTTTCGATATCAACCAGATTTTCGCCCCGGGCAACAGCGTCCCCCGGTTTTTTGTGCCAGGTCACAACCGTACCGTCGGTCACCGACTCCGGAAAATCTGCAACTTTTATTTCAATCATAGTGGCTGGCTTCCTGACCCTTGTATTGCCAATGCTTCCTCGACCAGTGAATGCAATTGTTTAATATGCAATGCGGCATGTCCCACAGCCGGCGCCGCCATGGTGGGCCGGCCGGCATATTCGAGATAACCCCGGCCGCCAATGGTAGAGCGTATATTGTGCTGACTGGTATACCATGCGCCCTGGTTCTTTGGCTCTTCCTGACACCAGACAAAAGTTTTCGCATTACTATATTTTGCCAGCTCCGCGCCCAGTTTTTCAGTTGGAAAAGGATAGAGCTGTTCAATACGAACTATGGCGACGTTACCAATTTCTTCCTTGCGACGCCGATCGACAAGATCGTAGTAGACCTTGCCGCTACACATGATGACGCGCTCCACCTGGGCGGGATTGATATCCCCTGTCTCCGGTAACAGGGTCTCGAACTGCCCTTGCGTCAGATCTTCAAGGCTGGAGGTGGCTAATGGATGTCGCAGAAGACTCTTGGGCGTCAAGACGATTAGAGGTTTACGGCAACGCCGTATCATCTGACGGCGCAACAGGTGAAAAATCTGCGACGCGTTGGTAGGAATACAAACCTGCATATTTTCCTGAGCACACAATTGTAAATACCGTTCGAGCCGGGCCGACGAGTGTTCCGGCCCCTGGCCCTCGAAGCCATGTGGCAAAAACATCACCAGGCCGCTTAACCGATCCCACTTCTGTTCACCGGCGGAAATAAACTGATCAATCACAACTTGTGCATTATTGGCGAAATCTCCGAACTGCGCCTCCCAGATTGTCAGCGTCTCGGGGTCAGTGGTGGCATAACCGTATTCGAACGCCAGCACCGCCTCTTCCGAGAGCAACGAATTGGTCACAAGGAATGTGCCCTGGGTATCGGACAACCTCCGTAACGGGATGTGAGTCGTGCCATCCTGCTGGTTATATAGAATAACGTGGCGGTGGAAGAAAGTACCACGACCGCTGTCCTGTCCCGACAAGCGTACATTATAACCCTGCTCAACAAGTGATGCATAAGCAGAAATCTCGGCAAAACCCCAGTCCACCGGTAACGCACCGGCAGCCATCTTGCGGCGGTTGTCGATAATTTTCTGAACTGCCGGGTGCAACACCAAACCTTCGGGAAAGGTTCCCAGCCGCTGCCACCATCCCCTAAGCGTTTCCAGTGCGATTGCCGTATCCACTGACGCGAGGCAATCACCGTTGACATAGTGGTGCCACTGACTGGCAAATTCGTAATAAGGGGCATCCCCTCCTATAATTATATCCAGCGCCACAGTGTCGCCACTTTCCAGCCGGTTCCAGTAGGCGTCTCGCATTTTCGCAATATCAGTCTCTCTGATAATACCCTGCTGCACTAAAGACTTCGCATAAATATCCAGTGTTGACGGTTTTTCCGCTATACGTTGATACATCATGGGTTGTGTCGCCATGGGTTCGTCAGCTTCGCTATGACCGTGGCGCCGATAACATACCAGGTCGATAACCACGTCCTTGCGAAACGTCATGCGATAGTCGATGGCAATTTGCGTTACAAACAAAACGGCCTCAGGGTCATCACCATTGACATGAAAAATGGGTGCGCCCACCATTTTGGCCACGTCGGTGCAATATAACGTCGAGCGCGCGTCTTGCTGGGCGCTGGTGGTAAATCCGATTTGATTATTGATAACGATATGCACCGTGCCCTTGGTGGAGAAGCCACGGGACTGCGACATGTTGATGGTTTCCATCACCACGCCCTGTCCGGCAAACGCGGCGTCCCCGTGAATCAGCATCGATAGCACCTGGCTGCCGTCCTTGTCACCACGGCGCATCTGACGCGCACGCACCGTGCCTTCCACCACTGGCCCGACAATCTCCAGATGAGATGGATTGAATGCCAGTGCCATATGAATGGGTCCACCCGGCGTCTGAATATTGGAGGAAAAGCCCATGTGGTACTTCACGTCGCCAGTGCCGCTGTTTTTATGCCCTTGCTTGCCCTCAAACTCAAGAAATAGGTCGGCGGGTTTTTTCCCCATAATATTCGTTAACACATTGAGACGGCCGCGATGAGCCATACCGACGATGACTTCCTTGAGCTTGTGATAACCACAACGCTGTATCAGTGTATCCAGCAGTGGAATCAGGCTCTCCGCGCCTTCCAGTGAAAAACGTTTCTGCCCTACATACTTGGTGTGCAAATAATTTTCCAGCACTTCCGCTGCTATCGTTCGCTCCAGCAGACGTCGCTGCTGCTTTTCGGTTAACCGCGCGTGAGTCGGCGATATCTCAAGGCGCTGCTGCAGCCATCGTTTTTCCAGTGTGTCGGTTATATGCATGTACTCGGTACCGATCACATCACAGTAGGTGGATTGCAGTGTCTGAAGAATGTCCCGCAGGGTGGCACTGTCTGGTCCGGCGAGTGAACCGGTATCAAATACCGTATCCAGGTCGGCTTCTGTCAGGTCGTGGTGAGAGAGTGTCAGTTCAGGTATGTCTGGTGTGTCACGCACATCCAGCGGATCAAACCTGGCGATCTGGTGTCCACGAAAGCGATAGGCGTTGATCAACTGCAGCACTTTGCGCTGCTTTACCACCTGGTCCGAATCAACCGGGCCTGCCTGCCCCCGCCGGTTCGACTTATGCCATGCCAACTGCCGGAATTTTTCTCGGATAATCGAGTGGGAAATGTCCTTCACGTCAATGCCATTAACCCTTGGCAGCGCTTCAAAATACGATCGCCACTCGGTGGAAATGGCGTCCGGATTCTGTAGATAGGTTTCGTAGAGTTGCTCTACATAGGCCGCATTGCCCCCCGCCAGGTGGGATGAAGCCCAGCGCTTCTCCAGTGATCCGTCCTTTTGAGCTCTGTCATTCATCCGTGTTCAGCACGCTCCGCTCTAGCCTGTGATCTGGTAGCCTGGTTGACGCACACTGTGTTTATCGTTCATCAGGATCCGGACTACGCTAGTGTCATTGATCATTCTGAATGATTCTTATATATAGGTATAGCAGTTGATTTCGGACGCACAGTAGTAAATCTCTCAACCTGAATATCGATCCGGACTCGACTTTTTGCCGCAACGCGGTACAGCATACACAGCGGTACTATAGAGAAGATTTGCGCTGATACTTTGACGGTAATCAAATGCGGTGATTGGTCGACGGTCAGACAGCGGTTGTTTCACCTGGGTCACCGTGCCGACTCAATGCAGATTATACAATGCCAAATCCCGGGCAATCTCAATACGCCCACGAAATCCCTTTTCAACCACCACTTTCTTGATCTTTTCCAGACGCAGACCGGTTACCGGCGTGATGTGTGACAATACCAACCACTTGGCGCCGGCCCGTGTCGCCACCTGTCCCATGCGTGTTGGAGTAGTGTGCAGGGCAAAGAAGACCTTGTCCGCGGGACCGTTCGGCAAATCATCCATGATCGCAGTATCATAAATCAGCAGGTCGGCGTCCTTGGCGAGTGATATCATATTGCTGGTTTTGGAGCTGGTATCACCCGAGTACACCAGCGCCTTGCCTCTGTATTCTATGCGATAGGCCAGGGCCGGGGCCGGGCCATGCGCCACACCGATTGCTTTTACTACCAGTCCATCCTTTTCGTATACGGTTTTAATCGGTTGCATCACATCGGGTTGCACATCCTGCGTGGTGTAATTGAACTCGCCACCGGAAATGGCGCGAGCAAAAATATGGAGATATCGTTGCACACCGGTATTGAGATTATAAAGACCATCAATATACTGACTGGTAGAAGGGTATTGCGATGCCGTGGCACCCTTCAGTGCTGCCGGAAAACCTTTGTAATTTTCGCCGGGGCCAATGATTTGAATCGGTTTTTTGCGTAATGTGCCGGCGGATCGATTGTGAAAATACAGGGTTTTGATGATGGCAGAGAGGTCGCTGGTGTGGTCAATATGCAGGTGACTCAGGAGCACCAGATCCAGATCCTTGATATTGGCACCACTGGCAGCAAGGCGCTGAAAGGTGCCACCACCGGCATCGAGCAGAATACGCGGCTTACGATCAACAAAAATCAGGTACCCGGCGCTGGCGCGTCCGGTTCGATGTGCCACCGGGCCTCCGGAACCCAGTACCATAACCGAAAGGCCTCGCTGTATGCGCTCCGCGTGTGCAGGTATACTGGAAAAAATAAAGGCGGAAGTAACAATTACCGCTGCGATGGTGATACGACGAAAAAATGCCATGGGTGGATTCTCCTCCTGCGATCATTCCAGTAGCCAACAATGCTGGCCAACATACTTGAGTCTGCATAGTCGGGCCAGATTTCATATTTATACCGAATTCGGGAAATCAGGACCAACCACACGGTATGGTACCCATTTGTCAGTGCAATTCCATTATAGTTCCTCAGGTTAAGTGCTTATCCGCATGGTTGTCGATAACGATAAGCATCCGTAATTAGCGGTGGTAATAAATACGAATTGACCCACGGCGATGTGTATGCGAAAAAAAGAGATCATAATTGATCCATTCGCCGGCTATTCTTCGGAAGAGATTCATCGTATAAAAAAAATGGAAAATATTATTAACCGGGAATAGTCCAGAGTATATGGTATGACAAATATTTCAGTTACTGGATAATGTTATAACGAGTGAGCAAGCAGCCAACCACGTCAATAGCAGCGGAAATCGAGACAAGGCAACTTGGGCTCCTTTACGGTCAGAATCACCTCGCCGCGATATCCACCCTGATTGCCGGAATCTTTCTCAGCTGGATTTTGTGGGATGTCATTGATCACATCCGCATTCTGTCATGGCTTGCCGTACTTGTGGTGGCCACTCTCGGTCGCATTTTACTTGTAGCACGATACAACAAGCTGCAACCACCGCCGGGTCAATCAGAAATATGGCGTAAACGTATCCTGGTCGTGGCGACCCTCTTTGGCGTCATCTGGGGTTCCGCCAGTGTTTTCCTGTTCGCAGAAGAATCCATTCCTCATATAGCCTTCACCGGATTCGTTCTCGTCGGTATAGCCGGTGGTGCCGTGCCTTATCTTGCAGCAGTCTGGCCGGTCTATCTTTTAACCGCGCTACCGGCAACGCTGCTGTTCGCCTTTCGCCTGTTCCTGCTCGGTGGTGAGATTGCAACCTTCATGGGTCTTTTGATCCTTTTCTTTTCTGCAATGATGATTTTTACGTCATGGCGAATGAAGGAAATGGTGGTGGAATCGATCAAACTTCGGTTTGATAAAGAGACGCTGGCGAAAGACCTGAAGCATGCCAAAACGGTAAAGGAGCAGGCGACAATAGTGGCTAAAGAAAGTGATGAGCGGGCGCATGTACTGGCCGAGGCTCCGTTCGAAGGTATTTTTATTCATGAGCAGGGTCAGATTCTTGACGCAAATCAAACCCTGCTTGACTTGCTGGGGTTACGCATGGAAGACGCGCTGGGCCGCCAGGTGCTGGATTTTGTTGAGGTCGAATCACATGACCGGATAGCAAAAGAATTGCAAAATCCCAAAGGAAAGGAATTCAAAACCAGCATTGTCAGGCCGGATGGCAAACGACTGTTTGTTGAAGTCCGTGGACGTCACTTCCCGCGCAAGGGTCGCACCATTCGTGTTGTATCTCTCCGCCTGGTGGACTGAATACCTAGAGCACCAGACCTTTCTCCATCAAGCGATCAATCAGCTTCCTTTTCTGCAACGTTTCGCTGTCGCCGCCACGGAATACCAGCGCACCGGAAGTGTAGTTCCCGCCATAGGTCTGGCCCAGATTTACCACTTGCCCGATACCGGAAATAAATTCCCTGTCACTCAGCGATTTCAGTGGATGAATAAAGGTCGACCACAACACACTCTTGGCGATTGAGTATCGCGCATCCAGTGCCGTATCAAAATTTGCCTGCATTAACCGATAGAGTTTTTTGGTGCTCAAACTCTGTGCAGACGTAATCGGAGCAATGATGCGCATACGATCGGCCCGTTCATCTGTGATCACTATCAACTTGACGCCATCGATCGAGAGCTTCCAGTACCCCGGTTGGCCAGTGGCTTTGGTATCCAGACGTTTTATAATCTTGCCCAACCGCTGGTTGCTCATGCTGCCACTGTCTTTTTTTGCAAACACCGGGCTGGCAAATATCGAAATGGCAAGCAGGCTGGACATGACCAGTTGCCCTGCAATTACCTGGTTAAATCCGGACCTGTTGTGGTGAGTCTTCACTGTTTGCTCCTTTATAGTCTGATTCCATATTTTTGTACGTAATAGGCAGTCACGTTCGCCAAGTACTCATTAAAAAAAGAGTCCACTTGTAGCTGTTCTTCATCAGCTATTGGCAACGCTTTTTGTGTTGCCAAAATGGCGTTCGCGAAAATACCGTTTGTTTTCCCGATTAACTGGCCGTTGACATCGAATAGCGGTGTCGTGCCCAGTCCGCAACTTGGCGATCGTGCTTTGAGCACGTAACCACAGACGTCGGCATTCGAGACGGCAACATCGCGGCCATAACCATCCAGCAAATCCGTAACGTCGTGTCGTGATTCTTGCCCGCAGTGAGCACGGACTCCAGCTGTATCCTTGACCAGCCTGATCGGTTTACGCGGTACCCCCAGCCCGATCTCTACTTCAGGACAAAGCGCCACGAGCACAAAGTGCTGCCGCAATCTGTCGACGAGTCTCGGCTCAAATTTGTTCCTTCCGTCATAACGAACCGACTCGCCCAGAAGGCAGGCGCTAACCGCGACAGATAGTTTTAACGGTGATGTGTCTTCTAACGCCAAGTCTCTACCATTCGTTTTTCCGTCGAATGAGTATGATGCCAAACGCGATCGACGTCGACAATATCGCTTGCAAGTCCGATTCCTGCACGGTAGCGTGGTCTTGAGGTAGAGAATAAGTGAGACTACTCGAACCCGATGTCACCTTGACTGATTTCGCACTTGCCGTCGAGTGTGCGCTTTTTGTTGTTCTACTGTCAGTAACAAGTCGTTGGGGCTTGCCGTATCAAACTGCCTTTGTGTTCTTTTTTGCCTGTAACAGCCTGGCGTCGTTTTTCGGTGGCCTGGTTCATGGTTACTATCCTGACCGGCACCGGGGCCCGGGTGCCTGGTTCTGGCGCGGATCGCTGCTCACTCTCGGTGCCAGCACCATTGCTGTTTGGGCAATAGGTTCCCAGCTGTTGTTTAGTCCGGACGTCACCAAATTTATAACAGCAGGTGCTATTGGCGCATTTCTGATTTATGCCTATTTTCTGGTGACCCGCTTTCCGCCTTTTTTCTGGGCCGTACTATTTTATCTTCCCGCTGTTTTCTTTTTGCTTGCGGCGTTTGTGATTACCTACTCCCGTTCTGGCGAGCAGGCAATGTTATTCGGGTTGATAGGCGCGTTACTGACATTGTTGGCCGCAATCATTCAGCGTTTAAAAATTGGTTTACACCCGCGGCATTTCAATCACAATGCCTTGTATCATGTTGTGCAGGCTATTGCGTTTCTGATGATTTTTCTGGCCGCGAGACAAATGATTCTCTATTGAGTGAAATTATTTCTGACGGAAGCCGGGGATGGCGTTGCGTAGAGACCGGTCAGGTAGGGGTCAGA
>JBGMQT010000047.1:0-13189 GCA_048060695.1 Acidiferrobacterales bacterium
GGATCGAACCCCCGACATTCGCCTTGTAAGGGCGACGCTCTACCAGCTGAGCTAAGCACCCGGAAGGCGCGCTAGTTTACGTTATCCTTGTGGCCTTTTCTAGCCTGTTTCGGGGGATTTTATGGCGCGCCAGAATGAAAAAAGACGACCGTCCGGCCGTCTTTTTTCATCTATCTTTCTGGCCTGTATACTAGTGACGCATTGTCGCTGTCCTACCGTTCTCAGTGTCCTTGGCGGGTGATTTACTACCAATGCCCGGCACGCCCGATGCCGGCTCAGGAGTACGCTCAAGCGCCGTTTCCAGCACCTGCTCTATCCAGCGTACTGGTAAGATCTCGAGATCTTCCTTAATTTTGTCCGGCATTTCCTGCATATCTTTCTCGTTCTCCTCGGGAATCAGTACCGTTTTGATGCCACCACGATGTGCCGCCAGCAGCTTTTCCTTGAGACCGCCGATGGGCAGGACTTCGCCGCGCAAGGTGATTTCACCTGTCATTGCCAGGTCAGCCCGAACCGGGATACCCGTCAGGGCAGATACCATGGAAGTACACATGCCGACACCGGCACTGGGTCCATCCTTGGGTGTCGCACCTTCCGGTACATGCACGTGGATATCGTTTTCCTCGTAAAATTTGGGATCGATGCCCAACATCGCGGCGCGTGCACGCACCACACTCATGGCAGCCTGAATCGACTCCTGCATCACATCACCGAGTTTACCGGTGTAGGTCTGTTTGCCCTTCCCGGGCATTACCGCAGATTCAATGGTCAGCAGCTCGCCACCCACTTCGGTCCAGGCAAGACCCGTTACCTGGCCCACCTGGTTCTTTTCTTCCGCAAGACCGAAACGGAAACGATGCACACCCAGATAATCTTCGAGATTCTCTGGTGTGACGGTCACTGTTCCCTTTTTCTCGCCAAGCACCAGATCGCGCGTCACCTTGCGAAATACCTTGGAAATCTCTCGCTCAACATTGCGCACGCCGGCTTCACGTGTGTAATAGCGAATGATGTCACGCAGCGCATCGTCCTCCAGGGTTACCTCGTTTACCTTCAAGCCATTGTTCTTGAGCTGCTTTGGCGCCAGATACTTTTTGGCAATATTAAATTTTTCATCTTCGGTGTAACCCGACAAACGAATCACTTCCATTCTATCCAGTAACGGTGCCGGTATGTTCAGTGTATTGGCCGTCGCCACAAACATGACGTCAGACAGGTCGTAATCTACTTCGAGATAGTGGTCGTTGAAGCTATCGTTTTGTTCGGGGTCCAGCACTTCCAGCAATGCCGACGACGGGTCGCCACGAAAATCCATGGCCATCTTGTCTACTTCGTCTAACATGAACAACGGATTGCGTACCTTTACTTTTGACAGGTTCTGGATAATCTTGCCCGGCATGGAGCCAATATACGTGCGGCGGTGGCCGCGAATCTCTGCTTCATCACGTACTCCACCCAGCGACATGCGCGAGAATTTGCGGCCGGTCGCCCGCGCAATGGACTGCCCCAATGAGGTTTTACCCACACCCGGCGGGCCCACCAGACACAGGATCGGACCTTTTAGTTTCTTCACTCGCTGCTGAACCGCAAGATATTCGAGAATTCGTTCTTTAACCTTCTCAAGTCCATAGTGATCCGCATCCAGTACCTTCTCGGCCTTGGCAAGATCGTGTTGAATACGGCTTCTTTTCTTCCACGGCACACCGACCAGCCAGTCGATATAATTTCGCACCACGGTGGCCTCGGCCGACATAGGCGACATCATTTTCAGTTTGTTGAATTCAGCATCGACTTTTTCCCTGGCCTCTTTGGGCATCCCGGCTTTTTCTATCTTCCGGGTCAGTTCCTCCATTTCATTGGGCGCTTCGTCCATATCACCCAGCTCCTTCTGGATGGCCTTCATCTGCTCATTGAGATAATACTCGCGCTGGCTTTTCTCCATCTGCCGTTTGACTCGACCACGGATGCGTTTCTCAACCTGTAAAAGATCAATCTCGGCTTCCATAACTGCCAGGATGCGCTCCAGTCGATCGCGGGTATTACCCATTTCCAGCAATTCCTGCTTCTCTTCAAGCTTTAGGCTCAAGTGAGCAGCAATGGTATCGGCCAGTCGTCCCGGGTCATCGATACCGGTTAACGAAGTTAAAATCTCCGGCGGGATTTTCATGTTGAGTTTGACGTATTGATCGAACTCGGACAGCACCGTGCGCGTCAGCGCCTCGGCCTCCTTTTCATCCAGATTCAGGTCTTCCGCCAGTACCACCTCGGCAGAGAAATATTCCTCTGTTTCAGTGTAACGCTGAATCACTGCGCGGCGTTCGCCTTCAACCAGCACTTTCACGGTGCCATCCGGCAAACGAAGTAACTGCAGAATATTGGCCAAGGTGCCAATGGTGTGAATTTCGTCGGGCTGGGGATCGTCATCTGAGGCGCTCTTTTGCGCCACCAGCATAATCTCTTTACCAGATTCCATTGCCTCTTCCAGCGCCTTGATGGACTTGCGACGCCCAACGAAAAGGGGGATTACCATGTGGGGAAATACCACAACATCCCGTAGCGGTAACACGGGTAAAGACTTTTCGCTATCGGGGACGATCGGCGTTTTGGTATCTTGCTCACTCATAGGATCCGGGCTCGATTAGTGTGGGTAATTGATATGGGTATGATTAGTTAAGTTGTCTTCCCTAAGTTTGGGGTCTGGTGGTACTTATTTCAATGTACTTCTCTCTGGCCAACTCCCCCGCCCATCGTACGTCATTTCCGCACTTTTTTTGTTGTGCACAGATAAAAGCCCCGCCAGGCGGGGCTTTACTGTTCGTCAGCCGTGAATGGTCAATCTTAGGAAGACGATGCACGTTTCTCGTCCTCCGCCTCGTCCTGGTAAATCATAAGAGGACTTGCGCCCTCGGTAACGACATTTGCCTCTACTACTACCTTGGAAACATTATTCACGGACGGCAGATCGTACATTACGTCCAGAAGGGCATGCTCCAGAATCGACCGCAGTCCACGGGCACCGGTTTTTCTGTCCATGGCCTTATGCGCGATGGCTACCATAGCGTCTTCGCGAAACTCCAGCTCCACACCTTCCAGTTCCAGCAGACGCTGGTACTGTTTAACGAGGGCGTTCTTGGGTTCGGTCAGGATGCGCACCAGTGCCTCTTCATCCAATTCTTCCAGAACCGCCACTACCGGCAGACGGCCGACGAATTCAGGGATCAGGCCATACTTGATAAGGTCCTCGGGTTCGACCGTACGTAGCAGATCACTGAAACCCCGAGACTCCGTCTTGGACTTGATATCTGCAGAGAAGCCGATGCCACTCTTTTCGGAACGATCCTGTATGACTTTCTCCAATCCGGAGAATGCGCCTCCACAAATAAACAGCACGCCACTGGTGTCCACCTGCAAGAATTCCTGTTGCGGGTGTTTGCGTCCACCCTGCGGTGGAACCGACGCTACTGTGCCTTCGATCAACTTCAATAACGCCTGCTGAACACCTTCGCCAGACACATCACGAGTGATGGAGGGGTTGTCTGCCTTGCGTGAAATTTTGTCTATTTCATCGATATAAACAATACCCTTCTGCGCCCGTTCGACGTCGTAGTCGCATTTTTGCAGGAGCTTTTGAATAATGTTCTCCACGTCTTCGCCGACATATCCAGCCTCGGTCAACGTGGTGGCATCTGCGATGGTGAACGGTACATTCAGCATGCGTGCCAGCGTTTCCGCCAGCAAGGTTTTGCCGGAACCAGTGGGACCAATCAGTAGAATATTACTCTTGGAAAGCTCGACGTCACCAATCGCGTCCTGATTTTCAATACGTTTATAATGGTTATAAACGGCGACCGAGAGGATCTTTTTTGCCCCAGATTGGCCAATAACGTATTCGTCAAGAATACGGTAGGTTTCTTCAGGCGTGGGAAATTTACTGCGTGACTGCGCGGCGTTGGTTTCTTCCTGAACTTCTTCGCGGATAATATCGTTGCAAAGTTCAACGCACTCGTCACAGACGAAAACAGACGGCCCGGCGATAAGTTTTCTTACCTCGTGCTGGCTTTTTCCACAGAAGGAGCAATACAGGAGTTTCTCGCCCTTGCTGTCGTTGTTATTTGTGTCGTCCGCCATACTTCAACCTGTCTCGAGCACCGATATACCCACCAAGATGCAGGGAATCTGTCTAGAATGCAAGTCCTCAACCCATACATATAGCACAGCTTTAGATAGCTGTCCCAACCCGTAGTTCCGTCTATCGCTCGGTGATAACCTCGTCGATCAGCCCGTATTTCTTGGCTTCTTCGCCATCCATGAAATTGTCACGCTCTGTATCTTCTTGAATCTTCTCAAGTGATCTCCCGGTATGGCGTGCAAAAATGTTGTTTAGCTCTTCACGAACACGCAAAATTTCCCGGGCATGAATCTCGATATCCGACGCCTGGCCCTGAAAACCGCCCAACGGTTGATGGATCATAATGCGGGCATGAGGCAGGGAAAAACGCTTACCGGTAGCGCCACCGTTGAGCAGGACGGCGCCCATGCTGGCGGCCTGACCGATGCAGACCGTACTGATATCGGGCTTGATAAACTGCATGGTGTCGTAAATCGCCAAACCCGAATTAACTGCCCCGCCCGGGGAATTGATGTAGAGATGGATGTCTTTGTCCGGATTCTCTGATTCCAAATACAGTAGCTGTGCCACCACCAGATTGGCCATGTGGTCTTCAATCGGGCCCACCAGGAATATGACCCGCTCCTTGAGCATGCGGGAGTAAATATCGAACGCCCGCTCGCCGCGACCGGTGGTTTCGATCACCATTGGCACCAGACCGAGATTATTCAAGTCGAGTGCGCCGTTATTTCCACTATTTTGCGTCATATGTACGAATCCCTTTTTCAAAGTCTACCTTGTAGCCGTTATCAAGCCGTTGTGCTACCGGCTAAATCCCTGAAACTGATGGCGTCTTCTGTTACGTTTGCATCTTTCAGCAACACTGCGACCACCAACTCTTCCAGGGCAAGTCCCTCAATTTCGCGCAATCGCGAAGGGTCGGCGTAAAACCATTTTTTGAACTCTTCCGGGTCGTCATATTCGCAGGCCATCTCTTCGACCCGGGCTCTGACTTTATCAGCATCGCTTTTAATACCAGCATTGGCCATGACTTCTGCAAACAACAGGCCAGTCGCCACTCGGCGACGGGCGCGCTCGCGATCGACCTCGGATGGTTCTGCCGGCGACGGGTCACTGTTATTCGCGTTCTGCTGCAGATGACTCATTTCTGCATCAATTAGTGCTTCCGGAATTTCAATCGGATTGTTCTCTATCAAGGCGTCGACAACGCGAGTACTCAGCACTGCGCGCAGGCGCTGATGTGATTCGCGTTCCAGATTGCTCTGAACCTCTTTGCGGAAGGCCTCAAGGTCACCGCTTTCCACTCCAAGCGTTTTTACAAATTCGTCGTCAATCTCAGGCAACGATGCCTCTTTCACCGCTTTTATGGTGACCTCAAACGTAGTGGCCTTACCTTGCAAATGTCCGGCGTAATCGTCAGGGAAGGTGAGATCCAGGGTGCGTTTTTCGTCTGCAGTGGCACCGATTAACCCGTCCTCAAAACCGGGAATGAACGACCCAGACCCTAACTCCAGGGCGAAATCGTTGGCGGTGCCGCCTTCAAACGCATCACCGTCAATTTTACCAACAAAATCGAGTACCACCTGATCACCGGTTCTTGCCTCCCGCTCAACGTCGGCCCAACTGACACGCTGTTTGCGCAGGGTTTCGATTGTTTTGTCGATATCTTCTTCGCCAATACGACACACCGGCTTCTTAATTTTTACGCCAGTAATACTGACGCCCTTCAGTTCGGGATACACCTCAAACTCTGCGGTGTATTTAAACTCCTGGCCCCGCTCCGGTTTACCCGGCTCTATTTTTGGGCCACCCGCCGGGCGCAGACTCTCCTGACCAACTGCTTCCTGAAAAGTTGACTGGATTAGATCACTCGCGATTTCACCCATCACCTGGCCACCAAACTTTTGTTCAAGCACTTTGGCCGGCACTTTTCCCGGTCGAAACCCCGGCAGTTTTACCTGCCCACCCAGGCGTTTGATGCGAGCCACAAATTCTTGCTCAACACGTTCAGCCGGCACCGTGACCTTGACCCGTCGACCCAAAACACTCGTATTTTCAACGGAGACCTGCATAGTTAAACCTCATCCTAAATATCAATAACATCCTGTATATACTTGATCTATAAAGTAAATAATCTTCCAGTATCGCCCGGATAATAACCTGTAGCCGGGTTTCATTTAGTGCGAATATGGTGCGAATGGGGAGAGTCGAACTCCCACGGGTTACCCCACTGGAACCTAAATCCAGCGCGTATACCAGTTCCGCCACATTCGCGTTTTGCAAGCGGGCGTATTTTGCCACAGTTGGCCCAAAAAACTATTCCTGACCGGTTATACCGACACCATATAATGGTACCAACGGGAATTTTCGATCACCAGAAACGAAATAGCAGGGCCTAGCCCTGCTATTTCACGTTTGGTGGGTCGTGTAGGGTTCGAACCTACGACCCGCGGATTAAGAGTCCGCTGCTCTACCAACTGAGCTAACGACCCAAACTAACTGGGGTGAACGATGGGACTCGAACCCACGACGACCGGAATCACAATCCGGGGCTCTACCAACTGAGCTACGCTCACCATTTTATAGACTTTACTTCACCGGATACATGGCGCGCCCGACAGGACTCGAACCTGTAACCTACGGCTTAGCTTACCACTACAGCTTTCACTGCCCTTACGGTTTGTGGTCTGGACTATATCTTCGCCATCTCAGGCGGGGCACGTATAGTCTCTACGGATCCCATGAACAGCCTGGGCTGTTCTCTGCCACCCTACCGCCCTTTGACGGGCCCTTCAGGCGGACGGAAACAATGTATCAAAAACAAGGTTCCCCGGTTTCCTCGGTATTGCCATCGCCTTAACGCGTTAAGGTTTCACCGATACAGTGCCCTGCACTCTGGCAGTTGCGTTTCCCGACAGAGGCTCCTGATTGCCGCTTTCATCACGGCGTTGAAGGCCGTTGCTCTATCCGGTTGAGCTACGGGCGCAATTAATTAACGTTGCTCATACCATCCCTGGCGTGGTGCTCATCGGGGAAAAGGTCCATTTGGGACCTTTCTCAATTTCTCGGCCACGGCTCCCTGCATTGCTCCAGCTCCTGCATCCCCGCAGTCGCTCTTCGCCCCGTTGAGCTACGGGCACGTTGTCACAGCCGCTACGAATTCCCGCCTACGACTGGCTTGGTAAACTGGTCGGGGTAGAGAGATTCGAACTCCCGACATCCTGCTCCCAAAGCAGGCGCGCTACCAGACTGCGCTATACCCCGTGCGTTCACACTATCGACTTGCAGCTCGGCAGAACCGGGTGCTGCGCGACTATACGCAACCGGTATTATAGCGTCAATGGGACCTCTGACAGCATTCCATGCCGCTTGGCGAAACCCTTCCGGCGTGCGAAACTTGCGCCTCTTTTTGCTGGTGCACTGGCCCAACCCCACTCCATGACTGCACAAATTATCGACGGTAAAAATATCGCCAGCAAAATGCGGTCGTCGATTAAAAAACACATCGACAAACGCCTTGCTGATAACAAACGCGCGCCAGGGCTCGCTGTCATTATTGTGGGAAATGACCCCGCCTCGACCCTCTACGTGCACAATAAGCGCAAGGCTTGTGACGAAGTGGGCATCACGTCATTCTCCTATGATCTTGCCGACACCACGACCCAGGACGAGCTGATCAACCTGGTGCAAACGTTAAACGATAATCCGGAAGTAGATGGCATTCTGGTGCAACTGCCGCTACCGGAACAAATCGATCCTGAGACTATTCTCGAAACGATACTGCCCGACAAAGATGTCGACGGCTTTCACCCATACAATGTCGGCCGACTTGCACTGCGCATGCCGGTGCTGCGTTCGTGCACCCCAAAAGGCATCATGCATTTACTGGAAAACACCGGTGAGGCTATTCGTGGACAGAACGCGGTGGTGGTCGGCGCCTCAAATCATGTCGGGCGCCCTATGGCACTCGAGCTTCTGCTGGCCGGGTGCACCGTCACCACCTGTCACCGATTCACAAAAGATATCGCGGCGCATGTCGCAAACGCCGATATTGTAGTGGTCGCGGTAGGCAAGCCAGGCGTGGTCAAGGGTGAATGGATTAAACCCGGCGCTATGGTGATTGATGTTGGCATAAACCGCCGGGTGGACGGCTCGCTCGTAGGCGACATTGGATTTGAAAAAGCCGCCGAGCGGGCGAGCTGGATCACCCCGGTGCCCGGCGGGGTAGGTCCCATGACCGTCGCGACTCTGCTCGAAAATACACTGGAAGCAACTGAACGGTTTCACGATCCAGAGTGATATGATTCTTTGATTCCCCTGCACGACAACAATCCAACGGATATTTTCCCGTTTGTGACGGTGGCGCTCATTGTTGCCAGCGTTCTGGTTTTTTTCTGGCAGCTGTCGCTGGGGCCCGAGGGTCAAAAAGTGGTTTATGCTCTGGGTGTCATTCCCGCATCACTGTTGCAGAACAAATCCTTACCACCTGAACTCTATCGTGTACCAGCTGAGCTGACCCTGCTGACATCAATGTTTCTTCACGGCGGCTGGATGCACCTTATCGGCAATATGCTCTTTCTCTGGATATTCGGAAACAATGTTGAAGACGCCATGGGGCACGGCCGTTTCATTGTATTCTACATTGTCAGCGGCCTGGCTGCCGCATTGGCACAGGCGCTGCCCGACCCGGCATCGGTCACACCCATGATCGGCGCTAGCGGTGCCATCTCGGGTGTGCTTGGCGCGTATCTATTACTTCATCCCCGTGCCCGCGTACTGGTGGCCATCCCCATCGGATTCTTTGTTTATGCCACGAAACTGCCGGCAATGCTCGTACTCGGCTTCTGGTTTGTGCTGCAACTGATTAATTCTTTACTGGCCGGTGCGGGTGGGGGTGGCGTTGCCTGGCGGGCGCATGTAGGTGGGTTCGTTGCAGGAATCGTGCTTATCCCGATTTTCAAATATCGTCGCGTCAGGTTATTCCACTAACCTGCTTACTAACAACCAAAGCTAGCCAAAGCGCGAATGTGACGTGTTCTCACCAATTTGCCGCGGACCATTGTGATGGCCTGCTTGCTGCTGGCCGGATGACGTAGCGCGTGACAATGCGGTAACCAGCTCAGCAAGAACATAACTTGCAATGATGGCTCCTGCCGCCAGCAGCACACCGATCAGTATAAGCTCGATACCACCCATAAAATTTGGCTTTTGCGTGGTAGGAAAGAGAAACGGGATGGGATCCATGATTTTGCCAATGGCTTCGCCGGTAAACCAAACGAAAATGCCGCCTCCAATCGCAGTCAGGGCAACGTAAGTAGCGTAGGCTTCACCGGCAAGTCGAGTCAGAATTGATGCGACCGGTAGAATAAAATGATCCTGATCCCTCTGTGCCTCGATATCTCTGGAGCGAATAATCAGGGTATGCGCGACTGCGTAAACCGCCAGCACAAAAAACAGTACATAAATAATCCCGCCCATAATTCCACTGGTGGGCAGATCAAACATGAATTTTCCGGCCTTGAAAATAGAGGCCAAGCTGCCGAGCACAATCAGCGCCGCAAGCACTCGCAGCATCAACCCGACCATGCGCGTGAAAAAACTGCCGGTGCCCAGCATCCGCAAAAACGGCTTCATGAATAAATATTTTTCCATTCGATTTTCCATAATAACCTGAATATCCTTCTAATATATTTCAGAGCAGCTGCGCTGTGGCCAGTTTTGACGATATAATGACAATTCGTAACGCAAATGCCGCTGCGAAACAGGGGTCCCCTGCTTCAGGCAGCCTTTGGTTATTCAAGTGAAATAATAAACTGATTTCTGGCCCCCGGGATACGGGGAATTAGACCACTCGTCGGCGATTAACGAGCATGCAGCAGTATTTAGATCTGATGCGCCACGTTCTGGAACATGGCGTCAAAAAAGAAGACAGAACAGGTACGGGCACCATTAGCGTTTTCGGGTATCAGTCCCGCTACAATCTTCAGCAAGGTTTCCCGCTTGTGACTACTAAAAAATTGCATCTGCGCTCAATTCTCCACGAGCTGCTGTGGTTTCTCCGTGGCGACACCAACACCCGGTACCTCAAAGATAATGGGGTCGGCATCTGGGATGAGTGGGCCGATGAAAACGGCAACCTGGGCCCGGTATATGGCGCTCAATGGCGTTCATGGCCAACAGCATCCGGCGAATCAATCGACCAGATTAGTCAGATTATTAGTCAAATAAAAAACAATCCGGATTCGAGGCGAATTATTGTCAGCGCCTGGAACGTTGGTGAAATTGAGAACATGGCATTACCTCCCTGCCACGCTTTTTTCCAGTTCTATGTGGCGAAGGGAAAACTATCCTGCCAGCTGTATCAACGCAGCGCCGATATATTTCTTGGCGTACCGTTTAATATTGCATCTTATGCGCTGTTAACAATGATGGTTGCCCAGGTAACGGGGTTGGAGCCTGGTGATTTTGTACACACATTAGGCGACGCGCATCTCTACCAGAATCATCTTACCCAGACCCGGGAGCAACTAGGTCGTGCACCTAGAAATCTTCCCACCATGACACTGAACCCGCAGCGAAACTCAATATTTGATTTTGTATTCGACGACTTTACAATGACCAATTACGACCCGCACCCCCATATAAAAGCGCCGGTTGCTGTGTAAGCGGCGATCAGAACTTCTACCTGATGATTTCAATAATCGTTGCCATCGCGGAAAATGGCGTCATCGGCAACAACAATACCCTTCCCTGGCATTTGCCGGCCGATTTGGCATATTTCCGAAAAACCACTATGGGCCACACTATCGTTATGGGGCGCCGAAATTACGAAGACATCGGCAGAGCACTGCCGGGAAGAATAAATGTTGTATTAACACGAAGTAGCACTTTTTCAGCGGACGATTGCATCATTGCTCATTCCGTCGGTGAAATCCGGGAGATGGTTGATAACAATGATGAGACTTTTATTATCGGTGGTGCTGAAATTTATCGTCTATTTCTTCCTTATACCGAGAGACTCTATATAACTCACGTTGATGTTGCCGTAGAGGGCAACATTACTTTTCCGGAATACAATGCTGATCAATGGGAACTGGAGTCAGAAATCGTCTCCGCGACTGAGGATAACATCCTACCGTTCCGTTTTTGTGTCTATCGGCGGCGCGACTGACAAACAGCAAAAAGGCGCATGTAAATGCGCCAATTATTGCATTGGTAGAACTTTTTTTATTATGAAATCTGTGAGGCAAGATCACTTGCCTGGCGCTTCTGATCCTCGTTACCTTCTACCGCCACTTCCTCAAGGATGCTTCTCGCGCCCTCGGAATCACCCATATCAATGTAGGCCTTGGCCAAATCCAGCTTGGTCGCAGCCTCATCCCATTGGTCCGCCGCACCGTCCACACCCACTTCTTCCACCTCGGGCGCTACCGCTACACCACCAGCAGCCTCTTCACCAAACGATAGCCCGAGATCACTGTCATCAGTGAAGTCTGCTTCTGTACCAATACTGATATTCAGGTCTGATTGATTATTGTCTGGCGTGTTCTCCCTGAGCGCTGCAAATCCGTCGTCGTCTCCCATCGCCAAGCTAGCTTCATCATCACTTGCATCGAGTGATAGCTCCCCGGCGTCAAACGCAATTTCTTCTTCCGGTGCGTCTGCTGACGGGGTAGCAGGCTCAAACTCCAGCGCGTTACTAACGTCTCCACCAAATTCTATCTCCGGTTCTGACGCCGCCGGTGTGGCATCGGCCGTATCGCCGCCGATATCGAGATTGAATTCCAGCCCATCCAGCGCATCATCGGAAACAACTTCAGTTTCCTCACTGCCATCGCCACCCGACATATCCATATCAATCCCGCCAACATCCATTTCGATCTCGGGCGACATCGCCTCTTCCTGCATTTGACCGAGATCAATTGCCATGGTTTCTTCGATTGCGGGTACGGCATCGGTAGCCGGTGTCGTCATTTCCAGCCCGCCATCCATGCCCATAGCAGGGGCAACAGTGTTTGCGGCAGATACCGGGGCCCCGCCCTGGAACATTGGGTTGCCGGGATTGAGAGTCGAACCCATGCCGGCTACCCGATTCCACAGCTCACCGCCCTGTCCTTCCAGCGCGGCATACAATTCTTCCGCCAAGGTCTCAAATGCGCTTACGTCGCTCCGCTGCGCATAGATTTCCAGCAACTTCTCCTTGAGTTCGTGTCGTGACGGCACTTTAACGATTGCATCTTTGAGTATCTCTTCTGCTTGCTCATCCCTGCCATAAGCCAGATACACGTCGGCTTCTGCGATCGGATCCACTTCGTCGGTAGCGATATTTCCCATACCGCCCTGACTAAAGTCGCTAAGGAATGACGTGTCGCCGCTGTCACCTGCGATATCCTCGCTACCCGTTGACACTTCTCCGGTACTAATGTCTCCGCTGGTCAGGATACTTTCTTCAAACTCCGATAGTGACTTCCTGCGACGACGGGCGTAGACCATACCAATGACGCCACCCAGAACCACCAAGCCACCGACAATGGCAAGAATAATCTGATTACCAAGAATCTGGTTGACGATACCCATCGCCATGTCTACAAAACTTTCTTCTCTGCGAACCGGTGCCGGGGATCGTTTCGTCGGCTTAGTCCGTTTTTTTGCCACTTGCACCGGCTTCCTGGCGACTGGTTTTGGTGCTGTCTTGGCCTTAATCGGTAGCTTGGGCTGGACAACCGGCTTGGCGGGTTGCGCCTTATCCGCATTCTCGATTTGCAACAGGCGTTTCTTTGAAGGTGTTGTTGCCTGTGGTTTGCCCGCCTTGGCGCCCACCTCAGGTTTCGCGGCGCCATTGCCGGATCCTTGAAGTGTTGCAACTTTTTCAGTCAGCTGTTGTTTGCCCTTGGCCGATTCAGTTTCAGCAGATTTTCCTGCCGTCTGGCTTTTCTTATCGATATTGGAGCGAACAATTCGCAGCAATTCTTCCTTCCTGCCACTTCGAGATGGCGGAATTTGCATGCCCTTACGTTTTGCCTGAGCCGTTACCGGTGTCTTTGGTTTTGCCGCAGGTTT
>JBGMQT010000047.1:13289-16636 GCA_048060695.1 Acidiferrobacterales bacterium
GGTTTTGCCGCAGGTTTACGAGCAATTTTCTTTTTCTCCTGAACCTTGGGTTTCGCCTTTACCGCAGCAGGTTTAGCCTTTGCGCTAACCGGTGGCTCACCCAGAGTAACCGGCTTCCTGGCACTTGCCAGCTTCAGCTTGTACTCCTGCCAACGATCGTATTGAGCATGGAATTTAAGGTTGGCGTCGCGGCGACTGCGCTTGAGGACCACATCTCGATCCGGAATCTTGAGAATTTTGCCCGCACGCAGATTGTTGGTGTTGTTGTCAAAAAATGCCTTGGGGTTGCTGTAGTACAATGCCAGAACAACCTGTTCCATACTCAGACTTGTGTCTTCCCTTATCTTGCGCGCTATCCCATACGCCGTGTCACCGCGCTTTACGCGGTAGGTTCCTGTACTGGCCCATGCCGGCGCGCCACCTGGGAGAAGATGATCAGGCGGGCCAAGCAATTCAAATTTTTCTGGCGCACGTTTGGTTTTGGAAGGAACTATGCCGTCATCAAAATCGGGTTCTAACTCCAGAGTGGGTTCCGCTATTATTCTGGACTTCGTCACAGTGGCAGGTACTGTTTTCATTTTTGCCGGCTCTTCCTCCAGCAACAACTCCGGTTCTCTATTCGCGGCCTGTTTCGTGTCAAGCTCTTCTTCAATAAGCAGCTCAGGTTCTTCCTTAATTGACTGCTTCGGTGCCGGTTCTTCCTCAATTAATAATTCGGGTTCACCCAGTTTCGCGATCGGGGCAACTTCTTCAAGCGTCAACTCAGGTTCCGAATCCTGTTTTCTCGGTGCCGGCTGAGGTGCACGAATCGGAGCTGAATTTGTCGCCGCGAGAAACGGCGGATCGATTAAAGCAGTGTACTCACGACGTAATCGACCAACTGAACCACCAACAGTCCACTCGGCCTGCAATAATATATGTAGAAACGGTTCAGGGTAGGGGAACCGCGTAGTAAGACGTAGATAAGGACGGCCACTATCGCGGCGCTCGACTTTGAACTGGATTGCGGACAGGCGAGGATGGCGCTCGATACCTGCCACCTTAAATGCATTCACAGGGGCCAAGCCGACTTGCAGATCTTTAAGCTCACGATCATTTACCGATGTGAACTCGATCTCGGCGTCGAGATTTTCGTTTAAAGCGGACTTAACATTGATCGGGCCCAGACCCAGTCCGTAGGTTAAAACCGGTAGCAAGGCCAGCAGGAAACCTGCTCCTGCGGTTATGCCCCGACGCACCCCCCAAGTCGCTCGACTCATTTGTTCTCCGTTCTCCACTCTAAATTCTGTGCTTTTTTTGCTTCCCTGAGCCAATAATATCTTAAAAGACACAGGTTTACGTCAATATAGTATTAAGTTTCATTACATTTCGCAACTAACTATAGCTAATAAATAGCCTTTTAGCACCGCACCGCATCTGTCAACAGAACCCTTTCAATCTAATTTTCTGTCAAATATTCAAATAGTTAGAGTTTGAGATAGGTCAATTTCTGTGTCACCCCCACGGTGCACGTTTTAATCTCGCATACCCACCGATATAGTCATCTCCGACCCCATTCGCAAGGACTAAATAGGCCGCCGGTACGACAATTTGCCGCTAGCGGTAATATTATTGCCTATAA
Source organism: Acidiferrobacterales bacterium (assembly GCA_048060695.1). GTDB lineage: Bacteria > Pseudomonadota > Gammaproteobacteria > Acidiferrobacterales > JAJDNE01 > JAZFSZ01. The sequence goes on from JBGMQT010000047.1 coordinate 14,911, forward strand.
ACGAAAAAGCGGTCCTTCGGGGTCAACAGAACCGAATTGGAGAGGACTATTTATTGTCCAGCAGGATGCGCAGCATTCGACGAAGGGGTTCCGCCGCACCCCACAACAACTGATCTCCAACGGTAAACGCCGCCAGATAATCCGGTCCCATCGAGAGTTTGCGTAAGCGGCCCACCGGCACGGACAATGTTCCGGTGACTTTTGCTGGTGTCAACTCACTCATCGTCAGTTCGCGGTCATTGGGTACCACCTTAACCCAATCATTTGCGCCCGCAAGAATGTCGTGCACCTCATCGAGAGGTACGTCTTTATTCAACTTGATAGTCAATGCCTGGCTGTGACAACGCATGGCACCCACTCGAACACAAATCCCATCGATAGGCACCGGATTGTCGGAACGCCCCAGTATTTTGTTGGTCTCTACTTCTGCCTTCCACTCTTCCTTGCTTTGTCCGCTGTCGAGCTGCGCGTCGATCCATGGGATCAAACTGCCCGCTAACGCCACGGGCCAGTGCTCAGTCGGATAATTTTCGCTGCGAATAAACTTCGCAACCTTTTGATCGATCTCGAGAATAGCGGATGCCGGATCGTCGTTGAGTAGTTTAACTTCGTCGCTCACGGCGCCCATTTGTCGAATCAATTCACGCATGTTCTGAGCGCCCGCACCCGATGCCGCCTGATAGGTCATGGGTGTGATCCACTGCACCAGATTCCGGTCTAACAGGCCACCAATGGCCATCAGCATCAAACTGACTGTACAGTTTCCGCCAACATAGGTTTTGACACCGGTGACCAACCCATTCTTGATGACATCCAGATTGACCGGATCCAGAACAATAATCGCGCTGTCGTCCATGCGTAACGCGGAGGCCGCATCAATCCAGTAACCTTGCCAGCCAGCACTGCGCAGTTTGGGGTAGATCGATTTGGTGTAGCTGCCACCCTGACAAGTAATGATGACATCCATCGCCTTGAGCGCGTCGACATTAGTGGCATCCTGCAAGGGCCTGATATCCTTGCCAATATCCGGCCCGGACTGACCCATCTGCGAGGTGGTGAAAAATACTGCGTCAATGTCGTTGAAATCACCTTCATCGCGCATGCGTTCCATCAATACGGAGCCCACCATACCGCGCCAACCAATCAATCCTACTCGCTTCATTTTCTTGTCCCGTTTAGCTTAATAACCAATGTCAAGACCCACCCGTTCAGTTTCCTAGTGCCGTGACAACCGCGTCGCCCATCTCGACAGTACCGACTTCTTGACCGTTGCCTGCGAAAATATCAGCAGTGCGCAATCCGCTATCCAGAACCGTTGATACCGCCTGTTCGATTCGATCAGCAAGACCTGCTTCGTTCAACGTATAACGCAACATCATGGCTACTGATAGTATGGTTGCCAGAGGATTGGCCTTGCCTTGTCCGGCAATATCCGGTGCTGAGCCATGGATCGGTTCGTACATACCCTTGCCATCTTTATCCAGTGATGCGGAAGGCAGCATCCCAATTGAACCCGTCAGCATGGCAGCGGTATCGGAGAGAATATCGCCAAACATGTTGCCGGTCACGATGACGTCGAACTGTTTGGGCTCGCGCACCAGTTGCATGGACGCATTGTCAACGTACATATGACTGATTTCGACATCGCGATAATCCATCGCCACCTCGTTAACCACTTCCCGCCACAATACCATCACGTCGAGCACATTGGCCTTGTCGACGGAAC
>JBGMQT010000048.1:0-16107 GCA_048060695.1 Acidiferrobacterales bacterium
TAGGTGAACTGCCGCAGGTAAGACCAGACCCCGAACATGATTCGCCGGGCATGCCCGAGGTAACCTTTCTTGATGCTGACCACGGCGATGCGGTAGGAACAGGCCTCGGGCGGCAGGTAGAAGTCGACAATTTCCGGGAACTGTTTTTGCAGTAACGGAATAAATACCTCGTTGAGTGCCTGCGCCAGGATGGAAGGTTCATCATAGGGAGAACGTCCCATGAACGTGGTGTGGTATATCGGATCGGGCCGATGCGTGATGCGTTCGATGGTGAATACCGGGAACGGGTTTACGGTATTGTAATAACCGGTATGGTCACCAAACGGCCCTTCCTCGGCCTCTTCACCGGGTTCGATATAACCTTCCAGTACAAACTCCGCCGATGCCGGCACATTCAGATCATCGTGACCCAGGCATTTAACCACCTCGGTTCGTGCACCACGCAACAGACCGGCAAACTGGAACTCGGATAGTGTATCCGGTACCGGTGTCACCGCCGCCAGTATGGTCGCCGGATCGGCGCCGATCACCACCACCAGCGGAAAACGTTTGCCGGGGTGGGCCTGCTGCCATTCCCGGAAGTCCTGGGCGCCGCCACGGTGGGGCAACCAGCGCATAATTACCTTGTTGCGGTCGATGACTTGTTGCCGATAGATGCCGATGTTTTGTCGTTCCTTGTTCGGTCCGCGCGTTACTACCAGGCCAAAAGTAATCAGGCGACCGGCGTCTTCGGGCCACTGTGTTTGTATTGGTAGTTGTGACAGATCAACATCGGCCCCCTCGATCACAATTTCCTGGCAGGGCGCCGAGGCCAGTTTTTTTGGAGTTACGTCGAGCAATTTTTTAAATACAGAGGCCTTTTTTAACGAATCTCGGATACTGCTTGGTAATTGTGGTTGCTTGAGAAAGGCCAATACCTCACCCACTTCCCGTAGTGCCGCCAGGTTGTCCCGGCCCATGCCCAGTGCAACCCGGCGTGTGGTACCGAATAGATTGCCCAGCATCGGGATTTTGGACCCGGTCGGATTCTCGAATAAAAGCGCTGGGCCACCGGATTTAAGTACTCGTTGACAGATTTCAGTGATCTCAAGGCAGGGATTCACTTCCACATCAATACGTTTAAGTTCTCCCTGTTGTTCCAGGTAGGTTATATAGTCGCGTAAAGATCTATATTTCATCATCTGCAGTACCTTTTATTTACTGTGACCAATTGATCCAGGTCAATGCCTTTACTGCCTGTCTTGCCTAACGTAGCCGGGTCATTCTGTCGCTGGAAACTCCATGATTCCCTCAGTACTGAAATCCGGTCTGTCATTTCCATTGCGGGTTCTGCCCAACAGTCTGCACAGCAAGGTTCTGGCCCGGGCCTGTAATTTCCTGATGCGTGGTCAGGGGCTTGAGTCCCGACTTCGTGAAATGGAGGGAAAATCCCTGGGCCTCCGCATAACGGATATCCCGATAGATTTCTGTTTTACCGTTCGTGGGGGGCGGTTGCATCAATCGAGTGTTGATAATTGGGATGCACGCATAAGCGGGCGGTTGAGCAGTTTCTGGTTGCTGGCGACCAGCGCAGAGGATCCCGATACACTGTTTTTTGATCGCCGCCTTAATATTGAGGGTGATACTGAAACCGGGCTGTATATAAAGAACATGCTGGATGCCATTGAATTTAACTGGCAGGCTCACTTCGCCGACGTCGTGGGGCGCGAGCCACCGCGTTCACTGCAACACCTGTTGAGCCGGATCAAAATTCGCTTTGACAAGCGGGTTCACGGCTGAGTCACTGATTCTTTACGGGCATCCATGCCCGGTCGGGAATACCAGTAGCCGTCACAGGGTCCAACTGGCATGTAGCTTATCAGGGACTTTGCCGCGGACGCAGGATTTACCTTTGCTTCGATTACACCGTGCACCTGTTTGATGATCTCCATGGTGCCATGTGCCTGCGGTGAGACTCGAACAACATCGACACCCAGGTTGCCTAGTTGCGGAAGTTTGTCGACGAGATTGCAGGTGAGCGCCGACTGCACCTGGATACCGTTCAGTATCAGGAAAGGCTGCTCTTCCCGGGTGGACACCAGCATGCCGTCCTCGTAGTCCTTGCAGATAAATTCGCACTCGTCCTTGCCACGATTGTGGGCTCTTGCCGTAAAGCAACGGGCGGAAGACGCCAGCGGCAGGCGACCAAAAATAAAAATTTCTGTCTCCATGCCATCCGGCCTTGTCTGCTGAAGCGCCGTCAGATCGCTGCTGTTCATCTCCAGAGGCATGACCCAGCGCCAGGCACCGCAATCGGACAACTGCCGCAGTGTGCTCGCGTTATAGATGTTGATGTGGGGGCCGGCAACGAACGGGTTTTTTCCTTCGATCAGACTGACCGCGGCAAAATCATTTGCTTCGACCCGGAATTGTCCATTTTCACAGACGCGTTTTACCTGGGCCATATCAGACGCTGCCTCAATCAGTGTCAGCGTTGACAGCACAACTTCTTTTCCAGCTTTTTCCAGCATACTCGCCAGTGCCAGCCAGTCAGAAAATTTTAATTCCCGTCGTTTGGCGCAGACAATTTCACCGAGATAAACAATGTCCACTTCCGATTGCGCGATCTTGTCGTAAAACGTGAGAATCGCTTCCCGGTCCCAGAGGTAAAGCAGGGGCCCCAGGGAAATTCTTGTAGTGGTTGAAGTCGACATTGGTGATTACATCCCGTGTAACAGGCATACGAAATCTATTGCCAGGGCCGATGGTAGGCGCCGAGGGTATGGCAAGCCCCTTCGGCCACTTTATCCAGCTGGGCCATCCAGCCGGATTGAACAGTATAGGTCTCGGGATTACTTGTGCAGCGATCCAGTGCGTCGCGCATAACCCTGGTGACTTGTGCAACGTAGATTGGACTGCGTTGTCTGCCTTCTATCTTGATGGCGGCGACTCCGGCTCGCAGAAGATCGGGCAGTATCTCAAGTATATTGAGACTTGTGGGCTCCTCGATCGCATAGAAAACGTTGTCCTCTACCTGGTAACGCCCTTTGCAAATAGTCGGGTACCCGGCTTTTTCATCGGGATTGAATTTGTCGATTAAAATTTTGTTGAGACGAACTTTCTTCCCTTGCTGACTCTCTTCCCAGCGTACGAATTCGGCGGGGGAGCAGACACCATTGGAGTTGGGTGATTTTCCGGTGACATAGGAGGACAGGGTACACCGACCTTCCACCATGACACAGAGGCTGCCGAAGCCGAATACCTCAACCTCGACATCAACGTTATTAATCACACTTTCTACCTGCGCAAGCGACAATACCCGCGGCAATACCACACGCTGGATTGCGTAGTGCCGGTGATAAAAGTCGATGGCTTGTGGGTTGGTGGCCGATCCCTGAACCGACAGGTGCAGCCGTAAATTCGGATGCTTGTTCGTTGCATAATGCATCAGCCCTGGGTCAGCAAGAATGAGGGCGTCGGCGTTTTGTTCGGCGGTGCGGTCGACGGCACGGCACCACTGATCCCATTGCTGCGGTCGTGGATAGGTATTGATGGCGACGTAAACCCTGGCGCCCGCACTGTGGGCATAGTCGATACCGCGAACCAGCTCAGCGCCATCGAAGCCGAGGCCGGGAAAGTTCCTGGCGTTGGTGCCATCACGGTAACCCACGTACACGCAATCCGCGCCATTATCCACGGCTGCCTTTAGCGCCGGCAAGCCACCGGCGGGACAAACAAGGTCAACTTTTCTTGTTGCTTTCACCGAGGGATGCCTTGCTCAGGAAGCACGTTATGGTGCGCTGGAGATTGCGTGCAATGATTTTCTGGTTGTCACCGTATTCATTGGTAATCGTCTTGTGCTGCAATAACTACCTTGTCGCGTGCCGCGTGAACGTAGTTCCAGCTCGATACGGTTTAGCACACTCCACTTGCGGGCGCACCAGATCGGTGAAAGCAAGATGTCGGGAGATGCTGTTCCTGTCACACGATGGTAGATAACATCTGCCGGGGTACGTTCTACCAGGTCCGCCACGGTAGAAATATACTGGGACAGTGTAATAGGGCGGTAGTCGCCCTTGCGCCAACTGTTTGCGAGTTGCGTACCCTTGACTACGTGCAACGGGTGTATTTTAAGGCCTTGCGCTCCCAGTAAGAGCACATACTCGAGTGTCCTGCGGACATGGGTTTTGGTTTCACCTGGTAACCCAGCGATGAGATGCGTGCAGATATTCAAATTGCGCGATTGTGCATTCTGTACGGCGGTTTCGTATTCCTTCCGGCCGTGCCCGCGGTTAACACGGGCCAGCGTTTCGTCGAACGCGGATTGCAACCCCAGTTCCAGCCATATCTCATATCCTTTGTCCTGATAGTCCGACAATAAATCGAGCACCGGGCGTGGGACGCAGTCTGGTCGCGTGCCAATGCTGAGCCCAATGACATCCGGTTCCGACAGCGCCTTGTCGTATAGAATCCGCAAGCGCTCAACATCGGCATAGGTATTGGTGTACGCCTGAAAATAGGCAATAAATTTTTGCGCACCGGTGCGCTTTCGAATCACCTGTCTACCGGCTGCGATCTGGTCTGCAATGGAGGGTGGTTTGCGGCCATTGGGGCTAAAAGACGTGTTGTTACAAAAAGTACAACCACCTCGTCCTATAGTTCCGTCGCGATTCGGACAGGTAAACCCGGCATCAATGGCGATTTTGTGCACACGCTCGCCATATTTGTTCAGCATCGATTGACCAAATGTGTTTATTCGATCGGCTAGCGTCATTTAATTCTCGGTCCTTCTAAAGGGAGGTATATCGTACACCCCTGTGCCTTCAAGTCGCTCGAAATATCTGGCTCGGTACAACAGTCGCCTGGAGTCAACGCCATCCACGAAACCCGAACGGTCATGCAATACGTTGTTGCTGATCAGACCCATGCCGGGTTCCAGTCGGCCGCGGAAGATATAGGTTGAATCACCGTTGAGCAAGTCTGTCAGAAATTCGGTTGCTTCACGGGTGAGGGGATCGTCTTTCCACTGGATGCTGCGAGTACGCGCGGTGTACCGCATATGCAGGTTTCCACTAGCCGCATCAATAGAAAATACGGGTCCGCTTTGGTCGGGTCGTGCCACGCCGGACTCATCGAGTCTTGCCGGAATCGTCATAACATCGGGAGCCATCAACGCCCGGATGTAATCCGGATTTTCGTCACGTATTTTGATGTAGGCAATCTCGTGATCCAGCAATGCATTTTCTCCACCACTAGCGGCACTGCTCACACAATGCAGTAGCAGAGCGCCAATCTGCCGGTGCAGGGGATTGTAGTACCCGTCTGTATGCCAGCGGATTCGCCTGTTTGTATAAGGGATATAGTGGTTGTGTTCAGCGTCTTCCCGTACCGTCAGGCTGGTTACACCTTCCTTATCAGCAAGCCAGTTGTGGTCCAGCTGGTTCAATCCCAGTTGCCGACCAAGTGACAGCGGGATTTGTTTGTCTGCATCACCTTCAGTACGACTGCTGTACAACACCATATTGGTCTTGCGGCATGCCCGTACAACCAGAAACTTTTCGTTGGCGGTAAGGGCGCGCGGGTTTTTGATTTCTACAACTAACTCTTCTGTCGAGGCGGGATAGTTCTTCAGTTTTTTCTGACGCCAGGATCGATAGGTTCCAGGCTCACCTAATCTAAACGGACAGTGCCTCGCGGACAGTGTTTGGGGTTTCGGGACCATAGAATTGATATTTATACCTTCAGTCATTGCAACGGCGTGACATAGTCGCAACCGGGCAGGGCGGCCACATTGATATAGGTCAATGTATCGATTTTTACCGGGGCAAATAATTATTTAACATAGGCAATCGCCCATGTGAGGGTGCCGAACTGTGTGTTGTCGCCGACAGAATGTCATAACTGATTATTTATAAAGACTTAAATAATTTGACCTGTGCGCCACGTGCACGTTGTAAAATTTTTCTTTAATACGTCACTGCTAAGTTATAAGGTTGCCCTTCTGCAGCGACACTTGATCTGATTTTCCAATCACAAAGGTTCTTTGGATGATTAAACTAACTACGGCAAAAATTGTTCTTTTTACGGCATTGATCAGCATGGTCAATGCACCGTCATATGCAGTGACCGGGGAAAAACCCGATGCACGAGCTGTAAAACGGGGTGCCGTACTTTTTCAAAAGAATTGTGCCAAATGCCATGGGGCCCGCGGAACCGGCGGAATAGAAATACCGCCGCTAATCCGCGGACCAGGATATTTACGTCCCCCCGCCCTGAATGACAAGGAGCACGCCTGGCACCATACCGATGAGGCGATACTGAAAACCATACTGGAGGGGTCACCGCGCACCACCCAAATGCCAGCCTGGAAAAATATTATCAAGAAATCAGAGGCTCTGGATATCGTCGCATATATAAAAAGTCTTTGGGGGTCACGTGAGCTGGAATGCCAGGGCCCGAAACATAGAACGTGTAAACGTTGATTCGAAGGTCGCGTCATTTCCAGGGCCTTGAAAGCAATTTGTCACACTATATAATGGCGCGCCGATGGAACTAATGAGTTCGTCGGGCGTCGTAGTGTTGAACAGGCGTAGATCGTAAATATAAAGTTCCAATCGTCTGTCAAACCGCAAAATATAGAGAATCACCGTAATTAATGCGTCGTCACACTAGAATCCGGGTCATTGCAGTATTGATTAGTGTGCTGGTTCTGGTGCCGATGATCCCTGCCATCACGGTAGCCGCTAATCAGGATGTGACACCGATGCATGCTGTGCATCAAAAGGGCGATTCCAGTCAGATGACACAAGGTTGTCTGGATATAGCCTGTGTTTCCTTCGGCTCCTGTGAGTCACAGTGCAACGTCAGTTGCAGTGTGACGCTCGGTATATTTAGCTACACATTCGGTTCGCATAATCTCACCGGCAGTAACACAGCAGTTCGTACAGTAACCCCCTATACACTTATCACCCTCGCCTCGGACGAAAGACCTCCAATTTAATTCGGCTAATTTATGCCGAATTCTTGAATGAATTCGTTAGTAGATTGCGCACCGATGTTGGTGCAGAATCGATAATTCATACGAAATTTGCTGGAGTGTCTCAATGTCAGACAACACTGAAAATCGCCCAGCTCCCGTTAACCCGGAAGCTGATCGAAACGAAAAAACGAAACTGGAAGGTCGCCGCGGCTTCCTCAAGAAGGCCGCTGCCGTCACGGGTGGCGCCATCGCCGCTGGATCTGCCGGGTCCGCTGCGGCTGCCAAGGCGCAGGCCGTGGACCACGCTGCGATGGGCCATCAAATGGATGGTTACAACACCATGATGTTCATGAAAGACCACAGTGGCAGCATGATGAGCGGCAAGATTGAACCACCTGGCTCACCCTCTGATAGCGAGGTGAACTACAAGGAATTCGATATCGATATCCGAATTACCCAACATGAGATTTTGCCGGGTATCAAGGCACACATGTTCGCCTTTAACGGCCAGGTGCCGGGGGCCGAATTCCACGTCACCGAGGGCGACTGGATAAAGGTTAATTTCACCAATAAAACCGAAGAGATGCACACCATTCACTGGCACGGCATTATCCTTCCCTACACCATGGATGGTGTGCCCATGGTGACACAAGACCCGGTGCACCCCGGCCAGACCTTTGTTTATCGCTTCCAGGCTAAACCGGCAGGCACCCACTGGTACCACTGCCACTGGGGAACACCCTTGCATGCCAACCACTCCATGCACGGCGCCTTTATCATACATAAGAAAAAGGACCCGTTAAAAAAACGTTTTCCCTACAAACGAGACTACACGCTGGTGCTCGAAGCGTGGGACATCAATCTGTTGCGCGAAGAAATGAGTGAAATCCTGCGTGGCATGAAAGAGGTCAATACCCTGATGGCACAGGGCAAGCTGGACTACATGACGCATGGTTTCTTCAAGAACTACGAAGAATTCAAAAAGGCGGTGGATGACAAGAAATACATCGCGCCCTATCTGCAGAGTCGTTCCAATGGACTGCAGGTAAAATACAATTTCTTTGGTATCAATGGCAAGTCCTATCCCGCAACCAAACGTATTGGCATCAAGCAGGGCGAATGGATCCGCGTGCGTTTCGTCAATGCCTCGGGCAATTCCCATCACATGCATTTGCATGGCCACGACTTCTGGTGGGTATCGCAGGATGGAAGTGACCTGGCGGAACCGCGAAGACTCAACACTATTCACGTTGAGCCCGGTGGAACCTATGACGTCATGGTCTATGGCGACAACCCGGGTTTCTGGACCTGGCACGATCACAAGACCACCAACGTTACCAATAACGGGATCTACCCCGGCGGCATGTTGACAGTACTGGCTTATGAAGATTTCAAGCCTACCTATGTACCGTCTGTTTCCGTGGACCAGTAAACGAATATGAGGTTAATTATGAAGCTCAAGAACAGTTTTATTGCGCTGGTGTATGGAACGGTCTTGCTGGCCAGTTCGGCTTACGCGCTTGAAGTGGATCGCGAGGTATTGCCGCGCATCACCCTGGGAGGTCGCCTGATTTCGACCGTCGATAGCGATCAATCCATTAATATTGGCGACAGCAGTTTTGCCACGCGTTTCGACAAACGTCTGTATGAAAATGGCGTTGCCGGGGGCGTGATCGGCATCAAGGAAGACGGCGGTGTCATCAATTTCAACCAGACACACGTGTTTTTCTGGAACCGGGACATCGAGGCCAAGGCGGGGCGCACCCGATTGCCCAACACCTTTATCGAGTTCCCGCTACTGCGCGACGAGGATATGATGTCCATGACTCACGTCGGCAACGGCTCGTCCAACAGCGAGTACGATCAGTTCTACGGCAAGATCGTGTCGTTCGACTGGGTGCTGGACCAGAAGGTGCAGAAACTCGGGGTCTGGACCGGCACCCGGCGTAACGACGTCATTGGTGCTGTCGATGGTTTTGACAGTTACGGCGCCAGTTTCCGTTACGAGCAACCCGAGTCCCTGCGGTATCTCAAGCGTGTTCGCCGGGCCGGTATTCTGCTGGATGCGCAAAAGGATTGGTCCGGTAGCAACGAGGTGTTCCAGTCGCTGATTGCCGGTGCCGAGTTCAATCTCAATATCAACCCCAAGTCCAACTGGTCCATGGGTGCCCAGGCAATACTTAACGCAGGCGTACCGGGAGTGACGCTGGTAAATCTCAATAATGCCACCAATGCAGTATCAAACCGGGCTCGTGGCAAATCCACTGCCTTTGTGACCTCGCTGCGTTATACCCGACGCCCGCACCTGCTGACGCGCCTGCAGGCCGCGGTCACCGTGGGTTACAAGTCTTATGATGCAGGCGGCAGTGAAGTCAGTGTTGCCCCCAGTCTGGTGTATCGCGTTGGCCAGGGTATCGACCTGCTGGCGCAATACCGCAACACCCAGTTCAGTGGCGGCCTCAATGCCATCGGCAGCACCAACCTGGTTCAGGTCGGTCTGGCGTTTGATCTCGATGCCAAATACAACGATACCATTGGAGTACGTGATTCCATTCTGAATCTGGAACACGGGTACATTCAGTAACGGAGAATATATGATGAAAAATCTAGTCAATAAACTGGCGATGGCTTTGGCGTTAATGCTGTTCATCCCATCCATCACGATTGCCGCTGAAAAGGATCATTCGAAAATGGGTCATGGCATGAGTGGCCCCAAGATCGCTCAGCCAAAAGTGGCAAAGAAGGGCCAGCTAAATCGACTGTCTGTTATGTCGCCCAGCGGTCGTTCGCGCGAAGCAGGTTATGATGGTCGCTATGCTATGGAACCAACGTCAACTCGAACGAGGTTGTCCGAGAAGTGTGCGCAGGCAACACGTGGGTTAGTGATGATGGACAACGCCACCTGGAAACGTTGTGGTGGCAAACCCAAGGATGCGGCCATGGGGGTGGATAGCAAGAGCACCGGTAGCCAAATGGATCACACAAAGATGAAGCACTGATAGCGTTCTGACAATAAGCCAGGGCGCACCCGGGCTGGTATCGTGAACCGGTCCGGGTGCACCTGGACACAGAACGTTCAGCGGTGTGTTGAAATAGGGAAAAAGGAGTAGGCCATTGGTAAAATTACTCACCGCGTCGACATTGTTACTATTGCTGATCTCGCTCGCGTCATGTGACCGATCGTCGTCAACTTCGCAGACAGACGGTACCAGTGCGAAAACCAGCAAGTCGACCATGGTTTCCAGGCCGAAAAAAGATTTTGCGGCATTTATGCAGGGTGGCAAACTGTTTCGAGAAAACTGCGCCCGATGTCACGGGGATCTGGCCCAGGGCGACCCCAATTGGCGGCAACCGGATGCCAGGGGCAAGTATCCACCACCTCCTCTAAACGGCAAGGGCCATGCGTGGCATCATCCTACTGAGGGACTGAAACAAACTATCCGACTTGGCACAATGAGCAGGGGCGGCGGCATGCCACCCTGGGCAGACAAGCTGACGGACAAGGAAATCGACTCAATTCTTGGATGGATACAGTCGCGTTGGTCGGATGAGGTCTACCGGGAATGGCAGACCCGTAACCCGCAGGCAAAATGAGGGGGTTGACTGATTGCATAAAGCCCCTACTTATCACTGTAGAATATTGATTAATATCAAAACCGGGGCCGTGAAAAACCCTATAATTTAATCCAGACGTTTGGGTAATCGGGTGACTTATCGGAGATTTGTATTACAGTGAACAAGATATGACAGTGAAATTACTGGCAGTTTTGAGGGTACATCGGCCAGGGAATGTGCCGGTTACGGTAGTGGCTGACAACACACCTTTTGGCGCCGCGTGCCCCTTTTCTGTTTGTACTCTGAAGTAACGGGCAGCCACAACTGCCATTAAAAAAAGGAGGTATGATCATGATCGTAAGCGAACTGGCAAAACGATGTGGCATCTCGGCTCATGTGGTGCGTTATTACGCCCGAATCGGCCTGCTAACACCGGTCCGGAACCCGGATAATGGATACAAGCTATTTAAACAAGGCGACATTGCACGGCTGCATTTTATTCGTCAGGCACAGAGCCTTGGTTTTACACTGGAAGAAATACAGGAAATTCTTCAGCAAGACGAGAGCGGCATCTTACCTTGCCCCATGGTCCGGCAGACCTTGACCCGACGAATTGTAGAGAATCGTCGACAGATTCAGGGACTGCTCGATAAAGAGCAGCGTATGGAACAGGCGCTCGCTCTATGGGAAGAGATGCCGGATCAGAGTCACCATGACAATTCGGTGTGTTATCTCATTGAACAGGCCGCGGTTGTCGACAAGGTCGCTTGATCCGGGTGTCGCTAGCAAATTGCAGCGTCCGGATACCATTTTTCGGCATTCGGTGTCGGCGGTTGGTCTGAATTGACAAAGATAGCGCTTTAATCGGGAGGGAAACAACAGGACAGGGTGGTTCAAGGTCCTTTCGTTGGGCAAGGGAAGGAATCGATTTTTCCGTTTTCTCATTCACAGGCTGCAATCGCCGGGCAGGTGAAGTGCCTGTTTATCAAAGTTGAAAGATAGAATTTAAAAGAAGAAGGATTGTCCCGCAGTGAAGATTCTTACCACCAAACTGGTTTACCAATTGGCTTTTATTGCAAGTGTGTCGATATTGGCCGCGTGCGAGAAACCCACACCGCAACAAATCCAGGCAAAACTCCATTTGCCGAAAGAGAAAGTGACAAGAAACATTGGGTTAGGCAAGAGCATCTATCGGAACTCGTGCTCGTCCTGTCACGGAATTGGCACCAAAGGTACGCTTAAAGGTCCGCCACTGGTATATCGCACCTATCGACCGTCCCACCACTCGGATATGGCGTTCCATCTCGCGGTAAAGAATGGTGTCAAACAGCATCATTGGAACTTCGGTCACATGCCACCCGTCGAAAATCTCACACCGGAGCAAGTCGAGCATTTGATTGGGTATGTGCGCGATGAACAACGCCGCGCCGGAATCCAGTAAACCATTTTGTCACGTTGCTTGACCTGTCACCTGCAGACAGGTTTTAGGATGTTTTGGTCAAGAGGGTTTGCAGAGATATGACAGCAAAAAGTGTGGCAATTTTTGTTGCAACGGCGGTTGCGCTACTGATCCCGCCGGTGCAGGCCGGACCGGCTGCCATAAAGAAGTCGATGGCGCAAATCATTCCCAACGTGCCGATCACGTCTATCAAGCCATCCGGAATAACGGGTCTTTTTGAAGTGCGCGTTGGCGCTGAGGTGTATTACCTGACATCGGACGGACGTTTTCTGGTTAGCGGCGATATCATCGACATGAAGTCACGCCAGAATCTGACGGCTATAGCCCGTGGACAAGTCCGCCTCGATCTGGTCAACGCAGTCAGTGAAGATAAAATGGTTATTTATGAGCCTGAGAAAACCATCCGAACCGTTACCGTGTTTACGGATATCGATTGTCCCTACTGTCGCAAACTCCATCAAGATGTGCCGACTTTGGTAAAGGGCGGGATCCGTATCCGTTATCTTGTCTTTCCGCGAGATGGTCTGGCGACGGACACCTACCGAAAAACAGTTTCTGCGTGGTGCAGTCCCGATCGCAAGAAAGCGTTGAGTATTGCCATGTCGGGGGGCAAGCTGGAAAACAGGACTTGTAGCAATCCTGTTTCCGAGCACTTTGAACTCGCCGGGCGTGCGAGTATACGCGGGACACCCACACTAATTATGGATGACGGCCAGATACTACCGGGTTACGCACCACCGGATAAGGTATTCGCCATGCTCGGCATTGGGACAAATAAATTGAAGGCTGGAAAATAAATTGGCGATCTCGGATGAGATCAGAATACCGGTGGACAGTTGCGCCAGTGTGATGGGTAATAACAAACGATCAGGAGGTCTACAGTGACTCGTTATCTTGTAGCTGCGGCGGTATTCGTCGTTGTCGTGGTGTTGCTGGGAATCGGGCTGACACTGGATCCTCGCAGAATTCCATCACCTCTGATTGGAAAGCCGATGCCGGCTTTCGAGTTAAAAACCGTGCTCGATCAAAAGCGTGTTCTCAGTAGAAAGGATCTGGTCAACAAGGTGTCGCTATTCAATGTTTGGGCGAGCTGGTGCCTGGCCTGTCTGCAGGAGCACCCGATTCTGATGGAGATCGCTCGCAGTGGGGTTGTGCCTATCTACGGGTTGAACTACAAAGACAAACTCCCGGACGCCATCGCCTGGTTGAAAAAGAACGGGAATCCGTTTGTGGTGAGTGCATCCGATCTCGATGGCCGCGTTGGCATCGAGTGGGGAGTGTATGGTGTACCGGAGACATTTGTTATTGACCGCAAGGGCATGATTCGCCATAAACACATTGGTCCTATCAGCATGCGACAACTGGAGACGGAAATCATGCCGTTGGTGCGGAAGCTTAAAGCGGAACCCGCTTCACCTGAGGAAACCGCTAAACTCCCGGGTGATTGAGGCGTGAATTCGATAGGTGCTCGCGTATTAATGGTACGGTTGGGCCGAGGACACCTATTGTGACCAAACAACCGCGAATCGGCTATGTCCTGAGTTCCGGCGGTGTGAGAGGGGTATTTGCACACACTGGATTCCTGCTGGCGCTTAAAGAAATGAATATCCCCATTGTTGCCGGGGCCGGGTGCAGCGCCGGGGCTGTTGTTGGCGGCATCGTTGCCAGTGGCACCGATGTAGCCGATTGGGCAGCGGCGCTTAGCGAGGTCAAGCGCAAACAGTTCTGGACACCTGATCCTCTTTGGCGTTTTTTGTGGAACATGACTGTCCGGCGTGGTCGGGGATACCTCGGCCTGTCGGACACAAGTGCGGCGGCCGAGTTCTGCCGGCAAAACATGATTGCGCGGTCCTTTGAGGATTGCCGCTATCCTTTCTATACCATCGCCGTCAGTTTGGCCCGGAGCAAGAAAGTTGTATTCTCTACCGGTGAGCTGATCCCCAGAATGATGGCCAGCTCTGCCATGCCCATTTTATATCGTCCGGTCGAAATCGACGGCGATCTTTTCTGTGATGGCGCCCTGGTCGATTTTGCTCCCACGGATGCTGTTTGTTGCAAACAATCACTGGATGTCGTGATCGTTCATCACGTCTCACAGCGATCGTCAACAGAAATTGCAGGGCTTGCGGAGGCAGTGAGCAAGCCGTGGGCTGTAATCGAAGTGCTCAATCGGTTGCTGTTCCGCCAGCGCCCCTGGTACCTGACCGATGATCCAATCAGTTTTCAGCGTTGCCCATGTGGTTGTGGTGCGGTGGTGGTGGTGCTGGAGCCGCAGCTTGAACCATTGACATGGCCAGTTACGAAAGAGGGCCCCATGATTCTCGGCGCAACACGGAACCAGATTCACAAATTGCTGGAGCCATTTTATCAGGATATAATCACAGACCCCCGCGGAAAATTACCGTTTTCGGCACCGGGAAATGGTTCAGGAAATGTACCATAAAAGAGATTGACCTGTGTGTGACTCACAGGTGTAGTATTCACACATAAGTTACTTACGGAGTGTTTGGGCATGACTACAGATGATAAACCTGACCAACAACGACGACTGCTGTTGATTACCACAACGGCTATTGGCGCAGTGGGACTCGGGTTAACGGCCGTCCCTTTTGTTCGTAGCATGCTGCCCAGTGCCCGAGCCCAGGCTCTTGGTAGCCCGGTGGAAATCAATTTCGCCGGCCTTGAAGAAGGGCAGATGCTGACTGTTTCCTGGCGTAGCAAGCCAGTATGGGTATTGAAACGCTCAAAAGAGACACTAAAACGCCTGACTGAAACCAGCGATCTTCTGGTTGATCCGGAGTCTCTTGTTGAATCGCAACAACCAGCTTACGCACAAAACATTAATCGTTCGGTTCGACCGGACCTTCTGGTTGTGGTCGGCGTGTGCACACACCTGGGTTGCATTCCAGGCACACGTTTTGCGGTCGGGGCAACTTCGGGCCTGGGTGAGAGTTGGCCAGGAGGATACTTTTGCGCTTGCCATGGCTCCAAGTTCGATCTTGCGGGCCGGGTGTTTAAGAATGTACCCGCTCCCACCAATCTGGTGATACCGCCCTATCGGTTTCTAGGTAAAACAAGCGTACTTGTCGGCGAGCATCCAAAAACCGCATAGACAGTTTGGTTTTTTTTCGTAAAACGAACCGCGGTACGTGAATGGTGCACCGCCAGTTGACCTGAGAGGTGCACACAGGTTGTAGAGTACCTCTTCGGCAATCCCTGAATAGTTAAGCACAACGTGCAAAAAGGAGGACAGCGTGGCCACTGATCCCGTATGCGGAATGACAGTGTCAACAGATTCGAAGTGGGTGCACCGGCATCATGATGCGGACTACCATTTCTGCAGCGAACATTGCCTGCGTAAGTTCAAGGAAACGCCGGAAGCGTATAGTCAGGAAGAAAAGCTTAGTGATCCGGTCTGTGGCATGGCTGTGACAACTGACTCAAAACATCAGCATAAGCATGGCGACAAAATATATTACTTTTGCTGCAACGGTTGTCTGACAAAGTTCAAAGCAGCGCCTGAGGACTATGTTGGTGATAGTAAAAAAAATAAAGGCTCGGGTTGTTGCCATCATGACCACAAAACAGAAAGTCTTGCTGCAGACCAGCCGCAGGATGCCGAATATTTCTGCCCTATGTGCCCCGAGGTAAGTCAGATAGGACCCGGCGCCTGCCCGAGTTGTGGCATGGCGCTGGAACCCAAGAACATTTCTGCCGCTACCAGCAAGACCGAATACACCTGCCCCATGCACCCCGAAGTGGTGCAGGACCACCCCGGCGCCTGCCCCAAGTGCGGTATGGCGCTGGAGTCGCGCACCGTAGAAATTGAAGAAGATACCAGTGAGCTGGATTATATGTCCAAGCACTTCTGGGTCAGCGCCGTACTTGCCATCCCGGTATTGTTCAGCGCCATGGCTGCCGAGTTCTGGCCCGAGGCGATGGCGGAGCTGATCAATCCCAGTCTTCGCCAATGGCTTGAAATGATTGTATCAACGCCGGTGATAGTCTGGGGTGGCTGGGTTTTTTATGTGCGCGCCATACAGTCGGTCATTACGCGCAATCTCAATATGTTTACCCTCATCGGGCTTGGTGTCTCGGTAGCTTATGCCTATAGTATTATCGCCACAGTGTTCCC
>JBGMQT010000049.1:0-15385 GCA_048060695.1 Acidiferrobacterales bacterium
CGTGAAGGTGGTCGTACCGTGGGTGCGGGCGTGGTGTCGAAGATAGTGGAGTAATAAGTTGGAGATGGGGGCAGAATTTAATTCTGTCCCCATACCGATAAAGAGTTAGGCCAGTAGCTCAATTGGCAGAGCGACGGTCTCCAAAACCGTAGGTTGGGGGTTCGATTCCCTCCTGGCCTGCCAATTTGCTGGTAGATAGGAATAAACATTGACGGCGGATAATTTAAAGCTGGTAGTCGCGGCGCTCATCCTCGGGGGGGGCATCTACGGCTTCTATTACCTCGAAACCGAGGGCGATCTGGTGCGCATTGCTACCGTATTGGGTGCTGCGATTCTGGCCGCCGGTGTGGCCCTGACCTCGGCCCCGGGCCAGACGTCATGGGAATTCGCCAAGGGTGCGCGCACCGAGTTGCGCAAGGTGGTGTGGCCGAGCAGGAAGGAAACCATACAGGTGACTCTAGCCGTGCTCGTAATTGTGATTCTGGTATCGCTGTTTTTAATGTTGGTGGATTTCGGGTTATCGAATTTACGTGATTTCCTGCTGGGATTGGAGTCCTGATATGGCGATGCATTGGTATGTAGTCCACGCTTTTTCCGGCTTCGAGAAACAGGTTGAGCGATCGCTGGAAGAACACATTCGCACTGCCGGCATGGGAGATATGTTTGGCGAAATCATGGTGCCCACCGAAGAAGTGGTGGAGATGCGCGGTGGCCAGAAACGCACGACCAAGCGCAAATTTTTCCCCGGCTATGTGCTGGTGAAAATGGAAATGACGGATGATACCTGGCACCTGGTCAAAAGCGTGCCAAAGGTGACTGGATTTATTGGCGGTACGGCTACCAAACCGGCCCCGATCAGCGATAAAGAAGCCCAGGCTATTTTGCAACAAGTACAAGAGGGTGTGGAGAAGCCACGGCCAAAATTCACCTTCGAAGCGGGTGAGCAGGTACGTGTGATTGATGGCCCCTTTGCCGATTTCAATGGAACGGTGGAAGACGTCAATTTTGAAAAGACCAAACTGCGTGTATCTGTGTCAATTTTTGGCCGTATGACACCGGTGGAACTGGATTTTTCCCAAGTCGAAAAAGGCTGATACCTTTTTCGACTTGGGAATATTAAAGCGGTAGGAGTCGTCTCCAGACGGCGATCAATCGCGCTCGGGAGAGCGCTCCTACCAAGTTAGTAATTACGGGGAGCCCGACAGCGCAAGCCAGTAAAGGCGTTTGCACCCGAAGGAGTCGTGAATCATGGCGAAGAAGATCGAAGCGTACATCAAACTACAGGTACCCGCGGGGGAAGCCAATCCCAGCCCGCCTGTAGGCCCGGCACTGGGACAGCACGGACTTAATATTATGGAGTTCTGTAAGGCATTTAATGCCCAGACCCAGAGTATGGAAAAGGGTATGCCCATCCCAGTGGTAATTACTGTCTTCGGTGACAAGAGTTTTACCTTCATAACCAAAACACCGCCGGCCTCCGTGTTGTTGAAAAAAGCGGCAGGCCTGCAAAAAGGATCCAGCACACCGCATACCGATAAAGTGGGCAAGGTCACTCGCGCACAGCTTGAGGAGATTGCTACCACCAAGATGAAGGATCTCAATGCCAATGATATGGATGGCGCGGTGAAGATTATTGCCGGCAGTGCTCGCTCCATGGGCATCGAAACAGAGGGCGCATGACATGGCGAAAATGAGCAAACGCATGAAGGCGATTTCCGAAAAAATCGAACTCGGCAGGAAGTATGAACTGAAAGAAGCGCTGACCCTGGTCAAGGATAGTGCCAACGTCAAATTTGACGAATCGGTTGATGTGGCAGTGAACCTCGGCATCGATGCCCGCAAGTCCGATCAGAATGTCCGCGGTTCGACCGTATTACCGCGCGGCACCGGAAAAACCGTAAAGGTTGCTGTGTTTGCTGATGGTGATCAGGCCGAGGCCGCCAAAAAGGCGGGCGCTGATGAGGTGGGCATGGACGATCTGGCGGAGAAGGTAAAAAAAGGCGAATTTGACTGGGATGTTGTAATTGCTACGCCTGATTCCATGAAAGTGGTCGGCAAGTTAGGCCAGATTCTGGGACCGCGTGGACTGATGCCGAACCCCAAAGTGGGTACAGTATCCGCCAATACCAAGAAGGCTGTGACGGATGCCAAGTCAGGTCAGGTCCAGTACCGAATTGACAAGGCCGGCATTATTCATTGCACCATCGGCAAGGCCTCATTTGATGCCGACGCGCTGAAGGAAAACCTGGTGGCGCTAATTGGTGCCCTGCAGAAGGCGAAACCCTCTTCTGCAAAGGGAACGTTTATCGAACGTGTCACCCTGTCCTCTACCATGGGGCCGGGTGTGGGTGTTGATACCGCAACGATTTAGTACGAAAGGACTTTGGGCCTTGAAAAATGGGGTCGGAGTCGATTTTTCAAAGAGACGTTTTAGTAAATTCGTTTGAAGAATCGGTGAGAAGATTGACTCCGACTCCATTTTTCGGGGGTTGTCAAAGACCGCAGGTGTTTTACTTAATGGGTGTGATGTTTCACCGACCTGCGCAGGCGATGAACCCGGACACAGAATCTTTCTGGATACGGTCGTCGTCTTATTATAGACGGAGGTGGCTCTGAATGAGTCTTAATATTGAGCAGAAGAAGGCCGTGGTGTCTGAAGTATCCGAAGCGATTTCGGGTGCGGAGGCCGCTATCCTGGCCGAGTATCGTGGTTTGACCGTGGCGCAGATGACGGAGTTGCGCAGCAAGGCCCGGGAAGCCGGTGTGTTCTTGCGTGTAGTGAAAAATACGCTTGCCAGGCGCGCTGTCGAAGGGTCGATCTTCGAATGCCTGAAAGACCAGATGGTGGGTCCGCTGGCATTTGCAGCATCGACCGATCCGGCGGCCGTGGCCAAGGTGCTGGATGAGTTTGCCAAAACAAACGACAAACTCATTATCAAGACCGGGGCTATGGGTGGCGTGATTATGTCGGAGGCGCAACTCAAGGCCCTTGCCAAGTTGTCGAGCCGTGTCGAGCTGCTGGCGATATTATTGGCAACCATGAACGCGCCTGTGCAGAAATTTGTTCGTACCCTTAACGAGGTGCCAGCATCTTTTGTGCGTACTCTGGGCGCTATTCGTGACGCCAAAGAAGCCGCGTAATGAAACTGCATGTAATGAAGCTTCAGAAGCTTCATTAAGTCAAACTGAAATTAACGATTTAGATTATCTGGAGAAAAGAAATGGCTGTATCCAAAGACGAAATTATGGACGCGATCAGCGGCATGTCCGTGCTTGAGCTTTCAGAGCTCATCAAGAACATGGAAGACAAGTTCGGTGTTTCTGCCGCTGCGGCTGTTGCCGTAGCCGCACCGGCCGCCGCCGGTGCTGAAGGCGGTGCCGAAGAAGCCAAAGACGAGTTCGACGTGGTCCTGGCTGAGATGGGTGCCAACAAGGTTGCCGTGAT
Organism: Acidiferrobacterales bacterium; assembly: GCA_048060695.1. Lineage (GTDB taxonomy): Bacteria > Pseudomonadota > Gammaproteobacteria > Acidiferrobacterales > JAJDNE01 > JAZFSZ01. The sequence continues at coordinate 3,446 of JBGMQT010000049.1, forward strand.
TAAGGCAGTACGTGCGGTAACGACTTTAGGTCTGAAAGAAGCCAAGGAATTGGTGGAATCCGCTCCGGCAACCGTGAAGGAAGCAGCGCCCAAGGCTGAAGCTGAGGACATGAAGAAACTGCTGGAAGAAGCGGGCGCCAAGATCGAACTGAAATAAGCGTCTACCAATTGAGATTGGTGGCAAAAATCGATCCTTCCTTCGGACGGGATCGACAATTTACCAGGAAGCAGGCAGGCGGAATTCCGCCAGCCTGTCGCCGCTTGTTATTTTCGTGTTCGCGCTCGATAGCGTTAACGCACACATTACAGAGCTGAAAGTTGAGGGAAAGCATGGCCTACACATTCACTGAGAAGCAGCGCATTCGTAAAAGTTTTGGTAAACGCCGGATCGTGCAGAAAGTGCCCTATCTGCTTGCGATTCAAAAAGAATCCTATGCCAAGTACCTGCAAATCGATACACCGCCAGAGCAGCGTATTGATCAGGGCCTGCAAGCAGCGTTTAAGTCCGTTTTTCCGATCGAGTCCTACAATGGCAATGCTGCGCTGGAATTTGTCAGCTATCGCCTTGGCGAACCCGCGTTTGATGTCAAGGAATGCCAACAGCGTGGCATGATCTATTCCGCGCCGTTACGCGTACTGGTGCGCCTGGTGGTATTTAACAAGGACGATTCAACCGGTAGCAAGGCAGTCCGTGATATCCGCGAGCAGGAAGTGTACATGGGTGAGATTCCGCTCATGACCGACAACGGTACCTTTGTGATAAATGGCACCGAGCGCGTCATCGTTTCCCAGCTGCACCGTTCGCCGGGTGTATTTTTCGAGCATGATAGCGGCAAGACCCATAGTTCGGGCAAGTTGCTGTTTTCTGCCCGCGTCATTCCCTACCGTGGCTCCTGGCTTGACCTTGAATTTGATCCCAAGGATTTTCTGTACGTTCGTATTGACCGCCGGCGCAAGCTGCCAGCGACCATCCTGCTGCGTTCTCTGGGTATGAGTGGCCAGGAAATCCTGGAAACCTTTTTTGATACTGACACGTTCCATTTCGGTAAAAACGAGATCAAGGTTGAACTGGTGCCGTCTCGCCTGCGTGGCCTGCAATTTGATTTTGACCTGCGCAGCTCCAAGGGAGATGTGCAGGTGGAAGCCGGCAAACGCGTAACCGCAAGAATGGTTCGCGAACTGGAAAAATCACGCCTGAAACAGTTAATCGTTCCGGAGCTGTACCTGATGGGACGTTCGCTGGCACATGACATCATCGACGAGGAAACCGGCGAAGTTCTGTGGTCGGCCAACGAAGTTATTACCGAAGAACTGATGGAACAACTGCATGAAGCTGGCATAAGCGAGATCAGGACCGTCTATACCAATGACCTGGATTGCGGGCCTTTTATTTCCGAGACATTGCGGCTCGATCCCAGCACCAACCCGCTGGAAGCCCAGATCGAAATTTATCGTATGATGCGTCCCGGCGAACCACCGACAAAGGACGCAGCGCAATCGCTGTTTAATAATCTGTTCTTTAGCGCTGACCGCTACGACCTGTCGGCAGTGGGTCGCATGAAATTTAATCGCCGTCTGGCACGCGAGACCGATGAGGGACCCGGCATCCTGTCGAAGGAAGACATCGTCGATGTCATGAAAACCCTGATTGATCTCAAAAATGGCAATGGACAGGTGGATGATATCGATCACCTGGGAAATCGTCGCGTACGTTCTGTCGGCGAGTTGGCCGAAAACCAGTTTCGTATTGGCCTGGTGCGTGTCGAGCGCGCTGTACGGGAGCGTCTGGCGCTGGCGGAATCCGAGGGCCTGATGCCACAGGAGCTGATTAATGCCAAGCCGGTTTCCGCGGTGGTAAAGGAATTCTTTGGTTCGTCACAGCTTTCCCAGTTCATGGACCAGACCAATCCGCTTTCGGAAGTTACCCATAAACGCCGCGTATCGGCACTGGGTCCTGGCGGCCTGACCCGTGAGCGCGCCGGTTTTGAAGTGCGCGATGTACACCCGACCCATTACGGTCGTGTCTGCCCGATCGAGACGCCCGAAGGCCCGAATATTGGTCTGATCAATTCATTGGCAGTTTACGCTCGTACCAATGAATATGGCTTTCTTGAAACACCCTACCGCAAGGTGGTAGGCAGCAAGGTTACGGATGAAATTGAACACCTGTCTGCTATCGAAGAGGGCAAGTATGTGATCGCCCAGGCCAGCGCAACAGTCGATGCCAAGGGTAAGCTGATCGATGAACTGGTTTCCTGCCGCAACAGGAATGAGTTTATGCTGGCGACACCGGATATGGTGCAATATATAGACGTCTCGCCCTCGCAGATTGTTTCTGTTGCCGCAAATCTGATTCCATTCCTCGAGCATGATGATGCCAACCGCGCACTGATGGGTTCCAATATGCAGCGTCAAGCGGTGCCGACATTGAGGTCCGAGAAACCGCTGGTGGGTACAGGCATTGAGCGCACGGTATGTGTGGACTCCGGTGTCGCGGTGGTTGCCCGCCGTGGTGGTGTTGTAGATTCAGTCGATGCCAGCCGAATCGTGGTACGTGTCAGCGATGACGAAACCACCGCGGGGGAAGCCGGTGTTGATATTTACAATCTGGTGAAATACCAGCGTTCGAATCAGAACACCAATATCAATCAGAAACCACTGGTTCGTGTTGGTAACGAAGTTGCCAAGGATGACGTGTTGGCCGATGGGCCCAGTACCGATATGGGTGAACTGGCATTGGGGCAGAATATTCTGGTCGCCTTTATGCCGTGGAACGGTTACAACTTCGAAGATTCCATTCTTATTTCCGAACGTATTGTCGAGGAAGACAAATTCACGACTATTCATATTGAAGAGCTCAATACTGTTGCCCGTGACACCAAGTTGGGCTCGGAGGAGATTACCCGGGACATCCCCAATGTCGGTGAAGCCGCCTTAGGCAAACTAGACGAGTCGGGCATTGTTTATATCGGTGCCGAAGTAAATGCCGGCGATATTCTGGTGGGCAAGGTGACGCCAAAGGGCGAAACCCAGCTGACTCCCGAAGAAAAATTGCTGCGTGCTATCTTCGGAGAAAAGGCGTCTGATGTAAAAGACACGTCGCTACGTATGCCATCGGGCATGACCGGTACGGTCATCGATGTGCATGTCTTTACGCGTGATGGCGTTGATAAAGATGCCCGCGCAAAGTCAATTGAGCTTTCCGATCTTGAGCGCGTACAGAAGGATCTCAACGATGAATTCCGTATCGTTGAAGATGATGTTTATGACCGCCTGGAAAAATTACTCACCGGTAAAGTTGCCGATGGCGGACCCGGCTCACTCAAGGCCGGTGACAAGATTACAAAGGCCTACCTGGCTGAGATTGATCGTGACAAGTGGTTTGATATTCGCCTGCACAATGAAGAAGCAAGTCAGACCATGGAGCAGTTAAAAATTCAGCTGGCGAGTCATAAAGAGTTTTACGATACCAGGTTTATCGAGAAAAAAGCCAAATTGACTTCCGGAGACGATTTGGCGCCGGGTGTACTGAAAATGGTCAAGGTGTATGTGGCGGTAAAACGTCGCTTGCAGCCGGGTGATAAAATGGCCGGTCGCCATGGTAACAAAGGCGTGATCTCACGCATCGTACCAGTGGAAGATATGCCCTATACCGCCGACGGTAATCCGGTGGACATCGTGCTCAATCCCCTGGGTGTGCCCTCTCGTATGAATGTTGGTCAGGTACTGGAAACCCATCTGGGCTGGGCAGCGAAACAGTTGGGCACCCAAATCGATACCATGCTGAAGCAGGAGGTCAAGGTCGAGGAAATGCGCAAGCACCTCGACAAAATCTACAACAGCATCGGGGACAAGAAGGAAGATATCAAGTCGCTGACAGGCGATGAGATTATGATCCTGGCCAATAACCTGCGTGGTGGTGTACCCGTAGCGACGCCGGTTTTTGATGGCGCCACCGAAGGAGAGATCAAGGACTTGCTGGAGCTGGCGGGCCTTCCGCGCTCTGGTCAGACCACGCTCTATGATGGCCGTACCGGTAACTCCTTCGATCGCGAGGTGACAGTGGGGTATATGTATATCCTCAAACTCAATCACCTGGTGGATGACAAGATGCACGCCCGTTCCACCGGCCCTTACAGCCTGGTGACCCAGCAGCCCTTGGGCGGTAAGGCGCAGTTTGGTGGTCAGCGTTTCGGTGAAATGGAGGTGTGGGCGCTGGAAGCCTACGGCGCCTCCTATACCTTGCAGGAAATGCTGACCGTGAAGTCGGACGATGTGCATGGCCGTACCAAGATGTTCGAGAATATCGTCAAGGGCGACCATCGCATGGAGGCCGGTATGCCGGAGTCCTTCAATGTGCTGGTGAAGGAAATTCGTTCCCTTGGTATCGATATCGAACTCGAGCAGGAGTAATTCGTGACAGGGGTGCGAGCCTCTGTGAGCAACGACCGCGGCAGCGCCGCATTGAATATAGGTAAACGCGATGAAAGATCTTTTTAATCTTTTCAAGCAACCAGGCAAGTCTGAAGATTTTGATGTTATCCGCATCGGACTGGCCTCGCCGGAAAAAATTCGTTCATGGTCTTTTGGTGAAGTTAAAAAGCCCGAGACCATTAATTACCGCACCTTCAAGCCGGAACGTGACGGCCTGTTCTGTGCCAAGATTTTTGGCCCGGTTAAGGATTACGAATGTCTTTGTGGCAAGTACAAGCGACTCAAGCACCGTGGTGTGATCTGCGAGAAGTGTGGTGTCGAGGTTACTCTTTCCAAGGTGCGGCGTGAGCGCATGGGTCACATTGAACTGGCCAGTCCCGTTGCCCACATCTGGTTCCTGAAGTCCCTGCCATCACGCATGGGTTTGGCGCTGGACATGACGTTGCGCGATATCGAGCGTGTACTCTATTTTGAGGCCTATGTGGTGGTCGACCCCGGCATGACGCCACTGGAAAAAGGCAGCCTGTTGAATGAAGAGGCCTACCTGAATGCCGTTGAAGAATATGGCGATGAATTCGACGCCCGCATGGGCGCGGAAGCGGTGCGCAATATGTTGCGTGACCTTGATCTGGATGAAGAACGCGCCACCCTGCGTGAAGAACTGGATGCGACCAAGTCAGAAACAAAGATCAAGAAGCTGACCAAACGCCTTAAGGTTATTGAAGCCTTTATTTTTTCGGGCAACAAGCCGCAATGGATGATTCTCGAAATATTGCCGGTATTGCCACCGGAACTTCGTCCGTTGGTACCGCTTGATGGTGGTCGATTTGCGACGTCGGATTTGAACGACCTCTATCGTCGTGTCATTAATCGTAATAATCGTCTGCGTCGTTTGCTGGATCTGAATGCGCCAGACATTATTGTGCGTAATGAAAAACGCATGCTGCAGGAAGCTGTTGACGCGTTGCTCGACAACGGTCGTCGCGGCAAGGCTATTACCGGCGCCAACAAGCGCCAATTGAAGTCGCTGGCCGACATGATCAAGGGCAAGCAGGGTCGTTTCCGTCAGAACCTGCTCGGTAAACGCGTCGATTACTCCGGCCGTTCCGTTATTGTGGTGGGTCCGACGTTGAGATTGCATCAGTGTGGCCTGCCTAAAAAAATGGCGCTGGAACTGTTTAAACCTTTTATCTTCGGTAAGCTCGAGGCCCGTGGTCTGGCCACTACTATCAAGGCGGCCAAAAAAATGGTCGAGCAGGCGAGCCCGGAAGTTTGGGATATTCTGGAAGAGGTAATCCGCGAACATCCGGTAATGTTGAACCGCGCACCGACACTGCATCGTCTCGGGATTCAGGCATTTGAGCCGGTACTGATTGAAGGAAAAGCGATCCAGTTGCATCCATTGGTCTGTGCTGCCTTCAACGCCGACTTTGACGGTGACCAGATGGCTGTACACATCCCGTTGTCGACCGAGGCCCAGCTTGAGGCACGCACCCTGATGATGTCGACCAACAACGTATTGTCTCCCGCTAACGGCGAGCCAATTATTGTGCCATCACAGGACATCGTGTTGGGTCTGTACTATATGACTCGCGAATCCATTAACGCCATGGGCGAAGGCCGTGTCTTTGCCGACGTAAAAGAAGTGGATCGAGCCTATAACACGGGTACGATTTCCTTACATGCCCGTATCAAGATTCGCCTGAACCTGTCGAATATTGACGACGACGGGGTTTTGAGCAAAGAAACACGTATTGTTGACACCACAGCTGGCCGTGCGTTGTTGTCCGATATTATGCCAGAAGGGCTTTCTTTCGAAGCGTTGATGAATAAACCGCTCAAGAAGAAAGACATCTCTGAGCTTATTAATACCTGCTATCGCAAAGTTGGTCTGAAGGCAACGGTGATATTTGCCGATAAGCTAATGTATACCGGTTTCGGTCATGCCGCTCGCGCCGGAATTTCTATCGGTATAGACGACATGATTACCCCCGAGGAAAAAGTTGCCATCCTGGCCGACGCCGAGGAACAGGTGAAGGCGATCCAGAAACAGCATGCGTCCGGCCTGCTCACCGATGGTGAACGCTACAACAAGGTCGTGGATATCTGGACTCATACCTCGGACAAGGTAGCCAAGTCCATGATGGACAAGCTCGGTACGGAAGAGGTTACGGACAGCGATGGCAAGAAGCAGACCCAGGCATCGTTTAATTCCATCTTTATGATGGCTGACTCTGGCGCCCGTGGCAGCGCGGCGCAGATTCGTCAGTTGGCCGGTATGCGCGGTCTCATGGCCAAGCCTGATGGTTCCATCATTGAAACGCCCATCACGGCTAACTTCCGTGAAGGTCTGTCGGTATTGCAATACTTTATCTCGACTCACGGTGCTCGTAAGGGTCTGGCCGATACCGCTCTCAAAACCGCGAACTCAGGATACCTGACCCGCCGACTGGTGGACGTTTGTCAGGATCTGGTGGTGACCGAAGATGATTGTGGCACCACCACCGGTGTTACCCGTTCTGCCCTGGTGGAAGGTGGTGAAGTGGTGGTACCTCTGCGTGATCGTATTCTAGGCCGCACTGTTATCGGCGATGTGGTCGACCCGTCAAACAGTAAAAAGGTGTTGGTCGCAGACGGCACGATGCTGGATGAGAAACTCGTCACCATTCTGGAAGATCACAATATCGACCAGATGCAGGTGCGTTCCGCGGTCACCTGCGGCAATCACTATGGTGTTTGCGCCAAGTGTTATGGCCGCGATCTGGCCCGCGGTCACCTGGTGAATAATGGCGAGGCGGTTGGCGTGATTGCCGCACAGAGTATCGGCGAGCCCGGTACCCAGCTCACCATGCGTACTTTCCACATCGGTGGTGCGGCCTCGCGTGCCACTGCGGTCAGCAAAATTGATGTTAAAACCTCCGGCACGGTGCACCTGCGCAACATCAAGACGGTACAGAATGCCAACGGCAAGTGGGTAGCGGTATCACGCAGCGGTGAACTTATAGTGCAGGACCAGCACGGACGTGATCGCGAGCGATACAAGGTGCCATTTGGTGCCGTGTTGGGTGTTAATGATGGTATTCAGGTGAATGCGGGCGATATCGTCGCGAATTGGGATCCCCATACCCATCCGATCGTCACCGAAGTGGCGGGTAAGGTGGCCTTTACTGATCTCATCGAAGGTCAGACGGTAACCAAGCAGACTGACGCCGTCACCGGTTTGTCGACCTATGTGGTGCTGGATCCCAAGCAGGCCCGTGGTAGTAAAGATGCGCGGCCGATGATCTCGCTGACTGATGGCAAGGGTAACCCGGTCATGATCCAGGGTACTGAGCAGCCGGCGAAATATAACCTGCCAGCGGGTGCCATTATTACCGTCGAAGACGGTGCCAAGGTAAATGTGGGTGACGTGCTGGCCCGTATTCCGCAGGAATCTTCCAAGACCCGCGATATTACCGGTGGTCTACCGCGTGTGGCCGAGTTGTTCGAGGCCCGCAAGCCCAAAAACGCAGCTATTCTGGCCGAGGTGTCGGGTGTGGTTTCGTTCGGCAAGGAGACCAAGGGCAAGCAACGTCTGGTCATTACTGATCATGAGGGCGAACCTCACGAGTGGCTGATTACCAAGGGACGTCATATTTCGGTGTTTGAGGGCGAGACCGTCGAGCAGGGCGATATCATCGTAGACGGTTCGCCGGTGGCCCACGATATTTTGCGCCTGCTGGGCGTGGAAACACTCACCAACTATATCGTGGACGGCGTTCAGGACGTTTATCGACTACAGGGCGTGAAAATCAACGACAAGCACATCGAAGTGATTATTCGCCAAATGCTGCGCAAGGTTACCGTCATTGATCACGGCGATAGCAGCTTCCTGCCGGGTGAGCAGGTGGAGCGCTCAATATTACTCGAGGAAAATGCGCAATTGGAGGCTGATGGCAAGCAATCCGCGACCTATCAGCGAGATTTACTGGGCATTACCAAGGCTTCATTGTCGACTGAGTCGTTTATTTCGGCAGCCTCGTTCCAGGAGACTACCCGGGTGCTAACCCAGGCCTCCATCGCCGGCAAGCGCGATCGTCTGCGTGGGCTGAAGGAAAATGTGATCGTTGGCCGCCTTATTCCGGCGGGTACCGGTCTGGCCCACCATGAGGAACGTCGGCGTCAGCGAATTGATGACAAAACCGAGGCCCTGGAGTTGAAAAATGCCCTGTCTACCGTGACCCCCATGGTAGTTAAGGGTGGCGACGAAGAAGAGGTCGTGGGGGCCTGATTTAGCGGTTAATAGGCTTGACAGGGTAGGGGCGCCACCCTAGAATCGCGCCCCACCTGAGGACAGGTCGGAGGGTAAATCCGGCCTGTCGTTTTGTTTTATGGGCTGGAGATAACATGCCAACGATTAACCAACTGGTGCGCAAACCGCGCAAGCGCGAGATCAAGAAATCAACGGTCCCGGCGCTGGAGGCCTGCCCGCAAAAGCGGGGAGTGTGCACCCGTGTGTACACCACGACGCCGAAAAAGCCGAATTCCGCGCTTCGTAAGGTGGCGCGTGTACGTCTGACCAATGGTTATGAAGTGACTACCTATATTGGTGGTGAAGGACACAATCTTCAGGAACACAGCGTCATCCTGATTCGGGGTGGCCGTGTGAAGGACTTGCCCGGTGTGCGTTATCACACCGTGCGCGGCACCCTGGATACATCAGGTGTATCCGATCGTCGCCAGGGTCGCTCCAAGTACGGCGCTAAACGCCCCAAGTCCTGATTTTATAAAAGTTAGTTTGTCGCCGCGGTTTTATTCTGCGGCGTTTTTAGTCTCTGGAACAAGAGAATTTAACAGGTAGACGAGGCCGAAATGCCAAGAAGAAGAGAAGTACCCAAGCGCACTATTTTGCCGGACCCGAAGTACGGCAATGTGACGCTGGCGAAATTCATTAACATTATTATGCACAGCGGCAAAAAGTCTGTAGCAGAACGTATCGTCTATGGCGCGCTGGATGCAATGGCCGAGCGCAGCAAACAGAACCCCGTGGATCTGTTCCAGACCGCGCTGGATAACATTAAACCCGATGTCGAGGTTAAAAGCCGTCGTGTCGGTGGCGCTACCTACCAGGTACCGGTTGAGGTCAAGGTTAATCGTCAGGCTGCCCTGGCAATGCGCTGGATCGTTGAAGCCGCACGCGCCCGTGGCGGCAAATCCATGGGTGTGAGTCTGGCAGACGAATTACTGGATGCCGCAGAGAAACGTGGCACCGCGTACAAGAAGCGTGAAGATACGCATCGCATGGCCGAGGCCAACAAGGCCTTTGCCCATTTTCGTTGGTAATGGATTAGAAAATCATGGCACGCAAGACTCCTATCGATCGTTATCGCAACATCGGCATCATGGCTCACATTGATGCCGGCAAGACGACGACTACCGAACGCATCCTGTTTTATACCGGCGTCTCGCACAAAATTGGCGAAGTGCATGACGGCGCCGCCACCATGGACTGGATGGAGCAGGAACAGGAACGGGGAATCACCATTACCTCTGCGGCCACAACCTGCTTCTGGAAGGGCATGGCGCAACAGTATCCCGAACATCGTATTAATATTATTGACACCCCGGGCCATGTGGACTTCACCATCGAGGTGGAACGTTCGTTGCGTGTGCTTGACGGCGCCGTCGCCGTATTTTGTGCGGTCGGTGGCGTCGAGCCCCAGTCCGAGACCGTGTGGCGTCAGGCCAATAGATACGGCGTGCCGCGCATGGCCTTCGTCAACAAGATGGACCGCGCCGGCGCCGATTTCCTGCGCGTGGCCGGTCAGCTGAAAGAGCGTCTGGGCGCTAACCCGGTGCCGATTCAACTGAATATCGGTGCCGAAGAGGATTTCAAGGGCATTATCAACCTGGTCAAGATGAAGGCCATCTTCTGGAATGAAGACGACATGGGTGTCACCTTTGAAGAAAGAGACATCCCGGCCGACATTCAGGACCAGGCCACCGAACTGCGCGAGCAGATGGTTGAGGCCGCCGCCGAAAGCTCTGAAGAGCTGATGGACAAATACCTCGAAGAAGGCGACCTGTCACAGCAAGAAATCTGGAAGGGGTTGCGCAAACGCACCATCGACAACGAGATCGTGTGCGTGCTCTGCGGTTCCGCCTTCAAAAACAAGGGCGTACAAGCCATGCTGGATGCCGTTGTCGAACTCATGCCGTCGCCGCTCGATGTGCCTGCGATCAAGGGTATTCTCGACGACAAGGACGAAACCGAGGCCGACCGTCCGTCATCTGACGACGAGCCGTTTGCGGCTTTGGCGTTCAAGATCGCTACCGACCCCTTTGTCGGTCAGCTGGTGTTCTTCCGTGTTTACTCCGGCGTGATGAAATCCGGCGACACGGTATACAACGTCGTGCGCCAGAAAAAAGAACGTATTGGCCGTATCCTGCAAATGCACGCGAACTCCAGAGAAGAGATTAAAGAAGTGCGCGCCGGCGATATTGCCGCTGCGGTGGGCATCAAGGACATCACCACCGGTGATACCTTGTGTGACCCCCGCGCCATTATCACCCTGGAGCGTATGGAATTCCCGGAGCCGGTAATTGCCCAGGCTGTCGAACCTAAAACCAAAGTCGACCAGGAGAAGATGGGCGTCGCTCTGTCGCGTCTGGCGCAGGAAGATCCGTCGTTTCGCGTGAAAACCGACGAAGAATCCGGTCAGACCATTATTTCCGGGATGGGCGAGTTGCATCTGGACATTATAATTGATCGCATGCGGCGTGAGTTTGGTGTCGAGGCCAATGTCGGCGCACCACAGGTAGCCTATCGTGAAACCATCCGCGACACTGTTGAGCATCGTCACAAGTTTGCCAAGCAATCCGGTGGTCGCGGTCAATTCGGTGATGTCGAGCTGCGCCTGGAACCACAGGAGCCGGGTGCCGGTTTCGAGTTTGTCGACAAGATCAAGGGCGGTGTGGTGCCGCGCGAATATATCCCGGCCGTTCAGAAGGGTATCGTTGAGGCTATGGAGCGAGGTATTCAGGCCGGGTTCCCGGTGGTGGATGTCAAGGTCACGCTTTATGACGGCTCCTATCACGAAGTCGACTCTTCAGAAAACGCCTTCAAGATGGCCGCTTCCATGTGTTTCCGTGAAGCCGCCAACCGGGCCAAACCCGTTGTGCTGGAACCCATCATGGCAGTGGAAGTGGTCACACCGGAAGACTATATGGGTAGCGTTAACGGTGACCTGAATTCACGCCGTGGTGTAATCATGGGTATGGAAGATGTACCGGCAGGAAAGGTGATTCGTGCCGAAGTGCCGTTGGCCGAAATGTTCGGTTATGCCACTGCCATGCGATCAGCAACGCAAGGGCGTGCGAACTACTCGATGGAATTCAAGAAATATGCAGCGGCACCCAATAGTGTTGCTGAAACCGTAATCCGGAAAGCAAGCTAGACAATAGGCACCCCCTAAAGAGGCAAACAAGATGTCCAAGGAAAAATACGAACGCACCAAACCCCACGTC
>JBGMQT010000050.1:0-15053 GCA_048060695.1 Acidiferrobacterales bacterium
CTCGATACTCTTGCCAGCTACGTCAATCGTTGCCATTTGGTTTTACTCCTGTTCAAAAATAAATCTGTGTAAATCAGAGCCAGGACTGGACACCCGAGTTTTCGGTTGTCAGGTCTACAAAGCCCGCATAATCGACCACCTTAATGCCATCGATGACCCGATCCTGGACGCCACGAGCATCCAGATCCGCTCCAAGGGCATAGAAAGCATGTTTCTTCATGGCCGCTTCAACTTTAGATGTGACTTCACTGCCGGTGAGTGCGGCATAGACGCCGTCTTCGATCAGCAAAATCGCGCTCCCTTCCTTGGCCATCCGCAAGCAGATATCCAGGGAGTTCTTTGTATAAGGTGACTTGTTTATCGTGTGTAGCATTTAATAAACCCCCTAGTAGTTCAGGACCATGTCCATGTCTTCCATCATTGATGTAATTTCAGCAGTAGTTTTCACTTCAACATCAACAATGAGATCGTCTTCGGTCAATCCACGGGCATCCATGGACTCTTTATCAACGTAGAGCTTTTCCACGTCATACATTTCCAGTGCACGATAAGTGGGCGAGAAGTTTTTCATGCCGAGTGCGTCGGTGTTCTGGCCCTTTTTCAGTTGAAACACGCCATCGTCCGCGAACAAAATGCAGGCATCCTGTTCGAACGCGGCGCTGATCAGTACCACTTCCAGTGACTCCAGTGCATAAACGGTACCGTAGGGCGCAGTGCGGTTCACAAACATGAACTTTTTAATTACGCCGCCTTCTTCTGTTATCTCGTCATTCATTTTCTATCCTCAATTCCGGATTAGTCGCCAAATGTCAGGTGACGATCCGATTGAATGCAGGCTTCAATCAATTGTCCCAGGCCGGAGATACGGAAACCGGGAGCAATATTGTCAGCATCCTTTCCATTCCGCTTGGCTTCGTCGGCATCCGTAATACCGCGGCGCTGGGCAGCGGCGACACAGACAACCATGTCCATGTTGTGTTTCTCCGCCAGTTCGGACCAGCGCGTTACGATATTGCGGTCGTCCTGTGGCGGCGTTGCCAGACGCGTGCCATTGTTTACGCCATCGTGGTAGAAGAACACGCGGTATATTTCGTGTCCTTTCTCCAGCGCGGCCGTAATAAAATTGTACGCCGTGTCACTGGCCTCGTGGGTATAAGGACCCTCATGAATTGCGATGCTGAACTTCATCTGGAACTTCCTCTGATTTCTTATCGACGATCTAGAAGCGGATGTGTGTCGACGCATTCAGCGTACGACGAGATCCACGCCAGTTATCAATGTGGTACTTGGTAAACGGCAGTTCGGTCAGCTCGAAGAAACGCGGCCAGCCAATACGGTCAATCCAGTCGCCAACACGTTCCCAGTCACGGGCGTCTTCCTTGTATATCCGGAGGATATTTTTGACCATCTCGGCAACTTCGGGCCAACGTGGTGCATTGTTTGGCAGGCCAGCAGCCACCAGTTTGTGGAAACTGGGTTTGCTGCGAGCATTGGAATGTTTACCGCCTACCCAGATAGATAGTTTGGAGTGTTCGGGATCGTTGATCTGCATCGGCGGGCACGGCGGGAAGCAGGCACCACAGCAGATACATTTCTTTTCATCAACTTCCAGTGATGGCTTGCCATTAACAATGGCTGGACGAATCGCAGCGACGGGGCAGCGAGCCACAACGGTAGGACGCTCGCAGGCATTCGCAACGAGATCGTGATTAATCTTGGGTGGCTTGGTGTGTTGCACGTTAATAGCAATATCGCCCTGACCACCGCAATTGATCTGGCAGCAGGAAGTAGTGATGTGTACACGATTGGGCATGCGTTCATTAGTGAACTCTTCATGAAGTTCGTCCATCAGTGCTTTCACGACACCTGATGCATCGGTGCCGGGAATGTCGCAGTGCAACCAGCCCTGGGTGTGAGAAATCATGGTGACTGAAGGACCAGTGCCGCCGATGGGGTAACCCGCATCCTCGAACGCCTGAATGAGAGGTTCGACTTTGGATTCGTCGGTCACCATCACCTCGAAATTGGAGCGGATGGTGAAATGCACATGTCCATCGGCAAATTTGTCGACGATGTCACACAGCAGATTAATTTCGTAAGGACCAAGCTGGCGCTGGGTGCCGACTCGGATGGTCCAGACTTCGTCACCGCTTTTGGCAACGTGATGTAGTACACCCGCACGCGGACGATCGTGATAGGACCAGGCACCGAAGTTCTTGATAAAAATCGGGTGCATGTACTGGAACGGATCCGGGGTGCCGCTCTCTATGGGATGACGAGGAGTGTCTGCCATGTTTATCTCCAGTAATAACCTTAATTCTGATAAAGCGTTTGCTTAAAAGAAGGCCTGCTCCAAAAGGGGCAGGCCTTACCGTGTGTTCTACTTAACCTGCGGCTTTGGCTTTGCGCTGATTCCACTTTTCGACTTCCGCATCCCAGTCATCCATACGGACGTATGAGCCTTCACGCGGATGGTTGACCATATTGGGATCAACATCGACGCCAATGCCTTCAAGGAAGTTAACCAGACCGATTCGCTCGATCATTTCACCAGTACGCTCGTGCTCCAATGCATTCTCGGCAAAGAAGTCGATGGTATTTTCAGCCATCTCAACCAGGCCCTGGTAATCTTCTTCCGATTCCAGCTTCATGAACGGAACGATTACGGTGCCCATGGTATCGCCAATCTTCAGGGTGCGTTTGCCACCGATGAGTATGGTGACGCCATGGTCATCACCCGGGCTCAGGGCCTTGGTCATGACGTTAATGCAATGCATGCAACGCACGCAGTTGCGATTATCAACGTCGAGACTGTCGTCATCGTTCAGCGACAGGGCGTTGGTCGGGCAACGGCTGATCACGTTATCGATAACGTATTTGCGACCCTTGTCGCCAACAAATTTCTTCACTTCATCCTGGTTGACCTTCATGTCATCACGCCAGGTGCCAATTACAGCAAAATCAGAACGGTGAATCGCGTTCTGGCAATCGTTGGGGCAACCGGAGATCTTGAACTTGAATTTGTAAGGCAGGGCCGGACGGTGCATGTCGTCAAGGAACTGGTTTACCAGCAAACGATGAATCTTTTGTTCGTTGGCACAAGACTGTTCGCATCGAGCCGCGCCCACACAGGACATGCCGGTACGGACACAGGGGCCGGCGCCACCAAGATCCCAACCGTATCCGTTAATCTCGTCAAAGAAGTGTTGCGTGTTTTCTGATGTAGTACCGATGAACATGATGTTACCGGTTTGGCCATGGAAAGCGATGAGACCGGAACCGTACTTGTCCCAGGAACTGGACAGCTGACGCAGCATGTCGGTGGTGTAGTGGTTGCCTGCCGGGGGTACAACGCGCAGGGTGTGAAATTCTTTACACTCGGGGAACATCGGTTCGCCCTTTTTGTCCATTAGCTCGGTGAAACGCGGGATGATGCCGCCGCCGTAACCGAAGACGGAAACGGTGCCGCCTTTCCAGTAACCCAGACGCGTCTTGTAGGAGTGTTCCAGCTGACCCAGCAGGTCAACCATCATATCGCCGTGTTCCTTGTTCATCGCCAGGCGTTTCAGACCGGTGACAAAACTTGGCCACGGGCCGCTCTCGAGTTGGTCGAGGTTAGGTGTTTTGTGGAACGGTTTACTTGATTTCTTCTCCTCCATCGGAGGGAGATAGGTGGAATGACGCTTCGGGTCTTTAGGCATTATGTGATACCTCCATTCTGAATTCGGTATTCAATCGCCTTACCTTGTTGTTACTTGGTGGCAGGCCTGAGTTTTGACAGGCTTGGTGCAACTCGGCGGGAGCGCATATTACTGCTATTAACCGCGCGCTTCCAGTGGTTGTTATAAACCCGTCGTATTCAATAACAGGCGCAAGTCTAGACAGGTGGCGGCAGCAACAAAATCTTTCTTTGGGGGGACAGGCACCCCTCCCAAAAGGGATATGTTAACTTGATAAATATAAGGTTGTTCAAGAGGGTGGTTTTTTATATACCTCAATTAATCAAGAGGATATGGCGTGACTCCTGAATTAACATCATATAATTTGCCCAAGTTAGGATATTTTTGCGTCCCTCCCCTTGGGGGGCTTTTTTTGAAAAGTGTTTTCCCATAGAGTGCCGACGCGTTGAAAATACTTGAGTCAATTGACCGGGAATCGAATTGCGCTATGTCAACTGTATATAAGAGTGGGAAGCTACGGTGTCGCTCGACCCGGTAGTGATGTGGAGATTGATGCGCTGATGAGACCTGCAGGCCCAATGCCAACAAATTCAGCTCCAACGGGCAAGGAAACCGTTAGCCCGTTCTCGCTACGCGAAGACGTGACCTACGAACATTGGCGGGAGAAAAAACTGGAAAATTATCCAGCGTCGATAGATACACTGACGGTGGAGATCAAAGACGCGCCTAGACCCTCGACGGCGGAAATCGCCGAACTTTCGCGTATCTGCAGCCGTTACAATATGGCGGTGTATGTCACTGCTGAAGGGGAGAATGAAGACAGATCGATCCTGCGAAACATTGGTACGGCTCTGGGGCTGACCCGTCTCGACCCCAATATGCTGGCGGATGAGGATGGTATTACATCGCTTGCCGTGGTCGAGGGCAAGTCCGGCCGTGGTTATATCCCTTATTCAAATCGCAGGCTGTTGTGGCATACCGATGGTTACTACAACTTGTCGCAACACCGGATTCGCGCCATGTTGCTGCACTGTGTACGACCCGCCGTACTGGGGGGTGAGAATTCGCTGATGGATGCGGAAATTGCCTATATTTTGCTCCGCGATGCCAATCCCGAGTATGTAGAGGCGCTGATGCAACCCGATGCCATGACCATTCCAGCCAACATGGAGACCGGCCAGGAAATCCGCGAAGCGCGTTGTGGACCTGTATTCTCTATTGATCCTGTTACAGGGGACCTCCATATGCGGTATACGGCACGAACTCGTAGCATCGAATGGAAAGACGATGAGATCACGCGGCAGGCCGTCAGATTTATTGAGAAAATATTGAGTTCAGGATCTGGTTACCTGATGCAAAACAGTCTTGCCGCGGGTCAGGGACTGGTTTGCAACAACGTATTGCACAACCGATCTGAGTTTGAAGACAGTGATGACGGGACCCAACAGCGGTTGGTGTTCCGCGCGCGTTATTATGATCGTATTGCCAATACACGCTGGCAACGAACGCTGGAGCCGGAGAGCTGATTATGTTGTATCTAAGTGAAGTGATGATTCAGAACGCGGAACTGGATACCTTTGAAGAACTGCTAAAGGTGGTCACTCAGCGTGCGCCCAACGAGATTCATTTTAAAATTGACGTGAAACCAACTTATCCGGATACACCACCGGATTGGGAAGACAAGCTTGAAGGGGCTTTTGTCGGTATCCATTCCATTACCCATAATGCGTACTAATTGATGAAATACCTAAACGACGATATTGGCAAGAACGACGCCGATGGCGCCGAAGACGCGATTTCCTCGACCGCTTTGCTGGAGTCGCGTCTGGAGGCATTGCAAGATCGCATCCGTGAGCTGGACCCGGAAAAAGCCATAGAGAAAGCGCAGCTGCAAATTGACATGGCCGCAATCCTGGTCGATCTGGATCGCGGCGAGGAGGCCTGGGGCCTGGCGCGCACTGCACTGGATCCGTTACTGGAACAGCAGAAGTGGGAGCAGGCAGCATTGGCCTGCCTGGCTATGTTTCATTCCGATCAATCAGATGCACTGGCCGCGCTCGGTCAGGCCATCTGGCTGAGTGTGACCTTCCCGATGGACCCGGAATTGACGGTGGCAATACTGCAGAACGTTGTTGACGAAACACCGGACGATTCCGACGGGGCAGCAGTTGCGGCTGTCACCGCGCACTATATCGTTGATATGCGCGCCGAGGGCAAGCAAAAGGACGACCTTCTGTTTTTTACCAATAATCTTATCGGTGCTGTAGCGCGACGTCATAGTGATGTGAGCTCACAGGATAAATTTGATGCCTGGTTTACCCGAATGGAGCTGGATGATCCGGACAAGTTCCTGATACGTCTGCGCAATATTGTCGACGTGATGGTGCAGGATGAGTGGTGGTTTAGTCGTGAAAATCTGCAGGAAGAATTACCGGTCGCCTGACCAGACAAAATAATCATGTACTGGGAAGAAGATAACGATAGCCAATCACAGACCACCGCGGGTGAGGTGGTAGATATTGTTTTTCGTTTTCAGTGTAAGTCGATCCCGGTCGATCACAGCCACGCATTGGGTCACGCCATTCTTAAGATCCTGCCGTGGTTTCGGGATGAAGCAAGAGCTGCTGTGCACAGCATTCATGTTGCAGATTCCGGTAATGGCTGGATGCGCCCGGAGGAACCGGACGAGCTGATGTTCCCTTCGCGGCGCACTCGTCTGATATTACGTATTCCCCGGAACAGGGTTGAACAAACCCTGTCTCTTGTTGGCAGGGTGCTGGACATTGGTGGCCATCAGCTTGAGGTAGGCGAATCGTCAACACGGGAGTTGACCCCTTTTAGTGCTATTTACGCACGCTATATGGTCACAGAAAATGACGAAGATGAAGAGGCGTTTTTGGTGGGTATCGCCAGACAGCTCAAGGATCTTTCTATTCGGCCCCGTAAAATGATGTGTGGAATAAGCAAGACCATCCATACGCCGGATGATAAACTTCGCACCCGCAGCCTGATGCTCGCGGATCTGGCACCGGAAGACTCGCTACTGTTGCAGCAGACCGGTCTCGGCCAGCACCGTTATCTAGGATGCGGAATTTTTATCCCACACAAGGATATAAAAACGATCGGCGAATCAAATGCCGATGGTGCGAGTTGAAACAATTACAATTTAACAAACTGGAAATAAGGACTGATCGTTATGTCGCTGGAAACTAATGGCAAGACCGTCGAAACCACAGCCAACGGCTATCTGGTTAATATTGAAGACTGGAGCGAAGACCTGGCCAGGCAAATCGCTGAACAGGAAGGTGTCGAGCTGACTGACAGGCACTGGGATCTGATGAACTATTTGCGCGAAGAGTATCTGACTAACAGCCAGAACCAGCCCAATACGCGCAATATCGTGAAAGCAATGACGGCGAAATGGGGTCAGAAACTGGCTCAGAAAGATATCTACGATTTGTTCCCGAAAGACCCGAGCAAGCAGGGTGGTCGTATCGCTGGCCTGCCAGAGTCGCGTCGTAAGGGCGGTTACTAATCGACTTCGATTGGTGTCAATCAACAAACCGGGCGGCTAGAGATTTCTTCTGGCCGCCCTGATTATTTCTGGACCGATGGTTTACACAACCGTAATCAGCGCCGAAGACCTGAACGACCATATTGATGATGACAACTGGGTCGTGGTTGATTGTCGATTTACGCTTACCGCCCCCGATGCCGGGCGGTCTCTGTATGAAGAGAGTCATATCCCGCGCGCGCGTTATTTACACCTCGATGACGATCTGGCGGCACCGGTAACGGAAAAAACCGGGCGACACCCCTTGCCAGACCCGGACGTGCTGGCAAGGAAGCTTGGTGCGTTGGGCATCGACAACAACACTCAGGTCGTCGCGTATGACGATACCTTCGGCGCCATGGCCAGTCGTCTATGGTGGTTATTGCGTTGGCTGGGGCACGGCAAAGTCGCGTTGCTCGACGGTGGCCTGCCGGCGTGGGTACGCAAGAAAATGCCAATGACTCCGGATACACCGGCGTTCTCGCAAAGAGAGTTTATTCCTGCATTGAGAACCGAGATGGTCATTGATATGCCAGCAATGGAATCCGTTGTCACCAGTGGTGATAACGTCATCATCGATGCCAGGGCAGAGGAACGATTCACTGGCGAAGTCGAACCGCTCGACAAGGTCGCGGGCCATATACCGGGCGCGATTAATCTACCGTTTGAAGACAATCTTGATATTGATGGTACCTTCATGTCGAAGCATGAGATGGTTGGGTTATACGGCAATATTCTCGGCGAAAAAGAAGCCAGTCGGGTGGTGATGATGTGCGGTTCCGGTGTTACGGCCTGTCACAATTTAATTGCTATGGAAATCGCCGGTCTCAAAGGCGCGCGTTTGTATGCCGGCAGCTGGAGTGAGTGGATTACAGATTCCAGTCATTTGATTGCGACAGGGAAGTAGGGCCCCGCTTGGGGTTTATTATGCATACCTCTTCCTTTCTATCTGGATAACTCGCAATTCCATGTTTTCTCTATTCTAATTTAGGAGGCACTCATGCCAGATAAGAAGGGCCCGGTTGCCATTGTCGCTGCCGAAACACCGGCGCACACCAAGGCCTCGGTATATCCAGAGCCATTCGCGATGCGAATGGCAGGCAGGGAGAAATGCAGGCTTGGTGATCTGTTTGGTCTCGAGAATTTTGGCGTTAACCTGACACGTTTGGCTCCAGATGCAGTTTCTGCCCTTCGTCATGCCCACGCCAGACAAGACGAATTTATTTATATTTTGTCCGGGTCACCCACCCTGCTAACCGATGAAGGTCGAACCCGGCTTTCTCCGGGTATGTGCGCCGGCTTCAGGGCAGGTACCAGCAACGCTCATAATTTGATCAACGAAACCGCAGAGGAAGTTGTTTATCTCGAAATTGGTGATAGAACGCCGGGAGAAGAAGTGACCTATCCCGACGACGATCTCCAAGCCTCGTTTGTAAATGACAAATGGAAATTTTTCCACAAAGATAGCACACCCTACTAAAGCACTGCCGGGCCAGTATTTTTGAATTAAATATCAACCCACATACGCATCAGGTTTACATAAGCAGTATTGACCTGATTCGAGATCTCTTCATTCGGCGCCGATTCCAGTAACTTTTCCTTCGCCTGATACAGCGTATAAAGTAATTCGCGCTGCGCGGGGTGGCGCACCATGCTCTGTACCCAGGTGACCGCCACCAGCCGCTCTCCTTTGGTAACTTCTGTCACGTGGTGCAGGCTGGAGGAGGGGTACATTACCGCATCGCCCGCGGCGAGTTTGACTTTGTTTTGACCATAGCTGCTGTTTATCACGAGCTCACCCCCTTCGTATTCTTCGGGATCATTCAAAAACACCGTGATTGATATGTCAGATCGATAGTGTTGTCCTTCAATTCCCATCACCGGATCGTCAACGTGGTCACCGTAAAACATGCCGGGGGTATAGCGGGCATAAAAGGGGCTGGCGACACGCTGGGGCAGGGCGCCTGCCTGGTAAATCGGATGTGACACGAGGCTGCCCATAACTTCATTGTTCAGTAGCTCCATCAACTGGGCCGTTGTCTTGAGCTCTTCGTTGTTTTTTACAGCGCTGGCCGTCTTACCCGCAGATAGTTTGCCATTGACAAATTCGGCCCGCGCCAGGGTGCGGCGCACGTTTTCCAGTTGTTCGGGTTTGAGTACTCGTTCGAGCTGTAACATCATTGCAATTTTGCTTCCATATTTTGATTCGCACCGTGCGTCTTATTATGCGGGGCAAAACGGAGAAAGCGAATTGGTCCTGCGGCGGTGTTGAGTTAAAATGGGGTGGAAATACTTTGTGTCAGCCGTTTTCGACATCAGGAAAGTGACGTAACTCTCTGTAATAAAAGATAAATACAACGTTCTGGTGGGAAAAATAATGACTAACCAAGTCCGCTTTTTAGACCACAAAAAACTGGTATTTGGACTTTGAAATCGGAGACGACTCGGCTAGTATAAGCGCCCTCTAATGTACTGGATTTCGGGGCTACCCAGATTAAAATTTGGAGCGGTATTAAATGAACAAGACTTACTACGAAACCATCGACACCATGGAAAAGAAAGGCATTGACCGTGAGTATATCAACGGTTGGGCCTGCGGCTTTCTTCACAACCCAAAACGTGAAGAACAGCGCGTCAACGACGCCTACGAAGCAGGCTACAAGGATGGCGAAGAACAAAAGACTGACGGATTCTCCAGCTGGTCTTCCTGACCCAGTTCGAAAGGTTCTCGATCTCGGAAAAAAGCAGACCATAAGCGTCTGCTTTTTTTCGGCTTCCTGATGCATGGTGATACGGTGTCGCTATGAGTGATCAAATTAGTACCCGGGTTGATCCCTACGAGATCAACGAACTAGAACCCAACAGCTTTATATTCGAGATCAAGGGAGCCTTGCCTTCCGATGTATGCCAGGAAATGGTGCGCCGGTTTGAGGCCAGAACCGACCAGCACTATGAGGGGCGGATTGGCCAACAGGCATCGAAAGATCAATCGATCAAGAAAACCACGGATCTTGCTATTAGCGGTAATGCCGACTGGAAAGATATCGACGGTTTACTACACCGCTCACTCGGGCTGGCCATTCGCGGGTTTCGAAACAGGTACCCCTTCTTCAAAGTCCCGTTCCGGGATATCGGCTACAACATGCAACGCTACCAGACCGGTGAATATTATCACTGGCATATTGATGGTGGCAGCCACGATTTTGCCGACCGTCAACTGGTCGCTCTTTGGTATATCCTAATGATGTCGACGAGCCCGGCGGCGAAACCGAGTTCCTGTATCAGGATATCAAGGTCAAACCAAAAGAGGGCACGCTGGTATTGTTCCCACCGTTCTGGACCCACGAGCATCGCGCAGTCACCGTGAAAAATGGCACCAAATACATCGCCACCACCTGGGTCGTATTTGCGTAGCCCGATGTGACTAACGAGCTGATCATCCTGTTGACGCTGGCAAGCGTCGTTAGTTACAGTTTCGAAATTGTTTTCGGTTTGGCAGGCACCATCCTGATGGTCATGGTCATGAGTTTCTTTCTCGACGCCCAGACACTCGTTATTTATTCGGTCTTGCCACAAATACTTGTTGCCACGATTGGACTATATCGTACGCCCGGACATGTTAATCGAAACGTATTGCTGAATATGCTGGGTTTTGCTGCGGTTGGCGCACTTGCCGGACTCGCGCTGTTCTATTATTTTTCACCGGACGATTTCAGAGTATTGCTTGCCGGTGCAATCACGGCATTTGGAATCTATCTTGTCGCCACACCGGGGCGAATGAAGATTAAACCACTTGTGGCGAGGTCGCTGGATACGATTGCCGGTGTATCGCAGGGTCTATTTGGCATTAGTGGACCGATTGCAATGACACGCCTGTTGGCGACCTTCGACAACAAGACCGTTATCCGAAATAATGCTCTGGCGTTTTTCCTGGTGCTGAATCTGGTTCGCGTTGGCGGGTACGGTATTAACGACACCATCAACGACGACATTGCTCGCGCCATGCTGTGGTCAGCACCGGTGTTGGCAGTGACGTTATGGTTTGCCAACCATCTGCATTTCAAAGTGAATGAAGCCTGGTTCCGCCGTGTCGTGTCGTGGGTGATATTATTTGGCGGGGTGTCGCTTTTTCTTCACTAGGTTAATTACTTTCTTCTGCGAGCCTGTACCATCGTTTTGCCTCGACATCGTTTTTTTCTACACCCTGTCCTAGTTCATACATCGTACCCAGGGTCATGGCAGAGCCGGACAAACCTTGTTCGGCTGCAAGAGTCAGCCACTTGATGGCTTCGGCCTCGTCTTGATCAATACATTCGCCCTGCATGTACATGAATCCCAATCCGTGTTGGGCATAGGCATGATGTTGGTTGGCAGCGCGTTGCATCCACTTGTATGCATCGGCCGAGTTTTCGGCTCGACCGAGACCGTTCTGACACATAATTGCCATTCGATATTGTGCCTCGGCGTTGCCGGCATCGGCGAGTGGTGCCAACAGATTCGCCGCATTGGTAAAGTGTTTGGCTTCAAAGGCGGCGATACCGCTGGAAAGATCCATGTTCATTTCATCAGACATACTTTGTTCCTGATTGGCACCTATTACTAATTGTTAGATTGCGGCCTGTTCCAGCATGGTTTCCATGTCACCGCGGGCATCGGAACCGCGATTGCAATAATCCTCGAGCACTGACAGTGCCTTGAGCAGCCAATACTCCTGACCCTGCCTGGCTGATTCGTAAATGGGGGCATAATTTCCGGTTTCATTCCATTGTTGATAGGCTGCTCCCAGTCCCGGCGCCAGGTGTTTACGCATGCCACCCAGATTCGCAAAGTAGACGTGCAGGGAAGGGTCATTTTTCTGCTCAAGCAGTGCCGGCAAGGTGACCAGGGAGTCGGCCAGCAGATCACGCACTGCGCGGGCCTGAAACTCGAATTTGGTGCGTGGGAATGTCGCCAGCATTTCTTCCCATTTTGGCCCGAGCAGCTCACCGGCCCTGGCTTCACCCACCTCGTGAAGAATCAGGGACCCGGTTTCATTGTCAGTCATCTCGTCAAGCACGCGTTCCAGATCACGGCGGCTACCATAACTGTCGAGTGACCGGCCTATCGGGTGCTGGTCTTTGCCCTTGTGAAATCGCCACTCTTCGATTCGTTCCCATAAATAACGGCGCAGCGATTCCTTGCGAACGAATACGATTTTATCACGGTACATGGAAGGCGGTGCCACCAGGTCACGGGCGTACTCGCGACCCGAAATCAATATGGTGATGTCCCCGATCGTGTCCCGTTTTTCGAGGTCACCGATAAAAAAATGCGGTTTATTGTAGAGCCCCTTGCCACTGCTATAGACATACTTTTTTGATAACAACTGCCCATTGACCGCGTTGGTGTCAAAGGCATTTATGCTGTCACCATCATGCGCCGGCAAAGGCTCAAAGTCTTCATTTTCAATGCGATCCCAGGTGCGCTCTCGTTCCACCAGCCAGTCACCGACTGACTCACGATCAAGTTCCCCGGTAAGTGCGATACCTTGTTCCCATCGATAGTACTCGCGCATCTTCAGCAGAAATACACACATCGTATAGTTACCGGCGTAAAGAGCATCCGAGACGTGGCAATTCCGCTGCACCGTTGCAGTCAGATTGTCGAGTTCCGCAGAAGGTTTGGAATTTGGCATCAGCTGAAGTCTAACACCGAAGAATTCAATTTCAGCGGCTCGAAGAGGGCAGAAATAGTGTGGATTCTGCCACGGAACATAGTGCATTTTAACTGGTCACAATCCACCGGCGTGTAATACTATTCGCGATGGTGAAAAAGACCCCATTAGACCTGAATTATGGCAGTAAGACTCAAAACCAAGTGGCATCGCTCCCGGCGCAGCCGCCGCAATATTGAAGGGTCCAGCCAAGCCAAAACGGTTGAAGATCTGGCGGGCATTATTGCCTTCAACATCTGGAAGCTGGCGCAGGAAACCTTCCGGCACATGGACAAGGAAGGGTTTACCTATACCCGTGACGAACAGGTGATGGGTGTGATTACCGAAGTTATCGCGTTCCTGATGCAAGTCGCTGACCGCATGGTCTATGGCCACCTTGATGACGATGAACGTGGTCGTTTTGTCAACGAGATGGCGCATAACCTGGTACGTACCATGCAGGCCAACCAGGAAGAGATCAATGGCGAAGGTGACTATGGAACTCCATTTGTTGCCACGCTCAATGCGCGTTTTGCCAGTTATGCCGAATGCAGCTATGACGACACCGAAGGACCGGGGTATGCCTTCAAGCGCGTGCTGGGGGAAAAGGTATTCGAGGCCATGGCAACTACTGACAATAAGTGGGTCATCGAACACGTAATGGAGTTTGAGGTGCCCACTATGCTCAAGGAACTGCGGCGCATGGTGACCGACGTCATGGGCCTGCGAAAATCCGGCAAAAACCGGTCTGATACTGTAATCAAACCCTGATTCAGGTATTCTTGCGCCGCATTCAGTCGTCGCCAATTACGAAGATATAAACTAGAGCTTTTTTGATGGAAGAAACCGGCCAACTTACCCACCAACTGGACGACCTCAAATCACGTGTCGAGACCCTCAGGGGGTATCTTTGACTACGATTCCAAGCGCGAACGCCTGACCGAAGTCCAACGCGAACTGGAGCAGCCGGATGTCTGGGATGATGCCCAGCGGGCCCAGGAACTGGGCCGTGAGCGCTCGCGGCTGGAAAACGAGGTCGATGTCATCGATGAGATCGCCAGTGGTGTCACCGATGCACGAGAGCTACTCGAGCTCGCCGACGAAGAGGGCGACGACGACACCATTGAATCCGTGATCACCGACATTGAATCGATAAAACAGCGTCTGGAAGGACTGGAATTTCGACGCATGTTCTCGGGAGAGCTGGATCAAGCCAACGCCTTCGTCGATATTCAGTCCGGTTCGGGGGGAACTGAAGCCCAGGATTGGGCCAATATGCTACTACGCATGTACCTGCGGTGGGGCGAGAGTCATGGTTTCAAGATTGAAATTCTGGAAATCTCTGCCGGCGAGGTAGCAGGTATCAAAAGCGCTACGGTCAGGCTTGATGGCGACTATGCCTATGGCTACCTCAGAACAGAAACAGGCGTGCATCGCCTCGTGCGCAAGTCCCCGTTTGACTCTGGCAACCGTCGCCATACCTCATTTGCATCCGTTTTTGTGTACCCCGAGATGGACGATACAGTCGAAATTGACATCAATCCGGCCGACTTACGCATTGATACCTATCGCGCCAGTGGTGCCGGTGGTCAGCATGTCAACAAGACTGACTCGGCAGTTCGAATCACACACTTGCCGACCTCAATTGTGGTTCAATGCCAAAGTGACCGGTCGCAACACAAGAACAAGGCCGCGGCCATGAGCCTGCTGAAGTCACGCCTGTACGAAGCCGAAATGCAATCGCGCCGCGAGGAACAGCAAAAACTGGAAGACACCAAGGCCGACATCAGTTGGGGTAGCCAGATTCGTTCCTACGTGCTGGACCAGTCGCGTATTAAGGACTTGCGCACCAATGTTGAAACCGGAAACACCCAGGCGGTGCTGGACGGAGCCCTCGATCAGTTCATTGAGGCCAGTTTAAAGAGTGGATTATAGTTAAAGTATAATCGTGAAATAATCTATAACTAACTGTATTAAATAATAAATATGAGCAGTGAAAAAGAACTCGACGAAAACGAGCAAATTGCTCAGCGGCGCGAAAAGTTAACACGCTTGCGCGCGGAAACGATCGCCTTTCCGGTGGATTTTCGCCGTAATGTGATCGCTGGTGAACTGCATGCCGAATACG
>JBGMQT010000051.1:0-5906 GCA_048060695.1 Acidiferrobacterales bacterium
GCGTTCTAGCAGTTAACTTTTTTGGTTATAACTCTCTGGAGATAGGAGATGAATACAAATTATATCAGGATTTTACTTGGTCAATTTGTTTTTCTTGCAATTTTTCTCAGTGTTCCTGCGCAGGCGGGTACCTGGGAGGCAGTTAAAGACCCGAAAATAATAGCCTCGCTTTTCAGCGATACGGTGGTGGAGGCTACGCTTAACGGCGAAGTCACCGCCACGGCGACCTATAAAAGTGACGGCACCGGTGTGGTGGAAGCCTGGGGCGCCAAGTTCAAGCGAACCTGGAAGCTAAAGGGAAACGACCAGGTTTGCATTGGCCTTGCTGCAGATGACTACTGCTACCAGTTTGAGCGCAGTACAACCACCAAAGACCTGTATCGCGCCACGAACCTGACCACCGGTGAGAAAATGGTACTAATGATCAGAAAAGCGGGCGATAAAAAACTAAAGGTAGAGAGCCCAACCACCGCCAGCGGTGGCGCCGTTAAACCGTCGGCGGAAGAGATGGCTGCCAAACTGGCCAACCCCAATGCGCCTCTGGCTACCCTTAATTTTAAATTACAGTTCCGCACTTACGAAGGCAGCCTGCCGAATGCAAATGGCCAGAGCGGTACAACGTTATTGTTTCAACCGACGTTTCCGTTCTCTTTGGATAATGGCGATGTCATATTCTTCAGGCCGGCGTTTCCATTGATCTTTGGTCAACCTGTTTACAATGGTGGTTCGGGGTATTTCGATGCTGAAGTCGGTCTGGGTGACATCGCCTTTGACCTGGCCTATGGCCGAACGACCAAAACGGGCTTTCTGTGGGCAGTGGGTGCGGTATCAACGCTTCCCACCGCGACCAACAACAAATTGAGTAAAAATCGCTGGACATTAGGGCCGGAGCTTCTCATAGGCAAAATAGGCAAAAAGAATGTCCTCATCGCGTTTCCCAACCACCAGTGGGATGTCGGTGGCTCGGGCACCGCAGACGTTAATCTCACCACCTTGCAACTCATTTATACCCATCTTCCGGGCGGCGGTTGGAGCGTTGGTACCGCGCCACTCATGACTTTTGACCATGTGACCAACGAGAGCACGATCCCGCTTAACCTGACGTTTGGTAAAACCGTAATCTGGAATGGAAGACCGTGGAAATTGGGCATGGAGATTAACTACTATGTCGATAAACCCGATGCTTTTGGCCCGACATGGATGGTGGGTTTCACTGTCGGGCCAGTGGTAGAAAATATGTTTTCGAAGTGGTTTAAATAGAAGCTTTTCGATGCCCGGGATTATTTTATCTACCATTATTTTACCTGCTGGTTGAGCGTAGTTTATTTTTACCCGGGGCAGGGGTCAGCAACATAACCCACGGTGTCTGGATCTGAACACGCAGTGCAGCCCGTTGCGTAGGTTTTGTGGCTGGCGTCCAGCAATGTGGCGCACACCGGAAGATACTCACGTGTACAGATCTGTGGGCGCGGCTCAGTGCATTGCGTAAAATTGGCATTGGTCACACTTGGATCGTCTGGACCCGGTTTAGCGCTGCAACTGACTAATGAAAAAACAAATATCAGGCTAACCAATCCAGCAGAAGTGTATCGCTTTAGATAAATCATTCCGTGTCCTTCTGTATGCGGACAGTAAGAGAAATACAGCTCTTATTGTGACCTAAACGCTATCGGTATGAAATTGCGTATGAAAGATTTTCTGCCATATACTGCTTCAGCACACTATCTGGTTAGGCAACTTAATATGCATGGAGGGTCTGGTCCTGAAATATCAGTGTAACACTACCCCGTTAATTGTCCTGTCTACCATGTTATTTGTAGGTGGTTGCGCCTCCTTGCCGACCGATGTGCAGCGCGTGCCTTCCTATGTGGTAAAGAATACCGGAAAGACGGGTATTGGTGTTGAGGTCGAACCTGTACTCAAAAGACATCCCGGGAAATCCGGATTTTATGTGCTCAATGATGGCATGGAGGCCTTTGTTGCGCGAATGAAAATGGCCGATGCTGCCGAGAAAACGCTGGATGTGCAGTATTACATCTGGCACTTCGATAAAACGGGACGGTTGTTGTACGATCGCCTGATCGCAGCAGCGGACCGTGGCGTACGTGTACGTTTACTGCTGGATGACCTGGATACCGCAGGCAAAGATCTGGGATTGAATCTGTTGAATCTGCACAAGAATATTGAAGTTCGTATATACAATCCCTTTGCAAACCGGGGCAGTCGCGTTTTTGGATTTATGACGGATTTAAGTCGTGTAAATCGCCGTATGCACAATAAATCCATGACCGCTGACAATCAGGCCACCATTGTGGGCGGGCGAAACATCGGCAACGAATATTTTGGCGCCACCAGCGCATCCGCATTTGCCGATCTTGATGTACTCGCAATTGGACCGATAGTTGGCAAAGTCTCGGAAGTATTCGATGACTACTGGAACAGTGAGTGGGTATATCCGATATCGGCGTTTAAATCCAGGCAACCCGTAACGCAAGAAAACTTTTCAATTCTGAGGAAACGTTTGACAAAATATGTCGATGAAGCGAGAGAGAGTGGTTATATGCAGGCTGTCAGGGAATCCGATATTTTAACAAGAGGTCGTCTCAAGGAGAATGACTATTTCTGGGGCAGGTCAGTACTATTGTACGATGCACCGAGCAAGGCGTCCGGCACAGAAGTCACCGCGGCAACTCATATGGGCCCGGACCTGATTAAGATATTTGATCATGCGGAAAATGAATTACTTATTGTTTCGCCGTATTTTGTTCCCGGTAAGGAATTTACAAAATTTCTGGGACAGCGCGTCAAACAGGGTGTTCGGGTTCGTATACTCACCAACTCCTTGGCAGCAAACGATGTTGGTGTTGTACATGCGGGATACATGCGTTACCGCACTCGGCTGCTGAAATACGGGGTGGAGCTCTATGAATATAAATCAATAATTACACCCGGGCCGAAAAAGGAAAATGAAAAACAAAAGAAACGCTGGAGCGGTTCCGACAAGGCCAGTTTGCATGCAAAGACCTTCAGCGTAGATCAGAAATATATTTTTGTGGGATCTTTTAATCTGGACCCGCGATCCTACAAACTCAATACAGAGATGGGCGTATTGTTTGAGAGCGTTCCGCTTGCAAAAGAGTTCACCAAGCAATTTGACCAGAAACTGCTGCAGAAGGCCTATCGTCTTGAACTTATAACCACGCCTGCCAGCAAAAGTGATCTTGGTTATGAAGAATATTATATCCAATGGGTCACCATAGAGAACGGTAAAAAGGTGACTTATAAAACTGAACCGGAAGTAAATTGGTGGGGACGGTTTGTTGTCGGGTTCTTGTCTATCTTTGTCATTGAAAGTTTCTTGTAGTACTGGTAACCATCCTATCATTATCCGAAATGCCTGCTTATTTCTTGCTTGATAGAAAATATCATCTTGTCTATTTATATAGGGACTGTGTCTATTATGAAAATTTCAATTGAACCTGTTAAAACTACCATTATCGGTGGCATAGTATTTCTCG
The DNA here is from genome assembly GCA_048060695.1 of Acidiferrobacterales bacterium. GTDB lineage: Bacteria > Pseudomonadota > Gammaproteobacteria > Acidiferrobacterales > JAJDNE01 > JAZFSZ01. The sequence continues at coordinate 3,519 of JBGMQT010000051.1, forward strand.
TTCCTCTCGTTATTGTCGCAGCGATCATCGGTAAGGCCCTGCAGTTGATGATGGTGGTTGCTGAACCGGTGGATAAAGTGATCCCTATAGAGTCAGTAGCGGGTGTCGCTGTAGTGAATGTATTGGCTATTCTCGCGGTTCTGGTGTTTTGTTTTCTTGCAGGACTGGTGGCAAGAAGTGCATTTGCAAAGAAAATGGGCAATTCAATCAGTGCCTTGTTGATGAATATCATTCCCGGATATGCCTTTGTAAAAGGTATTACCGATACGTTGGCGTCGAATGCGAAGGAGGCTGAAGGCTTTACTCCTGTCCTTGTCCGTCTGGATGACTATTCACAAATGGGATTTGAAGTTGAACGCTTGCCCGGTAATTTGGTCGTGGTTTATATGCCTGGCGCACCGAACCCGTGGTCAGGAACGGTTGGTTACTTTAATGAAGACCGGGTTCAGCCGCTCGATTTACCCGTTGGCAAGGCGATAAACAATATCCAGCGTCTAGGTCGGGGTTCGGCCACGTTTAGCGATCACCTCAAGAACGCACTGGCGTGATAGTCCTGGAACAATAGAACCGAAAATTCAATGATAAAAAGAAACAAAGTACCCAGGAGTATGTGGTCAAACCCGGTCCATTTTCTCGCATTTGGTCTGGGATCTGGCGCAGCACCTTATGCACCCGGTACTTTTGGAACCCTGGCCGCAATCCCGTTGTATCTGTTGCTGGTTAATTACACCAGTTGGCCTGTTTATGCAGTTATCGTAGCCATTATGTTTCTGGCTGGCGTGTGGATGTGTGATCGAACCGAACGTGACATCGGTGTGCATGATCACTCCGGCATTGTCTGGGATGAATTCGTCGGGTATCTGGTAACAATGTTTTATGCGCCACCAGGATGGCTATGGATTGTAGCCGGATTTTTTCTGTTTCGATTGTTTGATATATGGAAGCCGTTTCCTGTACGCCAGTTGGAGCGCCGTTACCGCAACGGATTTGGAAATATGGTTGACGACGTGATTGCGGGAATCTACGCCGGGCTGGCGCTTCAAGTATTAGTATATCTTGCCGCCTGGTACGGGAAATAAACTAGAAATTTTCTAGATTGCAATCAGGCTGGCGTCAAAACCAAGACGACGCAACCCGGCGAGCACAGCGGTTGCAGTTATCACATTCGGATTATAATAAACAACGACAAGTGAGAGCGATTCCATACGGGGTGTAAACCACGGTGCAACCACACCGGGTATTTTTCGCAGGCAGTCGTCCACGATGTGGCTAGATCCGGCGTCGAGGCGCTGGCGGATATGAATCAATACGTCCACCGGTTTCATCTTTACATTGTAAAACCAAAATCGGCGGGGTCAATGATCTGACGCTGCCACGAGACCATTTAGCTGGATATTGATATATTTTCTAATTGGTAGCTATCTGGTCCAACATCTTCTTTGCGCCATTGAATCCTTGATTAGCTGACGCTTTCCACCAATAGATCGCTGTCTCTATATCCCGTTTCACACCTTCACCGCGGGCATACATCATGCCCAGATTGAATTGGGCTATGGCATCGCCACGTATGGCTGCTTGCTGCCACCAATGGGCCGCCTGGACCATGTTTTGCGCAATTTCGTCTTCGCCGCGGGCATAAACCAGGCCCAGATTATAAGAGGCATCACGGTGTCCCTGCAGGGCAGAACGCTCCCACCAATAGGTAGCGATAAGCATGTTGCGCTCCACGCTCAATCCACGGGCATAGGCGATGCCAAGATTGTATTGTGCCAGCGAGTGGCCAGCCTGGGCCAAGGGACGCCAGATGCGCAGGGCCCGCCCGTAGTTCCCGTTGTTATACGCGATCAGTCCGGCACCGAACATCTCGGGGAAAAGGCCCAGACTTTGAAGTTCGTTATCAATACTTTGACCGGTGCGCGACAGCGATACGCTCTTGGCGGAGGCCGGTGAGGATACGGAAAACGAGACAACAACGGCCAGTAACAGAAAACCGATAGAGGTATTCATGTGTTCCAGCCAGGTTTTGCGTGCCCCCGTAGCTGGTTTGTATTTTGTGCCTACTGTGGTCATCGTGCTCCCCTCTTCAACTATGCCCGTTTTGGGATATTCGAAAATGTGTAATATTCACTATCCAAGATCTGTGCCATACTCATAACCTATTGATAATAAAAGTATAAGTAAAATATTGGGTTGGACTTTTCGGCTGAAAATTGATTCGTTGAGGAACGTTTTCCCGGCACCAGTGACGTTTGGCGTCAGACCCAAGACCGGTGGTGAACGCTCGAAATGGCAATCGGCAGGGTGCTCGTGTCATTGATGGAATACGCCGCTAAGGCCGGGTTTAAGCCGATTTGAGGTGACTTCTCATGGCAGCCCGGATAGCGCTGA
>JBGMQT010000051.1:6006-14865 GCA_048060695.1 Acidiferrobacterales bacterium
GGCCGGGTTTAAGCCGATTTGAGGTGACTTCTCATGGCAGCCCGGATAGCGCTGAGGTGACTTCTCATGGCAGCCCGGATAGCGCTGATGAGCAACCTGCTGGCGACTTTTGTTGTGGCAGTTCCGCCGCCCTGGTTTCCGCTAACCGCACTCGCTGGAAGAATCCGTTTCTGACCCATATTATTTTTGGGCAGGTGATCGTATCGTTGATTCGTCTTGATTGTCGCAGCACCATCCGGGCAAGTGACCGCAATTCCAGTATGGGTTCTGTAGTCCGGTGTGATACCAGATCCTGGTTCGATAAAATGGATAACTGCTTGACACAAATTTCAGGTGTGCGCAAAATGAACTTGCTATGAAATCGTGGTCCAAAAAACTGTTTGTAAAGCATAACGCGCTGATTCGTCAGCGGGCCGTTCGACTGATCCCCGGTTGGATGCGTCCAGTTATGATGCAAGGTTATGGGCCCGGAGGCGACCGAGTTTAGTTAAAGTCGCAACAGAAGTAATTCCACCAAAGGGCCACAGAACTGATTCTGAGGCCCTTTTCTTTTTTGACTGCTAATAGATGATTTGGCCAGGATGGTTTGAGAGATGTTAATACCCGCAGCGTACTTAGGAATAATAATTATCTGGTCGACCACGCCGCTGGCCGTGAAATGGAGCAGCGATGGCGTCGGATTCCTGTTTGGTGTTACCAGCAGAATGTTGCTGGGGACCGCATTAACACTCATTGTGCTAATCCTGATACGTGTACGTATTCCGCTGCACAAGGAGGCTTTGCAAACTTATGCGCTATCGTCTATCGGAATTTTCGGTGCGATGTTCAGTGTCTATTGGTCGGCGCAGTTTATCCCGTCAGGATTCATATCGGTGATGTTTGCACTCGCACCCATTTTGACGAGCATTTTTTCCGCGATCTGGCTGAATGAGCGTAGCCTGACGCCAGTGAAAATTATCGGTGTGTTGGTTGGTATCGGCGGACTTTCGGTGATGTTTCATTCGGCGATTCACCTTGGCGGTGATGCGATATATGGTATCGCCGGGATACTTTTTGCTGTTTTGCTTTTCTCCCTGAGCGGAGTGGGTGTGAAACGCCTTGGGGCGGATCTGCACGCTATTGCGGCGAATGCTGGAGGTTTGTTGATTGCTTCTTTTCTATACCTGCTTGTCTGGTTTATTGTGGGCGAACGCTGGCCTACAGAACTGCCTGAGCGCTCCCTGGGTTCCATTATCTACCTGGGGGTGATCGGTACTACCCTCGGGTTTGCGCTCTATATGTTTTTACTGCAGCGGTTACCAGTGGCAACGCTAACGCTGGTGACGTTGATTACGCCGGTTACGGCACTGGTACTTGGGCAGACCTTTAATAATGAAGTAGTTGGCGCAGAAGTCTGGGTCGGCGCTCTCCTGATCACGGTCGGTCTCAGTATTCATCAGTGGGGACATCGCTTGCGCTTGATCCCACTCGGGGGTGGGCCTGCAGAACGGTAGTTATCTGCCAGTAGAAATGGAACAAAACACGACCCGACTCTGGTTGTGTTCTGTTCATCGGCGGTGCCTGCCTGATTTTGCCTGTTTATCTCGCGCACAGAATCTGGTATTTCTTTTCTGGTCATACCGGCACGGAGTTTTACGAGTGAAGATCGAGCAGCTGGCCACACAAATTGGCAACGAGCTCAAATCCAGAAATTTGATGCTCGCGACCGCGGAATCCTGCACCGGTGGCTGGGTGGGACAAGTAGTTACCTCCGTGCCCGGCAGCTCGCACTGGTATGATCGCGGTTTCATCACCTACTCCAATGGGGCCAAGCGCGAACTACTGGGTGTCAGTACCGGTGTGCTGGCCCGTTTTGGCGCAGTTAGTGAGCAGACCGCGCGCGCGATGGCCGAAGGCGCATTGGCGCATAGCCGGGCCGACGTCAGCCTGGCGATTACCGGAATAGCCGGGCCCGGCGGGGGTACCGAGGAAAAGCCGGTGGGCACCGTGTGGTTTGCCTGGGTCGGTAAAGATCGTGAGACCCGAACCGAGCGGCGCCAGTTTGATGGTGACCGTTCCGCGGTCCGGCGTCAGGCGGTGGAAGCGGCGCTGCTGGGTTTATCCGGCTTTATCGGGAAGTGAGTGTTCGTTTCTGGCTCGAATAAAAGCTTCCCTTGCTAATCAAAAAGTTACGATTTTTCAGAGGTTTCTGAAGGTTTTCAGGGATAGCCCCATTGCCGTCGGTGTGAAATAATTCGCTCCAGTATATTCAAGAGATATCCAAAACATATCCAGACAAATTGTGGATCCACGGACTGGATCTGAAAACCCACCAGGAACAAGGAGTAACAAATGGAAGGCGACAAAGCAAAGGCACTTAAAGCGGCACTCGGCCAGATTGAAAAACAGTTTGGCAAGGGTTCGGTAATGCGCATGGGCGATGGAGACGTTTCCCAGAATATTGATGTCGTCCCGACAGGCTCTCTTGGCCTCGATATCGCGCTCGGCATAGGTGGTTTGCCACGTGGCCGCGTGGCCGAGATTTACGGTCCCGAGTCTTCGGGTAAAACAACACTGACTTTGCAGGTAATCGCAGAGGCGCAAAAGTTGGGCGGTACCGCCGCGTTTATTGATGCCGAGCACGCACTGGATCCAATATACGCGGATAAGTTGGGTGTAAACGTGGAAGATCTGCTGGTTTCGCAGCCGGACACCGGTGAGCAAGCACTGGAGATCACTGACATGCTGGTACGCTCCAGTGCCGTTGATGTCGTGGTAATCGACTCCGTTGCTGCGCTAACACCGAAAGCGGAAATTGAAGGTGAAATGGGTGCCAGCCACATGGGTTTACAAGCCCGGCTGATGTCACAAGCGTTGCGAAAACTTACCGCAAACATCAAACGTTCCAATACGCTGGTTATTTTTATTAACCAGATTCGCATGAAGATTGGCGTCATGTTTGGTAACCCGGAGACCACCACAGGTGGAAACGCGCTCAAATTCTATTCGTCAGTTCGTCTGGATATACGCCGTATCGGTGCCATCAAGAAGGGTGACGAGATTACTGGTAATGAAACCCGGGTCAAGGTGGTCAAGAACAAGGTGGCGCCACCGTTTAAAAAGTGCGAATTTGATATTCTATATGACGAAGGAATATCGAAAGAAGGCGAGTTGATTACCCTGGGTGTCGACAATGGCATCGTGGATAAAGCCGGCGCCTGGTACAGCTACAACAAAGACCGTATTGGCCAGGGCAAGGACAATGTACGCATCTTTCTGAAGGAACACCCGGACATGGCCGCTGAAATTGAGGCCCGTATCCGTAAGGCTGTGGGACTGGATGCAGATGATACGGTTAAGAAAAAACCGGTGGTGGAAGAACCGGTGGCAGAGGGGGCCGAAGCCTGAAGGTAAATGCCCGCACCTGGCAAGGAAGTAAAGTGGGACAATGCCAAGGCCCGTAAGCGGGCGATGGATTTGTTGGCAAGGCGCGAACACGGTCAACTGGAGCTGGAAAGAAAACTGGTGCAACGGGGTTGCCCGCAAGACATAGCAAGTCAGACCTTGAATGATCTGGAACATGATGGCCTGCTTTCGGACCAGCGTTTTACCGAAAGTCTTGTGCAGACTCGGTGTGACCAGGGCCATGGGCCTGTGCGTATTCGACATGACTTGCGTCAGAAAGGGGTGGCCGACTCTGTCATTGACCAATGGCTCGACGAGCGAAGCGAGCAGTGGCTGACGCTGATAACGCGTGTAAAGCAGCAGAAATTTGGCGATGATTTGCCAGGGGACTACAAAGAGCGCGCCCGCCAGGCGCGTTTTTTGCAGTCGCGGGGATTTACAGCAGAACAAATTCACACGGTATTAAAAGATGACGATCTTGTCTGAAGACATGACGTTAACCAGGCTCAAATTGAACAGTGAAAAGTAGTGAAATAAGAAAACAGTTTCTGGATTACTTTGCCCGGCATGGTCACGAGGTGGTGCCGAGTAGTTCCCTGGTACCTGCGAACGACCCGACGTTGCTGTTTACCAATGCCGGTATGGTGCAGTTCAAGGAAACCTTTCTCGGAATTGAAAAGCGTCCGTATCGCCGCGCGGTGAGTTCGCAGCGCTGTGTTCGTGCCGGCGGAAAACACAATGATCTGGAGAACGTCGGCTATACCGCGCGTCACCATACCTTTTTTGAAATGCTCGGAAACTTCAGTTTCGGCGACTACTTCAAACGTGACGCTATTCAGTTCGCATGGGAGTTCCTGACACAGGAAATGAAATTGTCACCAGAGAAACTCTGGATAACGGTTTACAAAGATGATGCCGAAGCGGCTGATATCTGGCTGAAGGAAATCGGGGTCAGTCCGGATCGTTTCTCGCGTCTGGGTAAAAAAGACAATTTCTGGTCCATGGGCGATACCGGCCCGTGCGGACCCTGCTCGGAAATATTCTATGACCATGGCGCCGATGTGACCGGCGGGCCGCCGGGCACATCAGAGGAAGATGGCGATCGCTACGTTGAAATCTGGAATCTGGTGTTTATGCAGTTTAACCGCGATGCTAAGGGAAAAATGACCGATTTGCCTGAACCGTCGGTCGATACCGGTATGGGGCTGGAGCGCCTGGCCGCGGTAAAGCAGGGCGTACAGAGCAATTACCAGATTGATTTATTCAAGAACCTCATAAAATCCGCTGCCTCCATACTTAATATAAGGAAGCATCTACAGAGCCACTCGCTGCAGGTTATAGCAGACCATATACGTTCGACATCGTTTCTGATTATAGATGGTGTTTTTCCGTCGAATGAGGGCCGGGGATATGTGTTGCGGCGCATTATTCGTCGTGCGATTCGACATGGCCACCAACTGGGCGCCAAGGACGTATTCTTCTATCGCCTGGTGAAACCGCTGATAGGCCAGATGGGTGATGCCTATCCCGAGTTGGCAAAAAACAGGTCGCAAATCGAAAAAGTCCTGCGGCAGGAAGAAGAGCGTTTTGTTGAGACCCTTGAAAAAGGATTGAAAATACTGGACCAGGATATCGATGACCTCAGTGGTGACACCATTGCCGGGTCAACCATATTTCAACTTTATGATACCTTCGGTTTTCCGGTGGATCTTACCGCCGACATCGCACGCGAACGTAGCCTGAAGCTGGATATGGAGGGCTTCAACAAGGAGATGGAACAACAGCGAGACCGGGCCCGTGCCGCATCGAGCTTTAAAACCGCAGACATTGCAGATTCAGAATTCACACGAGAGAAAACTACCGAATTTACCGGCTATGACAACACCGAAGACACGGCCGTTGTCGAGGCCATACAGGTCGATGGCAAACCGCGCAATTCCCTGGCGGCTGGTGAGCAAGGTATCGTGTATCTCAATCAAACTTCCTTTTATGCAGAATCCGGTGGCCAGGCCGGTGATCAGGGATGGTTACACACGAATAAAATGATCTTTCGTGTTGAAGATACCGTGAAGGGTTACGCCCATGTTGGCTTGCTGGAGAAAGGTAAGCTCAAGGTTGGGGACAAAATTACCTGTGAAGTCGACGCCAGCCGGCGTCAAGCGACGGCGTATAATCACTCCGCCACACATTTAATGCATGCCGCACTAAAGAAAGTGCTGGGTGATCACGTGCAGCAAAAGGGTTCATTGGTAACACCGGAAAGACTGCGCTTTGATTTTTCGCACCTTGAACCGGTCACCCATGATCAGCTTTATGAAATTGAGTTGATTGTGAATGAACAGGTTCGCGCTAACGAAACCGTTGAAACCCGGGTGATGGGCTTGACGGATGCAAAGAAGTCAGGTGCGGTGGCGTTATTCGGCGAAAAATACGGCGAACAGGTGCGCGTGGTGGGTATGGGCGATTTTTCGGTAGAACTGTGCGGTGGCACCCATGTCAGCCGCACCGGTGATATCGGTATATTCAAGGTTGTTAGTGAGGGTGGCGTGGCCGCCGGTGTGCGCCGCATAGAGGCCGTTACCGGTGAGGCGGCATTGGGTTACTTGAGCGAGACTGATGATCGCCTGATGGAAATCGCCGGTCTGGTCAAAGGCAGCCGTGAAGATGTTCGCGATAAAGTGAAGCAATTGACCCATCGCCTGCGGGCAGTGGACAAAGAGCTGGAGCAGCTAAAGGCGAAACTGGCATCCAGTCAGGGAGATAACCTGACCGATAAAGCGGTGGAAGTTGAAGGGATTCATGTGCTGGCAGTTCGTCTTGATGGTATGCAAACCAAAGAACTGCGCGATACCCTGGATCGATTGAAGGATAAGCTCGGTAGCGCCGCCATCGTATTGGCCACCGTTGATGCAGAAAAGGTTAGCCTGGTGGCCGGCGTCACCAAGGATCTTGTTAAGCGACTGCATGCGGGAAAACTCGTTGGTGAAGTGGCCGCCAGGGTTGGTGGCAAGGGCGGTGGCCGTGCCGATATGGCTCAGGCCGGTGGCAAAAATCCAGCTGAGCTGGATAGCGCGCTGGCCGCCGTACCGGACTGGATCCGGCAGCAGCTCATCGGCTAACGCGTCGTTTCCGGCAGTCTAATTGTTTACTCACATCGTAAAACCCGGTTTAATCTCCGCCCGTTGATCTCCCGCACACTTATATAGTCATGGCGTTGATTGTACAAAAATATGGCGGCACCTCGGTAGGTACGCCCGAGCGTATCCTTGCGATTGCCGAGAAATTGGCAGCACAGCGTGCGGCGGGCGACGATCTGGTAGTGGTTGTATCGGCCATGAGTGGTGAGACCAATCGCCTGATGGCATTGGCCGAGTCTGTTAACGAAAAACTGCCGCCGCGGGAACTGGATGTACTGCTTGCAACCGGCGAACAAGCCGCGATCGCCTTGTTGAGTATGGCGCTGGAAAAACTGGGTTGTTCGGCAAGATCTTATGCCGGTCACCAGGTCCACATACGCACCGACAATGTCCATGGCAAGGCCCGCATTACGGATATTGATGGCGATCGGGTGCGTCGCGATCTCGATCGGGGTTGCGTCGTGGTTATTGCCGGGTTTCAGGGCGCCGACGACGAGGGCAATATTACCACCCTGGGTCGTGGCGGGTCCGATACCACGGCTGTGGCTATGGCGGCAGCACTGAAGGCTGACGAGTGCCAGATATATACCGATGTCGATGGAGTTTATACCACTGACCCCAGGATCGTGCCTGAGGCAAGGCGCCTGAATCGCATCACGGATGAAGAGATGATGGAGATGGCAAGCCTCGGTACGAAAGTGTTGCAAATTCGTGCCGTTGAATTTGCAGGAAAATACCATGTACCCCTGCGTGTGCTTTCGTCATTCGAGGATGGCCCGGGTACGCTGATCACTTATGAGGAACCCGATATGGAGCAGGCACTAATTTCCGGTATCGCATTTAATCGTGACGAGGCCAAGTTGACGATTCGCGGTGTACCGGATCATCCTGGTGTTGCCTTCCAGATTCTCGGTAGTGTAGCGGATGCCAATATCAGCGTAGATATGATCGTGCAGAATGTGGCCGGCGACGACACCACCGATTTTACCTTCACTGTGCATCGTGATGAGTTTCAAAAAGCGCTAAAACTGCTGAAAAAGGTGGCAAAATCATTGCAGGCGCGCGAGGTCACAGGAGATGATAAAATCGTCAAAGTTTCAATCGTGGGCGTGGGAATGCGATCCCATGCCGGTATCGCCCATACCATGTTCAAGGTGTTGGCGGACGAAGGTATTAATATCCAGATGATTTCAACTTCCGAGATCAAGGTGTCGGTGGTGGTGGACGAAAAATACCTGGAACTGGCTGTGCGTGCGCTCCATAGCGCATTCGGCTTGGAGGGCGAAGCAGACCTCTCTCAGTAAAACAGTCCTCGAGTAATGGCATGGAAGCTGCATAAACCGACAAAAGGGACAGGTGTATACTCGCTGATTCAGGGGTTGGCGCGATTTAGGGACCGGCGCCATGCCCTGTGTTACCACGCGTTCTGCGCGATGGGACACAAATTGACCGAAAGCGTCATCAGGTCAGGCCTGAAGGATAAGGCGAAACAATAATAATAGGCGCTTTGGAAATTGGACGCCCTTGCAAGGGGCATTGGACTAGTAAGAAAAGGAGTACAGCAAGATGCTGATTTTGACCCGTCGTATCGGAGAGACGTTAAATATTGGTGATGATATTCAGATCACTGTTTTAGGGGTAAAGGGGAACCAGGTCCGCCTGGGTATTAATGCACCTAAAGAAGTGCCCGTGCACCGCGAAGAAATATACGAGCGTATAAAACAGGAACGTGCGCAGTCGTCTGACTCAGAGTAATGACTTAGCGCTATTCAGCGTATTTCGATTTCTTTACCTGGCTATTTCGAGAAGGTATGCTTGCCCGCCTGTCCGGAGAGATGGCCGAGCGGCTGAAGGCGCTCCCCTGCTAAGGGAGTATGGGGTTAATAGCTCCATCGAGGGTTCGAATCCCTCTCTCTCCGCCATCTTTAATACAAAAGGGCCGCTTGTTGGCCCTTTTGTATTAAAGATTGAGTAACGAATCGAACATAAACGAAGGGTGAGAATCCCGACGCGTAAGGACGCGCTAGTGTCGCGGGAGGCAGGACGCCGAGAGCGACCTCTCTCTCCGCCATTTTCTGCTCACCTTGACAGTGGCGCATGGCCTTCGGATAATGCGCCGCCCAACAAGTGCTCTAATTGCGCCCGTAGCTCAGCTGGGCGAAGCGGAAAAATGAAAAAGATCCTTAAGGACCTTTTTCCCGATGAGCGCCACGCCAGGGAGGGCGTGGCTGGCAACAAACATTGGGAAAGTGTTAAGCCAGGGATGGCATGTAAAAGTTTATTTAATTGCGCCCGTAGCTCAGCTGGATAGAGTACCTGGCTACGAACCAGGTGGTCG
>JBGMQT010000052.1:0-14810 GCA_048060695.1 Acidiferrobacterales bacterium
TTCTCTTGGACAAGCAAGAGAAAGTAACCTGGTGCCGGTCAGCCACCGGCATAGTAGCTTTTAAAGACCGCCGGAGGCGGAATACCATAACTATTCAGCGACAGAAAACAAACGTTTACCAACGTCCTGCGGAAAATAGTATTGCAATTTTTCGTCCGGACGGTAAAGAATCAGTTTCGGTGACCGGGACAGGATGCCAATACGCAAACGTTTTGTCTCACCAGCAAACGAAAGTTGCACCCAGTCCAGCACACGATCATCGTTATATTTTTTTACCGACAATGCCTGCGCGTAGCGCCATTGATCAACCAGTTGTTTAATGCGATCGGCTGACAGGTCCTTTTGTTCGGGGTGAGCCTGCCATGTTCCTTTTTTCAGTGACAACCGAACGTTCGGCAAGGACAGCGCAATCGGTCTACGATCTTTTTCAATTAAACGTTTGCTCAGGTAATCGGTGTAGCGACGTGTCGCGGCCCGGAAGTAGCCGCTGTCGATCATTGCAACGCGACCCTGCACCAGGACATATTGCAGGTTGCTGACCGGATGGGTATCGCCAAAGAGTATTTCCAGCTGATCCAGTTGTAACCTGGCCCTGGCAGGGTCGAGGCCGTAGCGGTTTAACTGACTTGCCGCCTCCGCAGGCAGCGATTGCTGGTTTTTCGCGGTGAGAATACGCAACATATCGCTTACCACAAACAGGCTGGTGCGGCCGGGTACAGGCCGTACCATTTTCCAGCTACCCCCGCCATCCGCGTTACGTTGTAGTTCGATATCGGCAGCGCGGGCACGTGTAATGATGATGCGGTTGATTTGTTCTGTCTTAACCGTCGCCACGAGTGGAGTCGTGACAGGTTTTTGAATACCGGGACGCCACAGGGCGATGAGGCCCAGAACCGCAATGATCCCAAGCAGGGAAAGATTCAGCAGCCAGCGTTTATCCATGGTGTTCCAGTTAACGTTTTCGACGTTGTAGCCAGATGACGATGCCGCAGGCTACCAGCAATATCGGGATGATGATGGCAAACAGCGCCATCAGACTATTACGCATCGTGATAGACATTTGCAGCGTCTGATCAGCGACCACCCTAACCGGAATATTTATGTAGGCATCGTCACGACTAAGCCAGTTTATAATGCTCATGGCAAAATCCAGGTTGGCGCCATTGCGCAGAATGAAGGCATTTGAGGCAAAATCACCGTCGCAAACAACAATGATACGTTGTTCGTTTTTGTCACGCTTCCGGGTGATGGCAACCGATATATTCAGGGGACCGGCAATGTCCTTGCCCTTGTCAAAGCGTATGGCCCGATTGACAGGGCCGGTCTCCGACCACGATGACGCCCGCGTGTCCAGCAGGACCTGATGTTGCCATTCGTTTTCGTCTGGCGGCAAAAAGGGTTTACTGCCGTTGGAATCGTTTTCCGGGATACTGATTCCACAGGCGCTGGGGAATACGGTGTTCTCGTGGAAATCCTTGACTGCCGGGTGGTTGCCATAGTCAGAAATAACCAGGGCAGTCGGCCGGCCGGTAAGCTGTTGCGAGCGCGGGTCAACGATAGTACCGGGTTCAATTTCGATGGCCAGTTGCTCGGCCAGGCTTTCAAGACCCTGCAGCGATCCGGGATCCGTCAACCACAGTAGATTGCCACCGTCGTTCACATAGCGGCGGACTTCTTTTATTTCACCCGGCAGTAGTTTCACCTGTGGCCCAGCGATTACGAGAACGCTGGTGTTCTGCGGGATTTGTGGATTTTCTGCCAGAGACAGCGCTCGTGTACGGAAACCGCGTTGTTGTAACTGTTCTGACCATTTGGACATATCAAAATTGGCGTCACGGTCAACGCGTCGTTCGCCATGCCCACCAAGGAATACCAGCCAACGTTCCTTGCGATGCCCGAGGCGAGTTAGTGCATTGCTGAATGCTTCTTCCGTCAAACTCGAAAGAATTTCCCTCGCACCTTCATATTCGAGCAATAACTGGTCATAAAAACGAATACCGGCGTCGCGCACACGCTGGGGTTCAGCGTTCGGATCCACGTGCACCAGAGTGATGTCATCCTTGTAGCGCTGGTAGGACTGCACCAGTTGATCAATTCGGGTGCGATACGCCGGATTGGCGCCGGCAAAGGCGCTGACGCGCAACGGATTGTCCAGATTCTGAACGGCCGCGATACTGGATTCAGATAAGGAGTTGCGGCCGCTGCGCGTTAGATCGATTTCCCCCTGATACAAATAGCTGACCCAGAGGATGGCTGCCGCCAGAATCAAAGCCAACAACACAAAGCTGGCGCCCGCGAGGCGTAACAGGCCGCGTGATTTGCGAGTAACTTTCATATTTACCCGCCCAGCCTGTCTGCTTCCAGACGCCGGATGCTGAAGGTAAGAAACAGTGCCGTTATCACAATGTAGTAAATAACGTCGGCACTATTAATAACTCCCTTCAGGGTGGATTCATAATGATTGGCAATGGATAAGTAGGAAAAAGCATTTTCACCCAGCCAATATGCCGGTAGCTTTAACAACCACAACAGAAACAGTGTTCCGAAACTCATGATCGCCGCCAATGCCGGTATTTGTGTCAACGTCGACATGAATAACCCAATGGCGGTGAAACTCGCGAGTAGCATGATCAGGCCAGTCAGATTGGCAAGTAGCAACCCCGCGTCCAGCGATGTTCCCAGCATAAGTGAAAGTGGCATCAGGGTAAGTATGGCTACCATAATCAGCAGATAGACTACGATACCGAGGAACTTGCCCAGCACAATCTCCGTCATGGAAACCGGCGCGCTTAATAGAAGTGCCAGGCTTTGGTTGCGGCGCTCTTCACTAAAGAGTCTCATGGTGATCAACGGAACAATAAAGAAAAGCAATACCATCGCCAGCTCATACAGCCCCGGTACGATCGAAGCGGTGGCGCCATCGGGTAGCGGATCCTCCATGTATGCCGCGATGGCGATATCGAACACAATGCCAAACACCAGATTCATCACGGCCAGTACGATCCATGCCAGTGGCGACAGGAACAGACTGCGTAGTTCACGTGTGGCGATAGTACCAATCACGCGACCGATTCCTTTTGTGCTGATGCTTCTGTAGAGGTTGGTGCGGCCTCTTCCGTAGTCAGTTCCAGAAAGATTTCTTCCAGCGAAACCCGGCCCGGCCGCAACTCGTAAAGCCCCCATTTCTTTTCAGTCGAACAATTCACGATTTCATCTGTGGGGTCATGATCCGGTTCGTAAAACAACCGCAACCGACCTTCCTGTTGTTGCTCCACCTTTTTAATGCCTTTGATTGATTCCAGAATTGATGTGTCGGGGGGTTTTCGAAATGCGACCGTCAGCGATGCCGACTGCAAGTGGTTTTCCAGTCCGTCAATGCTGTCGTGCAGCACCAGCTTGCCATTGTTGATGATCTGTACCTGGTCGCACGTTGCTTGTACCTCCGGCAGAATATGAGTCGACAGAATAACGCTGTGTTCCCGGCCCAGTTCACGTATTAGCAGGCGTATTTCCCTGATCTGGATCGGGTCAAGACCGACGGTTGGTTCGTCCAGTATCACTACGGGCGGCATATGAATAATGGCTTGCGCGATACCGACGCGTTGCTGGTAACCCTTGGACAGGTTGCCAATCAGACGCTCGGCGACGTCGGTAATCCCGGTTTTTTCCTTGGCCGCTTCGCGCGCACTGCGTTGCTGGTTGCGTGGCAGTCGATTCAGAGCAGCGCAAAAATCGAGATATTCATTGACAGTGAATTCACGATACAGTGGCGGTTGTTCGGGTAGGTAGCCAATTGCGCCCTTTGCCGCTTTGGGGTTATCCAGCAAGTCATGTCCAGCGATGGTGATTGAACCGGCGCTGGGCGCAAGATTACCGGTGATGACATTCATGGCCGTGGTTTTACCGGCACCATTGGGGCCGAGAAAGCCAACCACCTCACCCTTTTTGACATGGAAGCTGATGTTATCAACTGCACGGTGATGCCCGTAATATCGTGACATGCCCTGGACGTCGATGAGGATGGTCTCACTCATTGTTGGTATGCCGGTTGAGATTCTGTGCGGGGTGTCAACATGGGGACAGATTAAAGGGTGCTGTTTGTTTTTTGTCAATCGCAGCTATCATTTATGGCCCCCATTCCATCGGTGATCATTTCATAGAAATGCGGCAAGGATGTCTTTGCTGGACACGGCGCGACAATCAACACTAACATTGCCACAACTCCGGAAAAGTAATTGCATTATGTCGTTTAAAGTAACCATTCGGCCCAGCGGCCACAAGTTCGATGTCGAGGTCTCGGAATCCATACTGGATGGCGCACTACGCGCGGGTTATGTGTTGCCCTACAACTGTCGCAATGGTGTCTGTGGGACGTGCAAAAATCGTGTGTTATCCGGTCGTGTTGACTACGGTGACGTCAGCCCGGCAACCCTGACGGAAGATGACAAGGCTAACGGAATGGCACTGTTTTGCCAGGCAAAGGCGCTGGAAGATGTGGAGATCGAAGCCGAGGAAATCGACGCGGTGCACGATGTACCTATTCGCATATTACCGTGTCGTGTTGCCGCCATGGAGAAACTGGCGCACGATGTGATGGGTTTGAAGCTGACGTTGCCACAGGGCCAGCGTTTGCAATTTCTGGCTGGTCAGTATATCGACTTCTTGTTGAAAGACGGTCGCCGCCGCAGCTTTTCTCTCGCCAACGCGCCACATAATGACGAAGTACTTGAATTGCAGATTCGTCAGGTGCCCGACGGGTTCTTTACTACACACGTGTTCCAGAAAATGAAACAGAAGGACCTGCTGCGAATCCGTGGCCCTCTTGGTACGTTCTTTTTGCGTGAGGATTCGGAACGATCCATTATTATGGTTGCTGGCGGGACTGGATTGGCGCCGATGAAGGCCATCCTTGAGCATATGTTTCATATTGGCATGGAGCGTCCGGTCCAGCTCTACTGGGGTGTGCGCGCCAAACGCGATTTGTATCTGCTGGCGTTACTGGATGAATGGCAGGAAAAATACGCCAACTTTTTGTTTGTGCCCGTGCTGTCCGAACCGGCGGAAAAAGATCAATGGCAGGGGCGAACCGGGTGGGTGCATGACGTGGTGCTGGCGGACCACGACGAACTATCTGACGTGGACATGTATGCCAGCGGGCCACCACCAATGATCAACGCATTAAAAGGCGTCGTTTTTGATCATGGCCTGACGAAAGATCGATTCTTTTATGATTCGTTTGAATTTGCGGTGGAGCCGGGCGAGATGGCGGACTAGATTCAGGCCTGTTCTGTTTCCAGTCCGCGCCGGAAGTTGGTCATCGCCGCTTCAGCATTTCCTGCCAGTTCAAACGCTCGTCCTAGTTCGCGATAGGCTGATCGTGACGGAAGCAGGTCAAGGGAATGTTGCAAGTATTCGGTGGCTTCGTCAGCGGCACCGGATTCCAGTGCCAATCGGCCAAGGGTGAGGTACAACGCGGGGCTATCGGCATGTGCCGTTTGCCAGCCTTTGGCGCGTTCATACTGGCGCACAACCTGAATGGCATGGGCGCGACCATACAGTTCCACCAGATTCTCATCCCATTGCCGCTCCAGTGCCGTGCGCAGCAGTGGCTCGGCGTCATTGGATTCACCCTGCTCAATCAGCTTGCCAGCATAAATTGCAATCAACTCGGCGTGCTGATGCAGATGTTTTGGCATCGCCTTCCACGCCTGGTGCAAGACATCGAGCGAACCGGTGGGTAGAGACAACTTCAGCAATTCCCGGTGCACTGTTAGCGCCACATCTTTTAATTCTTGCTCATCCAGCACCTTGTTCTTGCGCAGGTCAGGGAAAAGATTTGCCAAACCGGTCCAGTCTTTCATATCGAGATAGGTATCCATCAATAACTTGATGACATATTTGTGATTAGGGTGCTGGTTATGAAGTTCCGTCAGCGTCGCCAACGCCTGTTCCTTCTGGCGAGCCAGGTATTGCAGCGATCCCTGGGTCATGTCGACCGCAAGGCTGTCTTCACCCGCATCATTGTGTGCTTTCAGCAGGTAGTCATCGCGACTGGAGGTACTGCCCTGGCCCTGGGCCGCCAGGGCCAGGGCCAGGTAGGTGATCATGGGGGATTCGCTGAATGGCAGGCCCTCCAGCAATTCACGCTCAGCTTTATTCCACTGGCCCGCTGCCAGGTGGACAAGGCCTTGCGTCACAGCGGTTCTCGCCTTGAGCCCCAATCGGCGCTTGCGCCAGAGAGTGAACCCATGGGGCAGCATCAGCGCCTGCCCCAGCAGACGCCCGGCAAAATAAAGGCCAATGAAAGCAACGAAGGCAAACACGCTGAACAACGTTAGCGGTAATTCTACGCTCCAGGGTGGTCGAACCAGTAGCACGTAACCCGGGTCATCAATAGCAAACATGGTGACGGCAACTGCCACAAACAGTACCGCCAGGATATAAATAACCAGTCTCATAAACCGGCCTTCTTGAGAGAGATTTTACGTAACTCTTTTAGTGAGGCGCTGATATTGGGTTGCGCGGTTGCGAGCCTGGCCTTGCTCAAAGAGCCTATTTCCCTGATTAATTGTAGAAGCGGTTGTGAACGGGTATCGAAATACTCCTGCGCCCAGCGATTGGCAGACTTGAGGTTATTGCGATAAGTGTCGGGGTCGGCACGCAGGGCAGCCTGTTGTGCGCCCAGTATCATCAATCGCAAATTTTCACGTAGAAAATATTGCTGCTCAGGCGGCAATAGCGGTTTGTATGATTCGACATTGGTGCGAATGGAAATAACACTCATAATGTCACCCCAAAATTCGACAAAGAAACCTTTATTCTTGTTTCGTTTCGCGCCTTGCGCCGGTCCCTGCTTCGCTTGTTTTTCAGTCCGTTTTTCTTCCTGCAGTTTTGTCAGTTGCTGGAATTCGAGAGACAGTGGCAAAGACCCGACAGAATCAGCAAGTGCCGACAACCGTAGCGCAATACCAGCGATGTCAGCGCGTTCGGTTGATTTAAGAGATTGAATTTCTTTTGCCAGTATCTTGCGCACCGGTGTCAGGTCGGGATCAGCGAGATCACGCAAACGCTGGTCCGCGATTTCGAGTGCGATGGCGGCAGTGTCCATGTCACCTGCCAGCTGCAGACGCTGGTTGGCAATTATCATCAGCTGTTCTGATTCCGCTATGACCCAGCTCACCCGGCTTTCACTCAGGTGTAGAGAGGTCTTGCGCAAGGTCTCAGTCAACGTTTCCTGTTTTTCACGAAGTTGGTCGATATCCGTGCGATTGCTGGTGTCGTTTTGTTTGAGCACGTCTACCGTTGAAGTTAAATGACGAACCGTTTGCGGTAAATCACCGGTAAGCAGACCCTGTTGCCGGTAGAGAAGTTCGAAGCCAATGTAGGCACTGACTGACAATGCCGCCAGGGAGATCAATAAACTGAGTTTGCCGCCGGAACCGGGCGTCCGGGTTTTCGGCTTGCCTACCTTTTTTGACTCGATGGTTTTTTTTTCGTCTTCGGTCATGGCTGACTTGTTATGGTGGGAAACAGATCGATTATAGGGCTTTTTGCTTCCGGCGCCACGTCTTGAGTTCTTCGACTATCGCTAGATCGCTCGCATCCATCGTTACCCTAACGTTCTTCACTCCCAGTGCTTGTGCGGCCAGCTGGGTGCGCTCACTGACGGTTATAACCGGTGTTTGTAGCAGCAATTGTTTGCCACTGTCACTGAGCATGTCGAAAAGATTCTGCAGACCTTCACCACTGGTCACCACGACAACAACAACCTTTCCGCGTGACCAGTCCCGCTCGATTGCACGGGTATCCGTCTGTGGCCGCCGTCGACGATAGCATTCGGCATACACCACCTCCGCACCTCGTTCACGCAGGGTTTGTGCCAGCAGTTCGCGGCCACCTGTGCCGCGAAAGATAACAATGCGCTTACCAGCCACTGCTTGCAGACCTTGCTGCGCCAGTAGTGATTCACTATCGAATTTCTCCGCTGGCTCGATATCGACGTTGTAGCCTGCCTTTTTTAACGCCGTGGCGCTGGCTGGCCCCACGCAGGCGAGTCTGAGTCGAGATGGCAGCGGTAGATGCAGATCGTCTAGCCGGGCAAGCCCCTGTTCCACCGCATTAACACTGATAAAAATGGCGAACTCGAATTTGGGAAGCTGACGTAATACTGCTCGCATGGCCTCGCTATCGGTCGCTTCAATTTCGATGGTCGGTAATAAAATAGCGTGACCGCCGTGGGCCTCGATTCTTAATACCAGAGAGCGGGCTTGATGGGCAGGCCGCGTAACCAGTACGCCGATATTACTGAGATCGTCGCTGTCCTGCTCAGGCACGCCCGTAAACCCGATTTAGTATCAAATCGGCCCCTTGGGCCAATAGTTCTGCTGCGAGTTGTTTGCCCAGCGCCTCGGCATTTTTCCGTGGGGCACGGGCCTCCGCCCGGATTACGGCTCCACCATCGGGGTCGCCCACCAGTGCACGCATATAAAGTGTGTCGCCTTCCAGCACGGCATAACCGGCGATGGGTACCTGACAGCCACCCTCCAGTGCCGCATTCATTGCCCGCTCGGCGGTCACGCAGGTCGCTGAGTCGCTATCGTTAAGCGGTGCCAGCAGTTCGTTAAGTTCACCATCATCATGGCGACACTCAATGCATACCGCACCCTGTCCCACGGCGGGCAAGCAATGTTCCGGTGTCAGTGAATCAGTGATGCGGTTGTGAAATCCCAGTCGCTTAAGGCCGGCGGCGGCCAGAATAATGGCGTCATAGTCGCCCGCATCGAGCTTGGCCAGGCGTGTATTGACGTTGCCGCGCAGGTCAATGATATCGAGCGCCGGGTAGGTTGAGCGCAGTTGCGCCTGGCGTCGCAGACTTGAAGTACCCACGCGACTGCCGGCGGGTAACTCATCGAGTGTTTTGAACCGATTGCTGACAAAGGCATCACGAGGGTCTTCGCGTTTACAAAAGACCGACAAGTGCAGGCCGGCGGGCAGATCAACGGTCATGTCCTTGAGTGAGTGCACGGCGATATCGATGCTGCCATCCAGCAGCCGCTGTTCCAGCTCCTTGACGAACAAACCCTTTCCACCGACTTTGGCGAGGCTGGTGTCGAGGATTTTGTCGCCCTGGGTGGACATTTTTACCAGCTCCACCACCAGACCAGGGTGCTCGGTTAGCAAGCGTTCGCGAACATAATTTGCCTGCCACAGGGCCAGTTGGCTCTTTCGGGTGCCTATTTTTATTTTTTTCAATGCTAAAACCTGAACTTGAGAGCGTATTTGTATACTAACCAACGCAGATAGGTTTGGTATTATATCGGTAAATGCCGGGGCTGGAAGTGCGGTTCCGGCCTGGTATTGGAAAAAAGCTTATGAAACGAATACATCATTTAACGTTGGGCCTGCTATTTGTGCTGATGGCAGCGCCCGTCTGGGCCGAGATCCTGCCGCTGGCATCCGACCTGCAGCAAGACGGTAAAACCTCAGAACGTGATGGCACACCGATTATGATTTTCTATATGTCCACCAGTTGTGCCTATTGCGAAGAAGTGAAAGATCTTTACCTCGAACCTATGGTGCGTAGCGGCCAGTACAAAGGGCGTCTGATTATTCGCATGGTGGACATCGAAGGATCTGAATATCTGAGTGACTTCAGTGGCAAGCGTATGGACCATGAAGAGTTTGCCGACGATCAGGGTGTCAGTTTTACGCCGGTGCTAAAATTTTATGACCACCAGGGAAAGGAATTGGTGCCCGAACTGCTGGGTTACTCTTCCCCCGATTTTTATCTGGCCTATCTTGAAAGCGCAATCGAGACATCAATCAGCAAGCTTCGCCCTGACAGTAAGACCGCGAAAGCAAACACCGGACTTATACTCAGTAGATAAAAATTCTCTGCTGAGTACGAGACAAGGCAAGCGTCAGCGAGAAAGCGGACGACTGCACGGATGCAGGAGGTAGAGCAACGCATGGAGCAGTTGCCGCATTTACTCTAAGGTAAATGAGCATTTTGAGTTGGCGGCTTAACGCAGTATCGTGCCAGCAGCGGATATTCAAGCTGTTGCCGCCGGTCGACGATTCCTGACCCAGCGACGTACCGACGCCGTATGCCGACGGCTGACGTCGAGCTTGTTCTCGGTTCCGTCCAGGTTGACCTGCCACGTTCCCGCCGGACTCTTTTCCACACCGGTGATAAAGGGCGTCGCCACCAGCGCATTGCGATGCACGCGCAGGAAGTAGTCGCCAAATTCCTTTTCCAGATTCACCAGCGAATCTTCAATCAGGAATTCCTCGTCGGAAGTCTTTATGACGACATACTTGCTGTCAGCAAGGAAGTAAATAATATCGCTTACCGGTACCAGGCGAATGTTGCCGCGCATGTGCACGCTGATGTGGGTGCGTGCCGCCGGTTCGTCACGTGACTGATTGACATCCTGTAACTGCTGCGCCGTCAGTTTGTTGGCCTTGACCAGCGCATTGGACAGCCTGTCCTTGCGGATGGGTTTAAGCAGGTAATCAACCGCATTGACTTCAAAGGCATCCAGCGCATGCTGATCGTAGGCAGTCGTAAAGATAACGCTGGGTGGATTTTCCATGCCCATCAGATGCATTGCGGCTTCCAGTCCATCCATACCCGGCATACGAATGTCCATCAGCAAAAGGTCCGGATTCAGTTCCCCGGTTTTCTCGATGGCTTCATTGCCATTCATGGCTTCACCGACAACATTGTAACCACCAATGTCACCCAGTAGTTCGCGCAAACGTTCACGCGCGAGTTTTTCATCGTCAACTATTAACACCCTCATGGCGTGCCTCCGCGAATCGGTAATACTACTTCAACAACAAATATTCCGTCGTTATCCCGTCTGGTTAAATTGGCGCTGTCCCCGTAATGGGTCTGCAGACGCCGCCTAATATCGTTCAATGCCTGCCCTTCCAGTTGTTCATCCTGACGTAGTTTGCTCTTTTTTGGCAAGGGGTTGGTAACGGTGATATGTATTTCGTCGCCTTCCTCCCACAATCGCACATTTATTATGCCACCCTCGGCAGAGGGTTCGATTCCATATCGAATCGCGTTTTCAAGCAGTGGTTGCAGCGTTAGCACGGGTACGATGGCCTTGCGCGGGAATTTACCGCTGTCCCAGTTGACCTGAAGACGATTGTCCAGCCGCAATTGTTCCAGCGCGATGTACTTCTGAGCGATCTCCACTTCCTTGTGTACCGGTACCAGGTTCTCACTTTCGCTCAGCATCATGCGAAACAGATCCGCCATGTCCTCAATCGCATGTTCAGCCTTGGCGGGTGAGCTGCGTGTCAGGCTGGCAATAATATTGAGGCTGTTAAATACAAAGTGCGGGCGTATGCGCGATTTCAGTGCTTGCATGCGCGCACGTTCTTCCGACACGGTGCGCTGCTGCAACTCGTGAACACCGAGTAGATAGCGAAGCGCTAACGCATTGACTACCAGGCTGACAGACAAATTCTGGATATGGAAATAGCTATACCACTCCGGGCGCGGTGACGACAACTGGTTGGTTGCATAAAGCAACCATACCGATGCTTCGGAAATGGCATAAGTAATCGTCAGCAGCAGCAGATAGGTCGCGCCCAGTGCATAATACCTTGGCATCTGATTGAGTCGATCGCGTAGCGCACACAAGGTGCCGGCGCTGGTCAGCGCAATCCATTGAATAAAGATAGAGATCAGCAGCAGGTCTCCGAAGATGTTGAGCGTGAAGCGTCGGGTAACCAGCGTCACTACCAGCGCCAGTAATTCGGCAATCAAGACAATGCTGACGAGCATGTCGCCCTTGCAGAAGTTAGGCAGAAATCCTGCAGTTTCTTCCGGCGTCTTTTCCTTGACCCACTCTGATTTATTCAGGCCAGCGGTTACGCGTGACCAGATGAGACCAGCTTTTTCGACAATGGCAGACATTATTGGCGTTCGATGATAGGCATTCTTAGTTTCACGTGATAATTGCCGCCTTCCTGAAATGATTGCAGGCTGGCAGCACTGCCAAACTGGGTTTCAAGGCGTTGTTTAATATTGTCCAGCGCGATCTTGTTACCCTTGCTGTGCGATTTACCCGGATTCTCCGGTAACGGATTGCTGATCATGAAAATCAGGGAGTTGCCTTCACTCCACATATCAATGGTTATCTTACCGCCTTCAAAGCGTGGTTCAATACCGTGATAAATGGCATTTTCCAGCAGTGGTTGCAGAATCAGTGCCGGAATAAGTGCCGATCGTGGCACGTTACTGACATTCCACTTTACTTTCAGACGATCGCCAAGACGAATCTTTTCCACTTCCAGGTATTGGCGCGAGATTTCACGCTCTGCTGAAATGGGAACGAGCTTGCGCGCATCGGCCAGCAACACCCGAAACAGATCCGCAATATCGTGCAATATTGCTTCTGCTTTTTCCGGATCACGGCGGGTAAGGCTGGCAACACTGTTAAGGCTATTGAACAAAAAGTGTGGACGAATGCGTGATTGCAGTGCCTGCATTTTGGCTTCCTGCTGGGTTTTTTCATCTGCCTGAATGCGAAAGGCGAGGAACAGATAACGCATGGCCGGGATGCTGATCAGGCCAACGATAATCAGGCTTCGTACCACCAGGGAGTTGCGCCACTCTGGCCACCGTTCCGGAATGAGGCCGATGTCGAAAAGTGCGAAAATAATAAATTCCGTACCAACCATCGCCACCGTCAACAATATTAAAAATATTACCAGGGAACCACCCACCACGGACATGCGGCGTAAAAACGGCGAAGCCAGCTTCAGTGCGACAATGCTGCAAAAAGAAATCGTGAGTGCGAAAGCCGATATCAGATTGAAGTCGGCCCAGGCCTGTTCATTGAAGACCGAATTACGGCTAACGGTCAGAATCACTGCCACCAGTTCTGCCAGCAAGATAATGCGCACAGCGACACCGAGTGAACCAAAGTTCGGTAAAAAGGGCTGGTCTTTTATGGTTGCATTTGGCATAGCCGACATGGTTCAGGCACGGGTTCGTTTAATCAAGAGAATCTAAGGATGAATCGCCCGGCATGGATGGTGGCGATCAAACTTACACTGAGTCTGGTATTTTAACCGTAAATTGACTACTAATGGCAAACCGGGTTGCCACCGTCCTTTTTTTGTTGTCATGCCGCGTATATCATCTGCGTAATACCTAAAAAAAACCCCCCGCAAGCGGGGGGTTGCAATATCCGGTTCGGTATTCGGGGTGGGGGTGCACTCAAAGGAGAGTCCGAACCGGACAAACCAGTTAATAAATAACTGTATAGTCAACATAGCGCGAGCTGTCGATAACTACAATGTATGGCCGATAATCGAGCTCGGTCCGCGGACAGGCGGATAAAAGTACCGCATACTGCAAAAATGGCGAAAAAGCCCTAGAAATAGGGCGGTTTCAGAATCAATAAATTAGCACCAGACATAAAAATGGACAACAAAAAACCATGGAGTGGCCGCTTCGAGGCCCCCACCGACAGCTTTGTAGAAAACTTCACTTCTTCTGTGGGATTTGATCAGCGGCTCTATCGTTATGACATTCTGGGCTCGATCGCCCATGCGCAGATGCTGGCCCACGTGGGTGTGCTCACCGATAGCGAATGCGAGGCCATTGTTGGTGGACTCGAGGAAATCGAGGCAGAAATCGAGGCCGGCCAGTTTGCCTGGAGTGTCGAGCTGGAAGACGTGCACATGAATATCGAAGCCAGACTGACGGATCAAATCGGCGATGTCGGCAAAAAACTGCACACCGGCCGTTCGCGCAATGACCAGGTGGCGACCGATATCAGGCTCTATCTCAGGGATGGTATCGATGAGACTTGTGGTCGGCTGCGGGCGCTGCAATCGGTGTTGATCGATATCGCCGAAAAGGAAAGCGACACTATTTTGCCCGGTTTTACCCATTTGCAGCCGGCGCAACCCGTCACCTTCGGCCACCACATGCTGGCCTGGTTCGAGATGCTTGAGCGTGACTTTGCCCGTCTGCAGGATTGTAGAAAACGGGTCAATGTGATGCCGTTGGGTGCGGCAGCACTGGCCGGCACCAGTTATCCCATTGATCGCGATTTCACGGCGCAGAAACTGGGGTTTGATAAACCGGCGGCCAATTCGCTGGACGCGGTGTCCGATCGCGACTTTGCTATTGAATTTGTATCCGCTGCGTCATTAATCATGATGCACCTGTCGAGAATGTCGGAAGAGTTGATCCTGTGGTCATCGGCACAATTTGATTTTATTGAGTTGGGCGACAGTTTTTGCACCGGTTCCAGCATCATGCCGCAAAAGAAAAACCCGGATGTGCCGGAACTCGTTCGTGGCAAGACCGGGCGGGTCACTGGCAGCCTGGTGAGTTTGCTCATGTTAATGAAAGGCCAGCCGCTGGCGTACAACAAGGACAACCAGGAAGACAAGGAACCGTTGTTTGATGCGCTCGATACGGTGCTGGATTGTCTCAAGGTTTATGCCGACATGCTGGCGGCTATGGAAATCAAACGCGACAACATGCGTGATGCTGCGATCAAGGGTTACACCACCGCAACCGATCTCGCCGACGCGCTGGTGCGCAAGGGTGTGGCGTTTCGTGATGCCCACGAAATTGTTGGCAAGGCCGTGCGCTTTGCACTGGATGCCGGCAAGGACCTCGGCGAACTTTCGTTGGGTGACCTGCAGCAGTTTTCTGATGTCATCGATAATTCGATCTTCGATGTATTAAAGCTCGACGGTTCTGTCGCGGCCCGCGATCATATTGGTGGCACGGCGCCGGCACAGGTTAAACGTGCCGTTGCGAATGC
>JBGMQT010000053.1:0-14387 GCA_048060695.1 Acidiferrobacterales bacterium
AAGGAGGGATTCCCGCCCATTGGCGACGAATCGGCCACAATGCTGATTCTGGGATCGATGCCTAGCGAAGAATCGTTGCGCAAGAATGAATATTACGCCCATCCACGAAATGCCTTCTGGAAAATAACGGGAGAACTATTTGGATTTGAGCATGATGCGAATTACGCAGAAAGGACAACGGCGTTAAAGAAAAACAAAATTGCACTATGGGATGTCATGTTTTCCTGCGAAAGGAAAGGAAGTCTTGATTCGGCAATAAATGATCGAACGATTGTGGTAAATGACTTTGTGTCTTTTTATAATAGTCACCCAGACATCGTTTATGTGTTTTTCAATGGGATAAAGGCAGGAAATGAATATCACAAGAGAGTGCTGCCAGGTCCGCTTGATGAGATGATAGAGATTGAATATTCCAGACTTCCCTCAACGAGTCCCGCTATGGCTCAATTGTCTTTCGATGAAAAATTGTTGGAATGGTCAAGCATTAAGGAAAAACACAACAGGGTGCCTCGAGAAGGATGCTAACAAAGCAAGTTAAATGGATCCGAGCGATTTGTTTTTGATCACTCTGAATCACCCCGCATTCCACAGACCTGAGGGTATGTGCCAGACCGCCTGCATTGAAGGATCAGCGAGCAATTTGCAATGACCCAGTGGCAACGTTTTCTCAATGGTCACCCTGAATATCTGGCGCGCCACTACTGGTGGGCCTACCTGTGGGAAAAGGGCGTGTGGTTCTTTGATCACCAGCCTGTTATCAACGCCATTCTGTTCGGCCAGTACAGAAACCTGCTCGATTGCGCATTGGCGCTGACCAAAAAAGATCAATCTCACGGAAGAGTCCTGCAACTCGCCTGTGTCTACGGAGATCTGACTCCGAAGCTGCTCAAGTCGATAAAACAGGAACTCTATCTCGCCGATGTTGCTCAAATCCAGCTGCAGGCCACCCGTCAGAAGCTGGACACCGTGAAGCGGGCGCGTCTGATCTCCGCCCGCATGAATGCCGAACAACTCGCCTACTGCGACAATGCCTTTGCAACCACCCTGATCTTTTTTCTCCTGCACGAAATGCCGACCGCGGCCCGCGAGCGAACCCTCAATGAGGTGATACGCACGCTGAAACCCGGCGGCCGGGTAATCGTTGTCGAGTACGCACCGTTACCAAAACACCACGTGTTATGGCGATTCCCGCCGACCCGCGCTGTATTAATGCAACTGGAACCTTTCCTGAGCGACTTTTGGCAGGAGGATATGCTGACTATGCTAAAGCGATCAGGTAAACGATACGACAAGCAGGTCTACCAAACGGAACTACGTCACTTCTTTTACCGCTTCTATCGTATCTCGGTATTCAGGGTCGGTTGATACCGGTCGTAATTGAAAATGGGCTGTAGCGGACTTCCCGCTTCTTAAAGACGTAAATTACCGTCGTGGCTCATTCATAAATCTGATTGGTCTACGGGGTGGTTAGGCTCGCATAGCTACCATATAAGTAATATTGATAGAGAATGAGCTATCCACACACCAGTCGTGTGCACCGCTTTGCGCACCTTAATAATGCAGATGCATCTTGCATTAATCAGTGTGCTAGTGGTGAAATGTAACGGGACCCTGGGCATAGTATTCGCCCCAGGGTAAAGACGTGGATGTTTGATGAAAACCAGGCTATAGGAGAAAAAAATGAATAAGATAGACGCTAAAGCATTGGCAATTGCACTTGGTTCTGCATGGGGACTTATGTTGCTATTTGTTGGTTGGGCGGCAATGTTTGGCTGGTCAACAAAATTTGTTGAGATTATGGCCTCCACTTATATTGGATTCGAGCCAAGTTTTTTGGGTGGAATCATCGGGGGGATATGGGGTTTTGTTGATGGTGCGATAGGTGGATTTATAATCGCAATAATTTATAACGCTGTCGCAAAAAAATAGGTATTTAATAGCAATAACATCTGGTAAAGCAATTCAGGCAGAGCAATTTATTCAACGCTCAGAGAACCGGCTGTTGAATAGATTGTCTGCCAATTGCGCCGTTAGGCGATTCTGAGTTCGGCTTATGACCGAAAGCCGATATTGCGCGTGATTCTCAATTTGCACTAGCCGGAAGATCTGGTTCCCCAATTTTCATCCGCTTTTGTAATTGATCCACTACCGATTTCATCTAGCCATGTCTTTTTCACTTCAGGGGTATGAAAGACATAAAGTTTGCCATTGTAAATTGTCCAGTTACCAGGTTTTGATGAAGCGGTCGCCCCTTGCGATACTGCATAGGCACAATACCCGCCGTATTGAGGCATGTATTTTTCTGGCGCACTTGCAAACAAGTTCCTGTTTTCCTCTGATGAAAATTGCCACACTGCATTTTTAGCCTCATACCGAAATGCGGGATCGCCTGGAATCATTTTTCCCTCTTTGTGATACGCGACCGTGTCTATTCCTTGCAATGCGATTCCGTTATCAGTATTGACATCGCCATAGACATTCATCGATACAGGTGCGATTTTATTACTATAGAGAAACACCAGAAGAATCGCGATCGACGTAACGAATGTTATCGCCAGAAATTTAATTTTATTCTCTTTAACTGCAGTTAATATTTTCATTTTCAGCTCCAGATAACCGTGCAAACCTACAAAATATTGCGGAAGAACCTGGTACTGCAATGGCTGCCGAATAACGGCAGCCATTGCTTTTCTAGTTAACCGCAGTTGCGGCCAACTCTTTGTCCAGACACTCAAGTATGCGCGTCCATCCACTTTTGTGATTGTCACTTTCTTCCTGCGTCGGCAGGAAAACGTGATTCAGCGTAAGGCGCGTTTCATTTTCACCCATTGATACAAATTCAAGTGTGACGACCGACTCGACACCTTTTGTGCTGGGTGACAACCAGGTGAACTGCAACTTCTTTGGACGATCGATAACATTAAACGTGCCAGTATGCGGAATAGTCTGGTCTCCAACTGCCATAGTAAAATCAAATGCACCGCCCTCTTTCGCGTCGATAACGGGGCTGGGCACATTCACGCCTTCCCCTGGGCACATCCATTGTTTGATTCCCTCCACATCAAGCCAGGCGTCAAAAACTATTTCTGCCGATGCCGAAAACACGCGGGAAATCTCAAGCTCGTGATTGTTTGCCGTCATTTTGTCCTCCGTAGCTTTTTCCGTGAAATTTTTGATCTAGACACAACAAAATCGTCAAGCGCGTCCAGCCGTTTCTCCCAAAATTCTCTGTAATGCCCCATCCACTTCTCCACTTCTTTGAGGCGCGGGCCATTGAAACTACACAAATGTGTGCGCCCTTGAACCCTTCTTTTTATAAGGTCTGCTTTTTCCAGTACTTTCAGGTGCTTTGATACCGCGTTGAGCGACATATCGTGATGCCGCGCCAAGTCGGTCACCCGCCGGGGATGCTTTTTAAGCTGGTCCAGAATCCGGCGGCGAGTCGTGTCCGCCAGCGCATGAAAGATCTGGTCCAGCTTCTGATTCTGAGTATGATTATATTCAACCATTTGGTTGAATCTTAGTTACTTGAATTCGGGGTGTCAACACTTATCCTGGGGAGAAAAGGAAATGCAACCGGTCCTCTCAGGAGAGAGAACAGTGATTGAGCAGAACCAAGGGACGTTAATGACTATCCGGCACCACACCAACCTGTGGCATCTCGGCCAGCCCGGTCGCGCGCGCGTGTTCCTGGAAACCACGATTGCGCCAGAAAAATGCGCCGGGCATCGTGGTGGGGATCACAAGAACATAATACAGGGCCCGCCCAACCAGCAGGGTGAAAATAATGAGCGTAGACAAAACGAACCATAAGGTGAGTCCAGGCCAGCCTTCCGGACTGGCGAAACCAATGCCGGCCATCGCAACGGCCCCAAGCAGCAAACCGGTATTACGTGAAACGTAAGATTTGCCGAAACGGGTTCGCTGTTCATAGTGCGAAGCCGCCCCTTCTCCGCCCTGCTGCGTCAGATCGCGGGCATGCACGATCAGGCCAATGCCCTCCACCACCAGGCCAATCACCACCGGCCAGGCCAACCACTGTAGAAGACCAGCGACAGGTTTACCTTCGAATATCTGAACACTACCGTAGACCATACCGATAAGGAGCGCACCCAGGACCAGGGTATTGCCCACAAATGTGGTCAGGGTCTGCCAATGATTCCAGTACGGGCGCGCCTTGATACGGTACGCCAGATACATCAGGTAGACAGCAATCGGGCCAGTGACCAGGGCGCCCCATTCAAAAAACTCGCGTGCCGATATCACCAGTTCCGCCGGCAGCCAGGCAAACAACTGCGGCAACGTATTCGATGCCACGTCAATTACGGTGTAGGCGCCCAGCATACCCAGGAAAACCACAATGCCCGCCGCCTCGCGGCTCACTGGCGAATAGCGCAAATTGTTGAAACCTCTGTAGAAGCGATGCGGTTTACCTAAATGCATGGCCGACAGTGCCAGCGCAAGTGCCTGCGCTGCAACCAGGCCAAAAAGCAGCAGCGAATTGACCAACGGATATGACTTTGCAGCGATACTTTCCAGGCCCAACCACGACCCTAAAAACAAAATCAGGAACGCACCCACTGCACCCTGGGTCAGAAGCGTAAATAACACCAACGGGTTCTCGCGGGAACTCAGGTGTTTCAGGTTCCACTGCCGACCGGTTCCTGTTGCACGCACCTTGGTCTTGTACTCACCCTGGCCCTGTTCATCGCGCTCGTAGCGAATAGGCATGGAGTCCGGTCGTGTCATCTCGCGCGGCAGGTTTTTGCTTTGCTGGAAGCGAATATTGGGGTGTGTAATCTCCGGAGTCGGGAAGCCGGGTATTTGTGTTTCCAGCTGGTCGCGGTTCGTTGGCGTTGTTTCAATCACACCAAAATCCAGTGCACCCGCCAGGCAGGCGGCCACGCAGGCGGGCTTCAGCCCTACTTCCAGCCGGTCAATGCACATATTACACTTTTCAACATGACCCTGGACCGGGTCCAGTTGTGGCGCGTTATAAGGACATACCCAGGTGCAATACCCGCAGCCAAAACAGATATCGGGATCCTGCAATACGGCACCGTATTCGGCGAACTTGGTATAAGCGCGGGTGGGACATCCCTTTAAGCAAACCGGGTCATCGCAATGATTACAGGCCATGGAGATGTTCATGCGGTGGTAGTCAGGATAACTGCCGCCCTCGACATAACCCACTGCACGAAAAGCCAGATGCGGCTCCAGATTGTTTTTCTCACTGCAGGCAGACTCACAGGCATGACAAGCAATGCAATTGTCTGCGTTGAAATAGAACCCGTGCTGTTTATAACGATCAGGATTTTCACTGACAGCACAATCGCCATTAATATTCAGACTCTTTCCCGCCAGGGCGTCGGCTGTTTGAATCAGCTCAATAAATTTTCCATACTGATTGCGCTCCGGTGCATCGGCGCGCGCTATGAAATCACTGCTGGGTTCGTCGTCGCGTACTTTAAACATTTCCTGTTACCTTGACCTAGTAGGTACGCGCTGCTTTGTTGCGCACACTGGCTGCTTGCTGATCCGCGGCGGGTTCGATGTGTACGCCACACTGTTTAAAAGCAGGCTGACGTGAGTGAGGATCGAGCAACCCAAGTGTCAAACGGTTTACACAGTCGTGAAAATGAAACGGGACAAAAACCATGTTGTGCGGGACCCGCTGCGTCAGCTGCACCATCACCACCGCATCACCACGCCGCGACGTCAGGCGCGCGTAACTACCGTGTTCAATCCCGAGTTCCCTGGCCGCATCCGGATTCATCTCCATATATGGCGTGGGACTGAATTTGTTGAGATTGCCAATCTTTCCAGTGCGGGTGCGGGTATGGAAATGCTCGACTACACGACCACTGTTTAACCAAAACGGGTAATCCTCATCCGGCTGTTCATTGTTATCAATAAACGGTAACGGGATCAGTTTCGCCTTGCCATCGGCATACTGGAATTTGCCATCGGTATACAGTCGCGGCGAACCGGTCTCGGCGTTTTCGCTGCATGGCCATTGAATACCGCGTTGGGCCTCGATTTTTTTATAGCTCATACCCGAATAGTCGAGTAAACGTCCTTTTGACAGTTCACGTAGCTCCTCGAAGACTTCTTCTGCAGTTTCCGGGAACCGGATCTTTTTACCCTGTTCAAAGCGTTTGGCCATCTGATTGAAAATCCACAAGTCCGGTCTGGACTCGGCATAGGGCGGTACGACATTACGTATAAGATTTACCCGACGTTCGGTATTGGTGAAACAACCCTCTTTCTCCGCCCATACCGCCGCCGGCAGATAGGCATGGGCATATTCATTGGTCTCGACATCGGCATAGGCGTCCTGTACCACGAGAAACTCAAGCTTCTCCAGCGTCTTGCGGATACGTGGCGTATTCGCCATCGACGTCATCGGGTTCGTGGCAACCAGCCACAGTCCCTTGATCTGACCGGTTTCGATCGCGGGGAAAATATCGGTCTGATATAAACCACGCTTCTCGGGGAAAAAGTCCGCATCGATTCCCCAGTACTGCGCAATATCCTTTCGGTCCTGCTCGTTCTCCAGTGCGCGGTAGCCTGGCAGACCGGAACAGGAAGACCACTCGCGCGTGCCCATGGCATTACACTGGCCGGTGATGGAAAGACTGGTGCCCCCGGGTTTGCCGATGTTGCCGGTGATTAGATTCAGGTTGTTGATTCCGACAACGCCATCGGATCCATGCGTACTTTGATTAATACCCATGGTCCAGATGGTCATCGCGGCCCCGGCATTGGCATAAGTGCGTGCGACATTGCGAATCGTGTCCTCATCAATCCCGCAAAGTCGCGACGCGGTGACGGGATCATATTTTTCTACCAGCTTGGCGAATGATTCGTAATCATTGGTATGCGATTCAATATAGGCGTTGTCTTCCAGACCCTCGTCGAGAATCACATGCGCCAGACTGTTCAATAAAACAATATCGGTGCCGGGAGTAATGGGTAAATGCATATCGGCTTTCTGCGCCAGCATGGTGACACGCGGGTCAACCACGATTAACGGAAACTTGCGCTTCTCCATTGCCTGCTGCAGGCGCCAGTAAATTACAGGGTGTTGTTCCGGCAGGTTGGAGCCGATTGCCAACAGGCACTCGGTATCGTCGAAGTCGTCATAACATCCGGGCGGCCCGTCACTGCCGAATGAACGTTTATACCCGGACACCGCCGACGACATGCACAGAGTCGTATTGCCATCATAATTATTGGTGCCCATGACACCACGCGCCAATTTGCCGAGCGTATAGAACTCTTCGGTCATGATTTGGCCGGTAGAAACAATGGCAAAGGAATCGGGGCCGTATTTGGCCTGAATACGCTTTATCTCACCGGCAACTTTATCCAGCGCCTGGTCCCAGGAGGTTTCGCTAAATGACTCGTGGCGTCTGTTGCGAATCAAGGGGGCGTGACCGCGGCCAGCGGATTTGAACAGCTCGTGCCCGAATATACCTTTCAGGCAAAGCTTGCCCTGATTGACTGGCGCCGAACCCACGCCACGACTGGTAACGGCTTCGCCGTTATTATTCAAACCTACTTCGATGGAGCAACCGGTGGAACAATAGCCGCAGGTGGTGTATTTCCACTCAACGACTCCCTTGTCGGCGATCTTGATCGGGTTCTTTTTTCTGCGCCCGAAAAGCATGGGTCACAACTCCTTAAAATGCCTGCAACTATTTATTCGGACGGCGGGTTATTTGGGTAACGGGTATTCGCGACAAGCGATAGAAACACCGTGTCGCCCTCAAGACGTACCGGATAACTGGCGGCACAACCTTCGTCGGGCGCGACTGCTTCACCGGATTCAAGATTTAACTTCCAGTCATGCAGCGGACAGGCGACTCGGTTACCATGTACGATGCCCTGCGACAGCGGCCCACCCTTGTGCGGACACTTGTCGCGAAGCGCAAAGATTTTGTCGTCAACGGTACGAAATATTGCGATGTTGCCTTCGGCAACTTCCACCACACGGGCGCCCTGCCGCGGTATATCGTTAATACTACCGACTTCGATCCAGTCAATATCTTTGTCATTCATAGTGCTTACCGATTGCATATTCGCCTCTACATGTCAGATGGCAGGAGCCGACTCCTGTCGGCGATCAGGTCGCCCTCGGAAGAGTGCTCCTACCGTTGATATCTAGCTTACTTTTTTAAGCGGTACAAATTCGTGCTTGTCGACACCCTTGGCACGCTCGGTCCATGGATCGGCTTGTGCGTACTTTTGCGACGACAGGAAGCGCTCGGCCAGGGCCTTGCGATTACTCTCGTCCTCCACGATCTGTTCCTTGATGTAAGTCAGGCCGATACGTTCCACCCACGGAGCAGTGCGCTCGAGATAATGTGCCTGTTCACGATAGATCTGCATAAAAGCAGCGCTGTACTCCAGTACCTCTTGCTCGGTTTTCACCGAGCAAAGAAAATCCGTGGCACGTACTTTAACACCGCCATTGCCACCAACGTGTAATTCGTATCCCGAGTCGACACAAACAACACCAAAGTCCTTGATGGTTGCCTCGGCACAATTGCGCGGACAGCCGGATGCCGCCATCTTGAATTTGTGCGGCGTCCACGAACCCCAGGTCATTTTTTCCAGTTCCACACCGAGGTGCGTGGAGTCCTGGGTACCGAAGCGACACCATTCCTTGCCGACACAGGTCTTGACCGTGCGCAGCGCCTTGCCGTAGGCATGACCGGATACCAGCCCCGCCTTGCCCAGGTCTTCCCATATTATCGGCAACTCATCCTTCTTCAGCCCGTACAGCCCAATGCGCTGGCCACCGGTGACGTGCACGGTTTGTATGTTGAATTTTTCAGCGACGTCGGCAATGGCACGTAATTCACCCGGAGTGGTGCCGCCGCCCCACATCCGCGGGATAACTGAATAGGTGCCGTCCTTCTGGATATTGGCGTGGGCACGTTCATTTATGTAACGCGACTGGCTATCGTCAACATATTCACCGGGCCAGGCGCAGAGCAAGTAATAGTTCAGCGCTGGTCGACATTTGTTACAACCGTCAGGCGTTCTCCAATCCAGCGCCTTCATCAGTGTCGGCATATCTTTCAGTTTCTGTTCAACGATACCCTTGCGCACTTCGTCGTGAGAGTGGTCAGCGCAGGCGCAGATCGGTTTCTTTTTCGGCGTATCTGAATAGTCGCTGCCCAGCGTCGTCGCCAGCAGTTGCTCGACCAGGCCGGTACAGGAGCCACAGGAGCTGGAAGCCTTGGTGTGGGCTCGTACATCTTCCAGCGTAAACAGACCTTTTGTAGTAATAGCGTTAACGATGTCGCCTTTGCAAACACCATTACAACCACAAATTTCCATATCATCGCTCATGGCAGCGACAGCATCGGCGCCACTGTGTCCCGAATCACCGAGATGTGCCTGACCGTAGAGAATGTGATTGCGCATGTCACTGATATCAGTTCCGTCGCGCATCAGCTGGAAATACCAGGCGCCATCAATGGTTTCACCATAGAGCACGGCACCCTGGATCTTGTTGTCTTTTAATACGATCTTCTTGTAAACGCCGCCCGCGGCGTCCCGCATAACAACTTCTTCGGTGTCTTCACTACTTGTGAAATCTCCGGCGGAGAATAAATCAATGCCGGTTACTTTCAGCTTCGTCGATACCATTGAACCTTCGTATTTGCCGTAACCCAGTTTCGCCAGATGGTTGGCGCAGACCCTGGCCTGTTCGAACAGCGGTGCCACCAGACCGTAGATCTCACCACGATGTTGAACACACTCACCTACGGCATAAACACGCGGGTCGTATGTCTGCATGGTATCGCTGACCACAATGCCGCGTTCGCAGAAAATGCCGGCACTTTTCGCCAACTGCACGTCGGGACGAATGCCTACCGCCATGACTACCAGGTCAGCCGTAATCTCGCGTCCATCTGCGAGCAATACACCCTGCACTCGCTTCTTGCCAATAATTTCTTTAGTCGAGGCCTTCATCTGGAATTCGATGCCACGGGATTCAAGCTCCTTCTTCAACATCTTTCCAGCGACACTGTCGAGCTGACGTTCCATGAGCGTATCCATCAAATGAAGCACAGTGACTTTCATGCCCTGCTTCATCAGTCCATTGGCGGCTTCGAGCCCCAGCAAGCCGCCACCAATCACCACTGCATGCCGGTGTTCTTTCGCGGTATCCAGCATGATGTCGACATCGGCAATATCACGAAAAGCAATGACACCTTCAAGGTCGTGGCCGGGTACAGGAATTATGAAAGGGTTTGATCCGGTGGCAACCAGCAGGCGGTCGTACTCCGCTTCCGTACCGTCGGCGGCGATCACCTTACGCTTGCGTCTGTCAATTTTGGTAATCGTTTTTCCCGCGTGCAGTGTGATTCCATTGTCGGCATACCACTGCTCGTCGTTGAGCATTATTTCATTAATGGTCTTTTCACCCGTGAGCACCGGCGAAAGCAAGATGCGATTGTAATTACCGTATGGTTCGGCACCGAATACCGTGATGTCATACAGTTCGGACGAAAGATCGAGCAGTTCCTCGACGGTGCGCATACCCGCCATGCCGTTGCCAATCAAAACCAACTTTTCTTTCATGTCTTGCTCCGTTTACGCACTGGTTTCATTCCGGGGTGGTCTGTGTATCTATATCTCCCGCTTATAGCAACCGCCGTGCCACTATTTAATCATTCCCTTAAATACTGTAACTAGATGTTTTATATAGTTATTATTTCTTGTTACCGACGTAAATACCGTCGTGTCGACGTCACCATGCTCCGATATGGTGCGTCGTATCAAGTCTATGCCTCTTTCCGGTTCACTCTTTCCTGGTAGAACCAGCCGGTCAGACAACTGTTTTCAAGGGTGTTGAAAAAGGGAGCATGGCCTACATCGCGTTAAACAATTTCGACCACTACGAAATTTCGCACCAATGTTGTACAAACTAAACAAAAAAATCCTCATTGTTGTGCAAATCATTCATTAGAAAATTTTGGCGGACTGAAAAACAGCTTGTTTAATAAAGCAGGACACGTATCCGCCATGTGGCACGGCGATTGCTAATGCGCTAGCAATTGTTTTGTTTTTTACAGGGAACCGGTATGTCCACACCCAAACTGAATATTTTTTCATTTTCAGGAAACACCCGAATTTTGCACTTGAGCTGGATGGCATTTTTTATCAGCTTTCTGGTCTGGTTTAATTTCGCGCCACTACTTGGTTCCATCCGTGAGACGCTTGGTCTCTCGGATCAACAGATCAAAACGCTTCTAATATTAAATGTGGCCCTGACCATCCCTGCACGCATTGTTGTCGGCATGCTGGTAGACGCCTTTGGCCCACGGCGCATGTTTGCTCTACTACTTTTTGTTTCCAGTTTCCTTTGTTTCGGTTTTGCCTTTGCCGAAGACTACGAACAACTGGCCCTGATGCGATTCCTGCTTGGTTTTGTTGGCGCCGGTTTTGTCATTGGAATCCGCATGATCAGTGAATGGTTTCCGGCCAAACAGTTGGGCCTGGCCGAGGGGATCTACGGCGGCTGGGGCAACTTCGGCTCCGCCGCGGCAGCGATGAGCTTGCCGACGATTGCGCTGCTGTTTGGTGGCGATGATGGTTGGCGTTATGCCGTGGCTTCGACAGGTGTGATCGCCCTGATTTATGCCGGTATCTGGTTCTTTTCTGTCAGTGATACACCCAAAGGCTCTACCTATTTCAAACCAAAACGCAGCGGTGCCATGGAAGTATCCAGCCCGGGTGACTTTTACTTGTACCTGATTATGAATATTCCCATGCTGGCCGCGCTGGCGGTGCTCACGTGGAAACTGGGACCGGGCAATCTTGAAATGTTGAGTACCAATCTGACCAACGCTGGTTACGCGACACTGGCAGGCATTTATTTATTCCAAAGCATTCGAATTTATCAAATTAACAAACACGTGTTCAAAGAACCGGTGCCAGAAATTGAGCGCTACAAATTCAAGCAAGTCGCTGTTCTTAACCTGGCCTACATGGTGACCTTCGGATCAGAATTGGCAGTTGTATCGATGTTGCCATTGTTCTTCATGGACACCTTTGAGCTGTCCGCTGTTAGCGCAGGGCTGGTTGCCTCTGTCTTCGCCGGCCTCAATCTTGTCATGCGCCCGGCTGGCGGCCTTATTAGTGACAAATACGGTCGTAAATCTTCTCTCGTTTTTATACTCGTGGGACTGGCAGTGGGTTACCTGTTACTGAGTTTTGTTGGCCCCGGCTGGTCAGTACTGGCGGCGGTAACAGTCACCGTTTTCTGCTCGCTTTTTGTCAATGCCGGCAACGGTGCGGTATTCGCTATCGTGCCACTGGTTAAGCGCCGTCTTACTGGTCAGGTGGCCGGTATGGCGGGTGCCTACGGCAATGTCGGCGCTGTTTCTTTTCTTACCGTATTGTCATTCGCCGCACCGCAGGTATTCTTTCTGGTCATTGCCGGCGCGGCTGTTATTTCTCTCCTGGCGGTCGCACTATTTCTGGATGAGCCCAAGGGCCAAATGGCCGAAGTACTGCCCGATGGTACGGTGCAAATGATTGATGTCTCCTGACTTTCCGCTCCTGTTAGAACGGTGGCACCGTTATACTGGGTGCCACCTTTTTCTTTTGTAGCGACAATGGATAACAATGAATTAGCCATCAGCATCGGTCAGGCCTCTGAGGCCGGCATCAAGGAGTCCAATGAAGACGCCTGTGGCAGTCGCATTCCGGAGGGCGGATTACTTGTTTCCAAGGGTGTGTCAGTCGTCATTGCAGATGGCGTCAGCGCCAGCGAGGCTGGCAAAGAAGCCAGCAATGCCTGTGTTCAGGGATTTCTGTCTGACTATTTCAGCACCCCGGATTCCTGGTCGGTAAAGAAATCAGGTCAGAAGGTGCTGGGTGCGTTGAATCACTGGTTACATGGCCAGGGCACCCAGCTCTACGGCACCGCCCGCGGCATGGTCACCACCCTGAGCGTACTGGTGATCAAATCCACCACGGCGCATTTGTTCCATGTGGGTGATACCCGCATCTACCGTTTGCGCGGCAAAGATCTCGAGTGTTTGACACAAGACCATCGAATCCAGGTGGCAGGGGACAAAAATTATCTTGGCCGCGCCATGGGTATCGAGTTGCGGCTGGATATCGACTACCGGAAACTGGATGTCGAGAAAAACGATTTATTTATTCTCACCACCGATGGCGTACATGATTTCGTCAGCCACGACGAAATGACCTCTATCGTCGCGGCGAGTGGTGTTCTTTCACAGGCATGCCAGAAAATCATATCCACGGCACTCGAGCACAAGAGTCACGACAATGTCACCTGTATCATGGTACGCGTCGACCAGTTGCCCGGCGCAGACAAGAGCAAGGTCTATGAACACCTGACGGAGTTACCGTTCCCGCCGTCGCTGGAACCGGGCATGGTGATTGACGGCTTCAAGGTGGTGCGTGAACTGCACGCCAGCAAACGCACCGAAGTGTTTCTGGTGGTCGACGAGGAGAGCGGCGAACAGGCCGTACTCAAGGCGCCTTCGGTCAACTATGAAGACGACCCGACCTATATTGAAATGTTCCTGCACGAAGAATGGGTCGGAAAGCGGCTGGATAATCAGCATATTCTGAAAATTTGCGATCCAAAACGTCCGCGCAAGTTTCTCTATACGCTGACGGAATACATTGAAGGCCAAACGCTACGACAGTGGATGCACGATCATCCCCGCCCCACCCTGACCGAGGTTCGTGACATTATCGAACAAGTCGCTGCCGGCCTGCGTGCATTTCATCGTATGGAAATGGTTCATCAGGATCTGAAACCTGAGAATATAATAATTGATGAATTGGGCACGGTGAAGATTGTTGACTTTGGCTCTACCAAGATCGCGGGTATTGAAGAAATCACGACACCGATCGAACGCCTGTCGTTGCTGGGAACGGAGAACTACACCGCACCTGAGTATTTACAAGGATATAAGGGAAGTAATCGCTCCGACATCTTTTCGCTGGGGATTATTACCTACGAAATGCTTACCGGACAACTTCCCTATGGCGCCGGCATGGCCAAGCGCAACCCCAAACACCTGAAATATGTTCCGGCAGTCAAACACAATCGCGACATACCTGCCTGGGTAGATGGCGCGCTACACAAAAGTGTGATGGTGAATCCCAATCAGCGCTACGACCTGTTATCCGAGTTTGTTTATGATTTGTCCCATCCCAATACAAAACTGGTGGATGAAAATCCACCGCTGCTCGATCGCAACCCGGTCGGGTTCTGGCGCGGCGCTGCGCTTCTATTGGCGCTACTGAATCTGCTGCTGATTTATTTTCTGGTGAGATAGGCCCCTGTCAAACACAATGCCGCTGTGCTTCCAGGGCCT
>JBGMQT010000054.1:0-1394 GCA_048060695.1 Acidiferrobacterales bacterium
TCACGGTGGTGGCGTTTAGCTGGACTTGTGAGGTATTGCCGGTCGCGCCATCGTAGGGATAAACGAAGATTGCCCTGCCGTTACCACCCGTTGGGCTATTGTCGACGGTGACCTGAATCTGTGTGCCAACCGGAAGCGTGACCGCTACCGTTGGCACTGGAAAAGTAAACGACCGGGTGACGGTATTACTCAGTCCGTTAACAGGGTTGGTATTGGTCGTCGGTACATTGACATCAACAAAACCCAACGTACCGGTCGCGGCACCAACATAATCCAGCGTGACCCGGATGTTTCGTGTTTGCGTCTGGTTGTTACGTCGTAACTGCAACACGACCGGCGTTACCCCGGCACTGAGACTCAGACTCAACTGGGTAGCCGGTGTTTGTGCCCAGATTCGAGGAGGATCCTGACGCCGGATGCGGATTCGTGGCACTGCCGGTGTGGCCGTCAGCGGTGTCCGCGACATCGCCTGCGGCTGACTCGGATTGTTCTGGTTATCCGGCGCGCCGAAATACAGATTCTTGATTCCGCTGACCTGTAATGATGGCGAAACGGTTAAGGTCGGGGCGACAGCTGTGGCTCCAATGCCGTCAGGATTGGCTATTGTGGCGGTATTATCAATAAAGTCACCGGGGTTGGCGGTGGCAAGTACCGTGACATCAAACACAATGGTTACCGAGCTATTGACCGGCACTGTGATATTGGAGATATCCACTAACACAGCTGTTGAATTGTTGGTTGCGCCAACAGGAAAGCTGACGATGCTGATACCGGTGGTATTGGTGGGCAGGTTATCGAGAACGCTAACGCCGGTGGCCTCAATACCACCTGTTTCCGTTAACGTAATGGTATAGCGCAAAACATCGCCGGGATCGGCATCACCACCGTTAATATCCACTACCGTTTTGGTTGAGGTGGACAGGTCACTTGACAATATTGTTGTTGGATCACTGCTGCTGTCATTTGCTGCCTGATTGTCAAATAACGTACCAACCACGGCGGCGGTATTGGTAACACCGCCAACGGCTGCCACTCCCACAGATACCGTTAGGGCAATATCAGGCAAGCTGGCGCCACTGGCCAATGGACCAGCATGGGCGCAAGTCACATCCTGACCGGCAACACCGCAAGACCAGCCGGTGCCGGTACCAGAGACATAGGTCAATCCAGCCGGCAATGTATCCGTAACAGTGATCGTGCCGGTGCCGGGCTCGGTATTGGGACCGTTGTTGCTGACCGCGATGGTGTAAACACCATTCTGCCCCACGGTAAAATCACCCACGTGACTTTTGGTGATTGCCAGATCGGCAACCAGGTCATTGGTAACCGACAATACTTCCATGCTCAGGAGCACCAGGTCGCCGCCGGAACTGTAAACTGAAGTGGCGGAAGTA
>JBGMQT010000054.1:1494-14292 GCA_048060695.1 Acidiferrobacterales bacterium
GGAATCCTGAAATTACTCGGCGTTAAGGTAACGGAACTACCGCGAAAGTATTGAAAACCATCAAAAACGTTAATGACACGTAACGGTTCAGCCGCGTCTTCATAAACCACTAACAGGCCCCACCCGGACAACACCGCATTGACACCACAATAAGGAGCGCCGGAATCTACGGCAAGGCCACCGAAGGAATAATTGACATTCGGGTTGGCCTTTGCGGCGATTTGTGCAGTGACATCCTTGAAACCACTGAAAAAGTCGTAGGTCGCGTTATAGTTTTCGACAAAGGTGCGATCGGCGGTGATAGATGAGCCATCAAATGTCACCGTATAGTCCCCGGCACTACCGGAACCCGCCCAATATAAATAAGCGGCGGTAATTGTTGCAGTACCGGGAATACCACTCAGTGGGCTGGTGCTGGTGTTGGTTGGAGTCAAGCTACAGGGATTTACTGCATCGGACTGCGATCGCAGGGTACCGCCAGTGGCAACAAAATTCATGTTACCAGCGAAACTTTGATACAGGGTGACGGGCGTGCCTGCCTCGGCGAGTTTCCATGGTGTAATCACGACCAGGAGTCCCGCGCAAATTAGTAATGCCAGGTAACGTGTTAACCGTCCCATCAGGTGCCCGCCTTTGCGTTCGGCGCATTAACGCTATTAATCAGAGCTTGATGTCGGGAGGAATGCAATTTGTCGATGTTTATGGTCACGCTTCCAGATTTGATCCCGGTATTTATTGGTTTTTTTGGTGAAATTAGAAAACGCCTGCGTCCCGCTCATCATACCGGAAACAGCGCGGTGTCCTGCCTCACACTATTCAATCTCCATTAGTTATTAGCAACTTCTGTGCCTAAGCTAAGAAATTGGTGTAATTATTTAATTTTTACGCACTCTCTACCAAATGACGGCGAATTCCACTTCCAGATCCCGTTGGCACCGAAGTAGCGTTGGACCGATAAAATTGTGCCAGATATGACAGAAATCGGGATCGGCTGCACATTACGGCCCCCGGGAAGTAGGATAAATCCAGGGGAATGCGCATGCCGCGCTCGTTCAGTCCCGAAAATACAAGTCTTCAAAACTGTCTGGCAGGGTAATCCAGGAATTATTCGGTGCGAGGTTCGCGAGACAGCAGGGCTTCGACTGCCTCTACAGGCGTGCACTCACCCGCCAGCACCCTCGCGGTTTGTTCGGTAATGGGCAGGTCGACGCCAAGCTCTGCGGCCAGTGCCAGCAGCTCGCGTGCACTGGTCACGCCTTCGGCTTCCTGCCCCAGTCCACCCAGAATCTCCGGTAGTTTTCTACCCCGTCCCAGACCAATGCCAACCCGGCGATTACGCGATTGATCGTCGGTGCAGGTCAGTATCAGGTCGCCAACACCCGCGAGCCCCATGAAAGTCTCGGGATGTCCGCCCATGGCCACGCCGAGGCGAGTCAGCTCGGCCAAACCGCGGGTGATCAGCGCCACCCGGGCATTAGCCCCAAAACCGAGGCCGTCGCTGATGCCGGCGGCGATGGCGATCACATTCTTGATCGCACCGCCGAGCTGGACACCGACGACATCACTATTGGTATAAACACGAACGCGATCATTGCGAAACCAGCCGGCCACATCTTCCGCCACCGCTTCGGAGGCGGACGCAACCGTAAGACCGGTCGGCAGGTTGTCGGCAACTTCGCGCGCAAACGTCGGGCCCGATACCACCGCACCGCGAACGGTATCACCCAGAACTTCACCCAGGACCTGAGAAAGTAATTTGTGTGTACCGGTCTCAAGGCCCTTGGTTGCCCAGGCAATGCAGGTATCACTTTTTATCGCGGGCTGAATGGCCTGCAGAGTGGCGCGGAAAGCATGACTGGGAACCACAACCAGAAAACAACGAACTTCGTGGGCCAGCTCGATCAGGTTCTCCTGAATACTCAGGTTGTCCGGAAACGAAATGCCGGGCAGGTAATTTGCGTTTTCGCGTTCGTGGGCCAAACGCGCCATATGCGCCGGATCATGGCCCCAAAGATTTATCTCAAAACCATTACGCGCCAGCAGAATTGCCAACGCGGTACCCCAGGATCCGGCGCCGAGAACGGCAACTTTTTTTGCTGGGTCTGACATGATGTTACCGGCCAGGCTACCTCAAGCTCAGGAGGTCGCCTCCTTAGCGGTTGTATGACGTTGCTGGAAAAGTAGCTCAAAATTGACCGGATTGACCAACACCGGCGGGAAGCCGCCGTGACCAATCATCGATGCGATAGTCTCGCGCGCGAATGGCAACAGGATATTGGCACAATTAATTTCCAGCACCATGGGCAGACTCGCCTCATCGACACCTGAAATCTGGAACAGGCCGGCCTGATGTACTTCCGCCAGAAACAGGGTTTTGTCTCCCACTCTGGCTTCCACTGACAGGGGTAAAATCACCTCATAAAGGTCGCCTTTTTCGAGCTTGCTGTGTTGAATATCAATATCGATATCCAGTTCGGGCTGCTCCTGTTCCAGGAAAACCTGCGGCGAATTGGGCGACTCAAAAGACATGTCCTTGACATATAAGGTCTCGAGCGAAAATGATGCCTGGGCGGGTGCTTGTTCTTTTGTCCCCTTTTTTTCTGTCATACCAAAACTCCTGATAAATTTATTGTGGATGAATTACCTGATCAGGCAATGAGCAGTGGCTTGAGCTCGTCATCCATATCCAGTTCGGCCAATTCGTTGTATCCGCCAATATGGCGATCACCAATAAAAATCTGCGGTACGGTATAACGGCCACTGATGTCGACCATCTCCGCCCTTTTCCCGGGTTCCAGATCGACCCGAATCTTTTCCACGTCGGCGCCACGTTTGTCCAGCAGGCGCAACGCCATCTGACAGTACCCACACGTAGCGGTGCAATAGACCGTGACCCGACTCACCAACTTCCTCTTAACGCTCCGTTGGCAGGTTGTCTTTTTGCCAGGCGGTCAGACCACCGGACAGACTATAGACATTCTCAAATCCGCCTTTCTTCAGCGTAATCGCACCTTTCATGGAACGATTTCCGGTGCGGCAGGTGACAACGA
The DNA here is from genome assembly GCA_048060695.1 of Acidiferrobacterales bacterium. Classification (GTDB taxonomy): domain Bacteria; phylum Pseudomonadota; class Gammaproteobacteria; order Acidiferrobacterales; family JAJDNE01; genus JAZFSZ01. The sequence continues at coordinate 4,545 of JBGMQT010000054.1, forward strand.
TGGGTTTGCCCTTGTGTTTGTTCAGCGTGTCGATGTTATTGGTAAGTTTTGTCAACGGCATGTTAATGGCATTGGGAAGATGGCCGGTCTGGAACTCATTGGGCTCACACACGTCCACCACCACCGCCTCCTCGCGATTTATAAGCCCGATGGCCTGTGCCGCGTTTACTGTTTTAATTTTATAGATTAACTGGTTGAGAAAAGTCATGCCCAGCATAACCAACACCACAACCAGGGCGGCAAACAGATACCAGTTTTCAGTCAGGAATTCGAGATACATTGTCTAGTTTAGTGTGGTTTTGACGGGGGACAGATACTACCAGAGGACTGCCGGGGACAGCAGACCGAAATAACGCTAATCCGGAAATTCAGGCTAATAGTGCCCGGTGGAACAGAAGGCGTCGCGTAGCGAGCTAATCAGGCTGACAATTTTGGGATCCGAAACCCGGTAAAAAACCTTATTCGCATCTTTGCGTGAGTCCAGGATCCCCTTGTCGCGCAAAATTGACAGATGTTGGGAGATGTTGCTCTGTGAGGTCCCGACATGCTCCACGATGCCCTGAACACTGACCTCCCCGACGGCGCCCAGCAGGCACAGGATCTTCAATCGTAATGGATGGGCCATCGCCTTCAAGGAGCGAGAAGCCACATGGATATCTTTTTCATTACCAATTAACACGTCTTCGATATTTTCAATCGTTGCGCTCATAATACCTAACCCCACAAATTCACAAATCTGGCACCACGCCCTCGAAAAATCTCCCCGACTCGGGCACTCTAAGTGAACATCAATGCTGCCCCGAATATTAAAACATTATACAATAATGATGTACTTTAAAAGACCCCACGCAAATAAAGCATATTTACTCGAAACCACAAGGTATTACGGGCGAGCGGAATACAGCCAGAGAATCGAATGTCATTTATCCCAAAACCTGTGCTATTGCTGATATTTGACGGCTGGGGCTACCGTGAGGAGCCCGAATACAATGCCATCGCCAGCGCCAGAAAACCGGTATGGGACCGTTTGTGGGCGACCTGCCCCCATACCCTGATTCAGGCATCTCAAGCAGCTGTCGGCCTGCCGGCCAATCAAATGGGCAATTCCGAGGTCGGTCACCTCAATATCGGTGCCGGACGGGTAGTCTACCAGGAGTATTCGCGCATCAATCGCGCCATCAGGTCAGGAAGATTTTTTGAAAACAAGGTACTGACTGATGGTTGTGATGTGGCCATCAATTCCGATAAAGCCGTTCATATTCTGGGACTATTGTCCCCCGGTGGGGTACATAGTCACGAAAATCATCTCCACGCTATGGTCGAACTCGCGGTCAAACGCGGTGTAAAAAAGGTCTATTTGCACGCCTTCCTCGACGGTCGCGATACACCGCCGCGCAGCGCCGCCGCCTCAATCAGGGCCATGGAGGAGAAATTTGCCTCGACTGGTGGCGGACGATTCGCCTCTATCATTGGTCGCCACTATTCGATGGACCGCGATCATCGCTGGCCAAGAATTCAGGCGTCCTACGATCTCATTACCAGCGGCAAGGCCGAATACCAGGCCGTGGATGCCACCTCAGCACTGGAAATGGCATATGATCGAGGTGAAACCGATGAATTTGTCCTGGCCACGACAATCGTGCCAGACGGGGCTGAACCGGTGCGCTTCGATGACGGCGACGTGCTCATTTTCATGAATTTCCGGTCTGATCGCGCTCGCCAGATTACGCGTCCCTTTATTGAACCGGATTTCGACAGTTTCAAACGCGAGTACAATCCCGGGCTTGGCAGTTTTGTCAGTCTGACCGAGTACAAATCTGAATTTGATGTACCGGTCGCATTTCCGCCGGAACGCCTGGTTAATGTCTTTGGTGCCCACCTGGCGTCGCTAGGTCGACACCAGCTGCGCATTGCCGAGACCGAAAAATATGCCCACGTTACTTTCTTTTTTAACGGTGGCGTGGAAACACCGTTCAATTTTGAAGACCGCATCCTGATACCCTCACCCACGGACGTGGCCACTTACAATCTGAAACCGGAAATGAACGCGGGCGAACTCACGGACAAACTGATAGAAGCCATTCACAGCGACAAATACGATGCCATTATCTGCAACTTCGCCAATCCGGATATGGTCGGGCACACCGGCGATTTTGATGCCACCGTCAAGGCCATCGAATACGTTGACGGCTGCCTCGGCAAAATCGAACAGGCGATCAGAGACGCGGGGGGCGAGATGTTAATCACCGCTGACCACGGTAATGCCGAAGTGATGTTCGATCCGGAAATCAGCCAACCCCACACCGCCCACACCACCAATCCGGTACCCTTACTCTATGTCGGTCGCCCGGCGACCCTGTTGGAAAAAGGGTCCCTGGAAGATCTCACACCCAGCATGTTGCATCTCATGCAACTGCCGATCCCGGCCGAAATGAGTGGGCGACCAATGGTGGCACTGGACGAAGAAAAGATCGCCGCCGATCAATAAGCTGAGTCGACCAGTAATGCGTATTTGGCAGGGATTTGATAACAAACCAGCCATGAGTTACCCGAACCATGAGCCATCTGATTAAGTCCCGATTTTTAGCGTTATTGCTGCTGGCAAGCCTGCTGGCGGTCACGGCTAACGTCGGCGCTGCCACCGACGAAAGTAAGGCAGAGCGCGGGAAACTGCGCGAACGTATCGATACCCTGCAACTAAAGCTTGATCAAACCCGCAGCGAACGCGACGTGGCACGGGCGACATTGCGGCCGGTGGAGCGGCGTATCAGTCAGCAAATTCGTGCACAGCGAAAAACTCGCGAAGAAATTGCCGCATCAAACACAAAACTGCGCCGGCTCAGGAAACAGCAACAATCGTCACGCGTTGCCTTGACCCGACAACGCAAGGCGCTGGCAATCCACGCTCGCACAGCGTATGTCCTGGGTCAGCAGGACCAATTCAAACTGCTGCTCAATCAGCAAGATCCGGCGTCCATTGGTCGCGTATTTACCTACTACCGCCTATATGCAAACGCCCGAGTGACGCGAATGAATGCGATTAAACAGGACCTCGGACAACTGGTACAACTGGAATCACGAATCTCACAGCATAGAAAAAATATGCTATTGGTTGAAGACCGTCACCGGAAGCAATCACGCGCACTGGAAAAGTCACGCCAATCGCGCGCCACCTTGCTGGCTTCTCTTAATCGCGAGATTCGCACGGGTGCGCAGGAGATCGCGCGCCTGAAAAGGGACGAAAAAAGGCTGGACAAGGTGATGGCAGAATTACCTGAAGTCGCTGTCCGTGGCCCCAACGGTCGACGATTTTCGGGCGCCCGCGGGCGTTTGCCACCACCTGTTCGGGGCCGGGTGACCGCCCGCTTTGGAACTCGACGACAGTTGGGTGATCTGAGGTGGAAGGGGATTTTTCTCGCCACGCCTTCCGGAAGGGAGGTAAAAGCAGTTTTTGGCGGGCGGGTGGTCTTTGCTGACTGGCTGCAGGGTTACGGCCTGCTCTTGATTCTCGAGCACGGTGGTGGCTATATGACGCTGTATGGCAACAATGAGGGTCTGACCCGACAGCTCGGCGACAGGGTCGAAGCAGGTAACGTAATTGCGCTGACAGGAAATACCGGCAACATTGCCCAATCCGGGCTTTACTTTGAAGTACGATATCAAGGCAAGCCTGAAAATCCACTTCGCTGGTGTCGATGCGGCTAGGTCTGCGCCCTCTGGCCATGGCGCTGAATACTTTCACGAAAACAGAAACCGGAATTGATCTAATGCAGAATGCAACAAAGTACATCATGATCCTGGTCCTCGGCATCTTTGTCGGTGCTGCGGTCACAATGGAGCGTGCCGTTCGCGCCGACCGCCAGAAACAGCAGACCACCGGCTCGCCCTTGCCACTGGAAGAGCTACGTACCTTCACCGAGGTATTTTCCCGCATTCAGTCTGACTATGTAGAACCAGTTGATGACAAGAAGATTCTGAAGGATGCCATCCAGGGCATGCTGTCAGGTCTGGACCCGCACTCAGCCTACCTTGATCCCGAAGGATTCAAGGAAATGCGTATTGGTACTGAAGGTCAGTTTGGTGGGCTCGGTATCGAAGTTACCATGGAAAATGGATTTGTGAAGGTCGTCACTCCGATTGAAGACACGCCTGCCGCGCGTGCCGGCGTTCGCACCAACGACATTATCGTCAAACTGGATGACAAACCGATCAAGGGCATGCCCCTGAGTGACGCCGTGCGCCTGATGCGTGGTCGGCCAGGGAGCAAAATCAAGCTCACCATTATTCGCGAAGGCTACGGCAAACCACTGAAGATTTCGGTCATGCGCGCAGTGATCAAATTGCAGAGCGTAAAACGCCGCATGCTCGACACTGATTATGGCTATGTGCGCATTACCCAGTTCCAGGGCAATAGCGGCAAAGCACTGGACGCCGCCATCAACCACTTACAGAAAACCAACAAGCGTCCGCTTAAGGGCATGATTCTCGATTTACGCAACAACCCGGGTGGCGTGTTGTCGGTCTCCGTCAGCGTTGTCGATACTTTTCTTGAAAAAGGATTAATCGTTTATACCCAGGGTCGCACGTCCGACTCGGAATTGCGCTATTCCGCCACGCCAGGCGACTTGCTCAATGGCGCACCGCTAGTTGTACTGATAAACGGGGGATCGGCATCCGCTTCCGAGATTGTTGCGGGTGCGCTGCAGGACCACAAACGTGCAATCATTCTAGGTACACAGAGTTTTGGCAAAGGCTCAGTGCAGACCATATTGCCGATTAGCAACGGTGCGGCACTCAAACTCACGACTGCCCGCTATTACACACCAAACGGTCGCTCGATTCAGGCCTCTGGCATTAAACCCGATATCATTGCTGAAGAAGCAAAAATCACCTTGAAAGAGAAACGCGCCACCATCAAGGAAGCAGACCTCGCGCACCATTTAACCAATAACGACAAGAAATCGAAAGGTAGCAAGAAGAGCAAACCCAGAACTCCCAGCGAAGACTATCAGTTGCAAGAGGCGCTGAATTTGCTCAAGGGCATTAACATACTGAAGAAACCCAAGGCAGGTTAATGCGCATTTTTTCAGGACCCGGCCTGCGTTATCTCGGCCTGAGCCTGCTCTGCCTGAACCTCGCTTTCGTTGCCGTTGGGCCCGCGTACGCTACCAAAACGGCGCGCGCTTACATTACCGTGATCATTGATGATCTGGGCGTAGACTGGGCCAACGGTCTCGAGGCTATTCGTCTTCCCGGTCCGGTGGCAGTCGCAGTTATTCCAAACCGGGCCTATTCGACACGACTGGCCTTACGCGCCCACGGTGAACGTAAAGATGTGCTTCTGCACCTTCCGATGGAACCAGTAGAACTTAAGGATCTGCTGCCGGCTGACGGACTGCGCACTGATATGAGCGAAAAGGAAATATACCGCTCTGTAGAAGTCGGACTCGCCTCTGTCCCCAATGCCATTGCGATTAACAATCATATGGGTAGTGAATTCACCAGTAGCAAAAGAGCGATGTCGCGACTGATGGCTGCCGTGCGCGCACAAAATCCTGAGCTATTCTTTGTAGACTCGCTGACGACATCTGAAAGCGTGGTACGCCAACAGGCAACTGCATACGGCATACAAACACTGGCGCGCAGCGTGTTTCTGGACAATGAACGCTCGGAAGAAGCAATTGAGAAACAATTTGACGAATTGCTGTCCATCGCCAGAAAGTATGGCGGTGCCATAGCGATCGGTCACCCCTTTCCGGAAACACTGGCCGTGCTTCAACGCCGGTTAGCGCCCCTGTCCGAAGGTGAAGTACGATTAATCCCGATAACCATGTTGATGGCAATGAAAATTCAGGGGCAAGGACCATGGCGTTAGTACTGGTACCGTTGGCGGAAGGCTTTGAAGACATGGAAGCCATCACCATCACCGACTTGATGCGACGCGGGCAAATTGACGTGGTAACCGCAGGGCTCAAGCCCGGACCTGTCGAGGGAAGTCGCGGTACCATTGTGGTGCCTGATATGTCACTGGATGAAGCCCTGCAACAATCCTTCGATATGGTGGTCTTGCCTGGAGGTCAACCCGGCGCGACCCATCTCGAGAAAGATGAACGAATACAATCATTACTTAAAAAAATGGCGGCCGATAACAAGGTCACTGCGGCTGTTTGCGCTGCTCCCAAAGTACTGGCCGTCGCAGGTTTGCTGGAAGGAAAACGTGCCACCGGCTTTCCCGGAACGCTATCTGCAGATGAATTTCCGGGCATCGATATCTCAACGGACCCCGTCGTCACGGATGGCAATATCGTCACCGCGCGCGGGCCGGGTACAACGATAGATTTCGCATTGGCGCTTATCGATATTCTTGTCGATGAAAATGTTAGCCGCCAGGTAGAAGAGGCATTACATCGACCGTAGTCTGTCAATTACCGACCGGTGGTGTTTTCAAGCTTATCAATGTACGGGTACAATCGTCAGTCATGAACAACCCCGATATTGAAATCAGACCCCTGCAACCAGGGGATGTCGACGCCATCATGCAACTGCATCGTGAACTCGGCTGGAATCCCGCCTTTCGGGCCGATGGCAGTACGCTGAAACAACGTCTGGGCGCATTGATCGAAGAAGAAAATGCGCTGTTGCTGGTTGCCGTAAGCAAAAAGAAAGTGGTCGGATATATTCACGGCGAGAACGTAAAATATTTGCTATTCGCCGGCAGTGAGATGCTGGTGAGCGAGGTTTTTGTGCGTGAGGCGGCACGGGGTCAGGGAGTTGGCAAGGCATTGATCGAGGCAATTGAATCCGAGGCAATCAAACAATGCTGCTTCCGTATCAGTGTATTGAACAGCCGTGAGCGGGAGTCCTACAAACGCGGTTTTTATCCCTCGCTGGGCTATGAAGAACGTCCCGGTACGGCCGTATTCAACAAGCGGCTGGATTGGGGCTAAGATTGTTCCGCCTGTAGCATTTGTCGACGTCAGCCTCCAGTTTTAAAGATCTCTTTCCAACGCACTATATTCGCGAATTACCTGCGCGCCCAGTAACAAAATAATTGTGGCGACTTCCAGGCTAAGCACCATCACCATTACTGCTGAAATTGTTCCAAAAATTACATTGGCCGAGGATAAATTAATCACATACCACACCAGAATGCGGCGCACCGCTTCCCACAGTAGTGCCGCGACCACACCACCAACAATGGCGTGCTTCAGTCTCACTTTCACTCGGGGTAATACAAAATAAATTGCGGTAAATATTCCGACTTCGCCAAAGAAGCCGATGAACGTCATTAGCAATCTACTATCAGGCAACCATCTTGCATTGCCAATTACGCTTAATGCATCGAACAACGCAGTAATCAGCGTCAAACTCAAGATCGCCAAACCAATGAACAGAACAAACACATACGGTAGCAAAAGCGAGATCCAGGCCTTGCGTTGATTCCCGGTATCGAAGCCTTCAAATATTCTTGATAACGCGCTTTCAAGTGAAGAAAACGCCAGTGCGCTAAAGAAGATTAGCGAGACAATTCCAACAACACCGATAACCTTCCATCTATAGATAAAGGCTTCTATATGGGTAAGTATTTTCCCGGTTTGGGTTGGTGACACCAGATCGAGAAACTCTTTCGCGGCATCCAGAACCAGTATGGGATCCAGCCATTGTGACAAGCCAATCGCGGTCAGGGCAATAATCGGTATGATCGAAAGCAGTGAATGATAGGCCACTGCGGCGGCAAGTAATACGCCCTGATTGCGCCGGAATGCCGACAATACCTGCCACGCAAAAGGCAGCGGGTTGCGTAAAACATATCGGGCACGGTAGGAGAGATTGAACATCACAGAAATCGGGTAGAACCAGAGATTGAGTCTACCCGATTGAACTCCCGGAGTAATTCATTTGGAGTAATTGCTTGGCCGACTATCCCGGCCTGTGTTCGCTGAAGCGAACTGTAGACAGTTATCTTTTGGTCAAGCGCTATCCAGTGCCTTTAACTTGATCTGAACTTCCATTTCAACAAATCCATCTTTTCTGGAGTCGTTCAGATAGTGTGCCACCGGCGGGTAATCATCAGGTTCAAATCCGCTGTTCGGCAACCAGGCCGAATAGAGTTCCATATAGAAATTACTTACCTTGTCGCCATCGCCCTTATAGTAACCAACCGCATATTTACCTGACGGAATAACGGTTTTCGCATACGGCGAAACTATCTCCACATCATCACCGACTTCAATCGATGCGTCATAACGGCACTGTTCGGTCGGGGTAATCATCGGGTTGTCGTGGCAAATAGCAAAACGCTTGTCCTGCTCATTTTCAATACCGGTATTCCTTGCCCAGCCCGTTATCTTGTCCCAGGTTTCAAAAATCGCATCCAGCTCGTAGCCCTTCGGGGCCGTGAGATAGGCAACCACCCTTTCATCAAACTCTTCAACTTTTACGTTCATCAACATTTTCTCCAGTTTGTCTTGATCGAACACCTGTGAATCGGTCACAAACTGAGAATACAAATCCTTCGGATCAAACGCCTTTCCATACTTGCTATAGATTTTTCCAATCTTGCTATCGTGATCTGCCTGCGGATCCCGTAACTGGCTGGGGCTGACACCGAAATACAATTTGAAGGATTTGGAGAAATTCGCACTGGAAGAAAACCCACCCGACCCGGCGACATCCGTGATACTAAGTTCAGGACTGCAAATCAGCGTGCGCACCGCCTTCTCCATTCTCTTGCGCGATACATAATCATTCACCGTCTCGCCAACAATGCCGTGAAAAATGCGATGAAAATGAAAAGGTGAAAAATAACTGGCCGCGGCAATTTCATCCAGACTCAGCTTCTGATCCAGATGGTTAATTATAAACTCCAGCGACTTATTAATTCGCCGAACGTACTCCGCACGATTTTTGTTGTTCTTCATTAAATTGTGAAAACTAAATTAGTTTCTCATTTGCTCAATAGTATTATCAATATCTTCTTTCCATTGAGATTCAGTGGTTTCAACAAAAGCCCTTTCACCTGTTGCAGATGCACTCGATAACACAACATCCGGGTTTAAATCACGATAAGTCTGCAAGCTTTCGATTAAAGAACCTGAGCTGCCACCTGCGTCTGACAAAACCAAAGTTCGCCATCGCCCATTTGACTGGAACAAGGTATCTCCTGTGAATAGAAAAGTGCGGCCGAATGGGGAACTATACAAAAATGAAATACTGCCATTCGTATGTCCGGGCGTACAAATTATGTCGACATTGGAAAAGTGGCGAGTGTTCTCAGAGAATGTGATATCGACTTCACACAATTGTGAAATTGCGGATTTTTCATTTTCATGACAACACAACTCCGAACCGAGCCGTTGCCTGATGATCTCCAGGGACGGTCCAGCTTCATCGCGATGACTAAGATAATGATATTTGATGCCACCTAAACCAGCGATGTGATTGATTTCCTCAGTATGTCCTGTGTTATAGATCAGGACATTGCCCTCAGGACACTGCAAATAATAGGCATGCGTCTGCACGCCTGCAAATGGATTTTCCAATTTAGTCTGCCACAGATCTTCGTAAATCTGCTTCATAAATCAATCCTTCCAAACCAGATGGGTCATACTGACCCCTTTTATTTGAATATTGGAATGGTCGTTTTTAACGACCAAGCTCACCCAACCGAAAACCGCGATGCGGTTTTCGGTTGGGTGGAGCGCCTGGTTATGTGTTACTTTGCTTTTTTATATTGCCGTAACTTTGG
>JBGMQT010000055.1:0-14137 GCA_048060695.1 Acidiferrobacterales bacterium
ACGCCTTCTGCAACCACCTTCAGACCCAGGTTGTGCGCCAGATCGACGCTGGTGCGTACAATCGCCGCGTCATTGGGGTCCTGCACCATACCGATTACAAATGACTTGTCGATTTTCACCGTGTTTGCTGGCAAACGCTTCAGATATGACAACGATGAGTAACCTGTACCGAAGTCATCAATCGTAATATTTATTCCCATGGCAGCAATATGTCCCAACGCATCCAGCGCACGGATCGGATCGTGCATAATGGAACTTTCCGTTATCTCCAGCTCCAGCCGTTTTGAACTTATATGGTTATCTGCGAGCAAGGAGGAGATACGCATGGGAATATCCGGGTCTTGCAAATCACGTGTCGACAAATTGATCGCGATAGTTATATTCAGGCCGCGATCTTTCCACTCCTGATATTGCTTCAGGGCAGTTTCCAATACCCACTGAGTCAGGTCACGAATTTGACCCGTCTGTTCCAGGATTGGAATAAAGATCTCCGGCGAAGATACTTCCTGTCCATCACGGCGCCATCGAACCAATGCCTCGACACCTTCAATCTCTTCTGTGCGCAAATTGATTTTGGGCTGATAATACAATTCGAAAGATTTGTTCTCTACAGCCTGTCGTAATTCACCCATCAGCGCCAGGCGGCTTGAGCTATCGCGATCCAGATCCTCGTTATAAATCGTATAACCCTTCTTCTCGCCCTTGGCAGAATACATGGCGATGTCTGCCCGCTGCATCAGTGTATTCACGTCGGTGCCGTGTCGGGGATACAGGGCAATTCCAAGACTGGCACTGATGTAGAATCGGTCGCCATTAACCTCGAAAGGATGGCGCAGTTTCTCCAGCAGCACCGAAGCCGTCTGTGAAGCAAAATGCTGGTCAACATCCTGCAGCAATATCGCAAACTCATCGCCGCCCAAACGAGCAACGGTATCACTCCCGCGTAACTGCTCGGCTAATCGAGCGCCTACCTGTTGCAATATTAGGTCACCAACATGGTGTCCGACGGTGTCATTAATTTCCTTAAATCGGTCCAGATCCATGATAAAAACCGCAAAAGGTCTTTCGGATCGACGTGATGCCAGCACGGTTTGTTCAAGACGATCATGGAACAAGGTGCGATTGGGCAATTTTGTCAGCGAGTCCATAAACGCCATTTGCTCAAGATTGTCATAGGACTCCTTGAGTTTGGCTGTCATTTCGTTAAACCCCTGCGCCAGTTCAAAAACTTCAGCATTGCCTTCCGCTATGACTTTCGTACCTAACAGCGTTTGGTCATTGCGTATTTTCCCTACCTGATTTGTAAGTTCGGTAATCGGGTCGACGGCAGTTTTTTGTAATACACTGATAGACACAACGATAACCAACAGCGTTACTATTGCCGCAGCAACAAGCACATAATAACTGACACGACTCAAGTTTCGCTGCAAAACTTCTATATTGTGTGCTGCCTTTAGCTGAAGCGGGCCACTGCTGTCGGCGATAGCAAGCCTTGCTGCCACCACCTGATGCTTGCCATCCTCAAGTTTCGCTGGCCAACTATCTGACTGATATATTGTATCGCCGTCCTCATTGGTAACCTGGATCGGCAAGCCGAGTATTTTTTCCTGGGATAAAAAGTATTTACGCGGCAATGCAACAACTTCAACAAACCCTTCCGACACCAATCCACTCAGCGGAATGACCGACACGATATAACTTGTGTTACCGGATCGGCAGATGCCGTGCGCGATTGCGTTTCTTCCGCTGCCAACGTTCCGCAATGCCTGTTCACGAATCCGGGGGCACATGCCCGGGATGAGCAGACCTCGATAATTCGATTGGGGTGACTGGGCAACAAAATCCAGATCAGCGCCGTAAACTAAAAGTTTTACGATGGCGCCCTCCCGGTGTAGCTCGCTATACGCCTCCATTCTTAGTTCGAGAGTTGTTGCCACCTCATCACGCTTTCGTCCCTTCATCGCGTTTGCGAACGTCGGATCGCCTTCCAAAGCACTGGAGACAGATCGTGCCTCGCTCTCAATTTCCCGTTTTAGAGAAAGAATATCCCGACTCACCATTTTCGTGACGAGTTCCCTTTCATGCACCAGCGCGTTATTCTGGAATATTTCACCGCTGATATACACCAGCACAACCGAGAGATTGCCGATCACAAATATGGCGCCGGCAAGGATAGTCCTGATTGAGATTTGATTGAGATTCAATGTGACTACTATATGGTGGAGAAAAACGGGTACTCAATAATTCCGAGCGGGCCTGGAGATGCGCCGAACAATTCCATGTTCCGGTTTCCTTTCATTGGCGTGATGGTACATCCATATAGTGGGTCAATTTAACACGCTCGCCTGGTTCAGGTTGTTTATTCTTGCTATCTGTTAGGTAAGTACACTGGTTCACGGTTACGCATGCCGGACGGCGGCAACAAACACAGTCCCCCGGCAAGATCCTCAACATCGGCAACCAACGGGATTCAGGAACGTCTGCCCCGCTCACCCGCCTCGGCCATCGCCTTGCGGCTCACCCTGATACCATTAATACTAGCGCAATGACACAGATCCGCTACCCTGCCCACCTGTCGGTACGGGCCACATTTGGCGCCGACTTCAGGGTCTCATAAAAAGTCTACCAAGACGTTCGCTGGTTCCCGGTAAACAACATTTGGCTGTTGTGCATGGTCACCACCGGGGAAAACGTCTACCATTGGCGGCTTTTCCAACCGCTGGACAATCAAAACAGCGAATTCGGTTAGCGTATGAGCACAAAAAACAACCAATCCGGAACTCAGGCACAACTCGCCGATATCCACGATCTCTACCAGGAATCGGTGCAGGCCCCCGAAGCCGATGTTGAGTTTTTCATCGAAACCTACAACAAGTTGCGCCACAAGAAACCACTGATCATGAGGGAAGATTTTTGCGGCACAGCGCTATTGTCGGTCAAATGGTGTGAGAGTGATCGCGAGCGCACCGCGATCGGCATCGACCTCGACCAACCGACGCTGGAATGGGGTCGTGAACGAAATATTGCGGCCGCGGCTGGCAACATGGCGCAGCGGGTAAAACTTGTCCATGCCAATGTACTGGATGACATTGACGACAAGGCCGACATCACCTGCGCCCTGAATTTTAGCTACAACATCTTCAAAACCCGGAATCAACTACGCGCTTATTTTGAAGCCGCACGCCGTGGATTGAAAGAAGACGGTATGCTGATTCTGGATATGTTTGGCGGCACCGAAACCATGGACGAGCTGGAAGAGGAGCGTGATGTCGACGACGAGGACTTTACCTATGTCTGGGACCAGGACAAATTCAATCCCATTACGCACGATATCCTGTGTTATATCCATTTCAATTTTCCGGATGGTTCCGAGATTCGCAAGGCCTTTACGTACGACTGGCGGTTATGGACCATTCCGGAAATTACGGAACTGCTGCAGGAAGCAGGTTTCAGCAAGGTGCGCGTCTTTTGGGAAGAATTTGTTGAGGATGAGGATGATGAAGATGAGCTTGAAGGCACAGGAAACTACTTCGAGACCACCGAAGAAGAAAACCAGGAATCATGGGTAAATTATATTGTTGCTGATTATTGAACAACGCTTCCACCGGGAACCAAAATTCAAACTGCCGGTCGAAATGACATCTCCGAAATAACCGTTTCAATGAACAGGAGGACGTCATGCGAAAACTCCACGCTATATACGGTACTTTCATTTTTTCGATTCTGGCGGCCGGTCCGGCACTGGCAGTTGATTGCACGGCCACGGCTGCACGAACCAGCGGCACCCACTTCAAACCCATTACGACACAAAAAACTGATGTCGGCCGTGGTCTGATCGTATCGGGCCGCATACTGTCTGCAGGTGACTGCAAGCCCATTGCCAACGCCAGAATTTCTCATTGGCAGGCGGGTGAAAACGGGCGATACCAGGACCGGCTGCGGGCATATTTATATAGCGACAAAAAAGGGCGCTACCGTTTCCATACCGAGTGGCCCGCGGCCATCGTCCCGCACATCCATTTTATCGTCAGCACCAGCGGGTATGAAACCGTGGGCACACAATGGGTGGGCAACGAACGCACAAAAGAAATTGGCTTCGATATAGTGTTGCGGCAAAACCAGTAACGCCAACAAATGAATTCGTTGCTTACACCGTAATTTATTTGATAGAGCAGAGGATTCCAGAAGCGCGTCAGCCTCTGGTGAAACTGCGACTTGCATGAACAGTGCACAGCGTAGTTTTTTCAAGACAAAAATATACCCGGGTATAAAGGAACGCCCGGGCCTGCCATTCGGCATGAAGAAGGATGGAACTTGCGCTACGTACTATCGAAATTTTCCGGAACCAGGGCGATGCAGAACTCAGCACCGCCCTGTTTCACCGACGTAGTCTATCGGGAAATTTCCGGTCTCTGATTGATCCAGATCAATTGTCCGCCAACTATCACATTGAACGAGAGAATAGCGCGTAACCCAGTCAGCAAGCGGTACCGTGACATCCGGTTTCGATCTACCCTGTCGGAGGATTCAACGGAATACCGAATTCATCCAGCTGCGACATCAGCGCTATCACATCATCGTCTGTGAGTTGGATAAAACTATCGTAATAGGCGCCCACGGCACCCAGGTAATTGGCGTCAACAGACAATGCCACCACATCGTCTACCTCACGTCGGAGTTGTTTCGCAGTGTCATGCGGCACCACCGGTATTGCCACAACGATCTGCGCCGCCTTGCGCTCGCGTGCATCACGAACAGCGGCCCGCATGGTCAGGCCGGTGGCAATACCGTCATCAACCAGAATGACAGTTTTGCACGCGAGCGACAGGGGATCACGACCCGGCAGGTACTTCTCACGGCGGCGTCTTGATTCCTGCCTTTCTTCTTCGACGCGTTGTTCAATCCACTGTTTATCAACTTTCGCCAGTTCGTCTTCATTACACACTGTTTCACCGCCCTCAGAGACGGCACAGATTGCGTACTCGGGATTAAGGGGATGACCAATCTTGCGGGGAATGATCAAACTTAACGGCATCTCCAGTGCACGGGCCACTTCCAGGCCCAGCGGCACACCGCCTCGTGGTAACGGATAAACAATACCTTGTCTGCCCTTGTATTTATCCCCAAGGACTTCGGCCAACTGCCTTCCGGCATCTTGTCGATCACGAAAGCGCATCGCCACTACCTCGATCAAGCCATCACATTTGATAACTTTCGTGTGTTTTTACATCCCCCCGTTGCTTGCGAACATAGTCCTGTAATTGACGCCGCACGGCATCGAACGCATCACGAATGGAAACATAAATATCTTCGTGGGAGGCATGCTTCGCGGGATCGCGAGTTGCCACAATCTCCTTACCCGGGGCAGTGATGTCGATCGAGATGTGGTACAACTTGCCCTTGTGCTTATGGCCATGGGGCGCCTCGACGATGACCCGGCAAGACGTGATGTGATCACAGAACTGGCGTAATTTGTCAGCATGCCCCCGAATTGCTGTCTCAATTGCATCCGATTGTTCCACATCGCGCCACGTAATTTGTACTGGAAAATTCATACTTCACTCCTCCGAACAGGAATTTGGTTCTAATAACAGGTTCCTTTTTTGAGGTCGAGAGTAAGAAAAATCACTGTCGCCAAGGGCGAGAACGGGGGAATAGGGTTGCTCCGGATCCGGTGCACCGATGTATAATATCTTTCCAGTTTCTGTCATGAACTTCTCCGCTCTATCAGGGACACCTGCCAACATAACCCGTGTGGGCGTTGGTTTGCCTTGATCTGGCTCAACACCATCGGTGCACCAAAAGTGCAGGGTTAGCGGGATGGGGACTAGCGAAATACGGAAATGGTGTGGTAACGCTCGACCTTGATTTCGTCGGACCAGAAATCGGCCGGCAGTCCGGCTTTACGCTTCAGGTGCAACAGGAAGTCACGCGGATCGGGTAGCGACTCCCACACGGATGGCAGGAAGGTGCCACGCTGGCGCCCCAAAGAAAGAATCAGCCCATCGATTTGCGGATTCAATTGCTCGATCAGGTCTTGCTCGGACTGGAAGATCACGGGCGAAGCAGGCGTCAGCACCGAAATGTGAATTTCGATACGAGAATACTCACCGATCGTTAATGGCGAGAACCGCGGATCACGGAAAGCGGCAGAATATGCGTTGTCGGTTACATCGTGCGCCAACGGTCGAAACGCTTCCAGTGTGCCGATACAACCCCGCAATCGGTCATCACAGTTCAGGGTCACAAAACAGGCACCTCGTTCGACCAGTAGACCGCCGTGCTTATCGTATCGGGGTCGGCTGGTCTTTCCGGTAAGGCCCCGTTGAATTGTCGTTGACGCCAGATCGAGCAATGTCTCTTGCTCCGTTGCCGAGATTTCCTGTTCGCTAGTGGATGACATAGGCACCATAACCCACCACCTGGTCTCGTGGCCCTGCAGTATCACCAGAATTGCGTAAATCGATCGTCTGGCTGTGCATACCCTTTCGCCGTGCAACCAGCAACAATCCACACACCGGGGTGCGACCACACGCCTGATCACGACGAATGTCCTTAAAGGCCAGTCGCTCTATGGCCTTTGATGTCGCGCGGTCCATCTCTCGCGCCGTTTGGTAATCGTGATAATGGCTCAGGTCCGAACTGATCACGATCAGCGTTTCGTCGCCACCCCAGAGTTTCTCCAGCACTTCGGCCACGTCTTCGGCGCTGGCATCACCGACCACCAGTGGAACCAGTTGAAACGAATCCAGCGCCAATTGTAGAAATGGCAGGTGCACCTCAAGGCTGTGCTCCTGGGTATGGGCATCGTTGAACACGCAGACTTGCGGCAGATCGCTCACCATGGCGATGGCCTCCTGATCAATCGTAACCGAGCCTATGGGTGTGGCAAATTCAGTCACTGCGGGCAATGCCAATCCGTGGACCGGAACGCGGTGGGCCGGGCCCACTAACACCACGCGTCGAATCACTGAGCGAACGGGGAGCAAACGGGCATAAGCACTGGCGCTAACCTGGCCCGAGTAGATGTAACCCGCATGCGGCGCGATCAGCGCCTTGGGGGTGGCATCGCTCTTTGCAGACTCAGGCGTCTCGGCAAGCAGTTTTTCAACCACTTGGCGCAACTCCACCGCATCGGCGGGGTAAAATGTACCGGCAAACGCCGGATTCCTGATGCGAGACATGACTCCCACCCTCCGCGGAGTTGAACCCTCCACTATGAGTACTTACAATGCAGTGCGTTTATCGTTATTTCAAGCTCCAAAGAGGCGCCATAAAAAAATTCGATTATTGAAATCGCTTCGATTTGACCACACTTTGTTTATGAAGCCACTAATCGTGTAACTCACGCGGTAACATGATCAAACCAGATTTCAATTCTGTCGTTAAAACTAAATACTGGCATGCGCTGGAGAACGGTCGCGTGCAATGTGATCTCTGTCCGCGACACTGTAAAATGCGTGAAGGACAGCAAGGGCTTTGCTACGTGCGCGAGAACCGCGGCGGCGAAGTGGTGCTCACCACCTATGGTCGTTCCAGTGGATATTGCATCGATCCCATAGAAAAAAAACCGCTCAATCATTTCCTGCCCGGTACACCGGTATTGTCATTCGGCACGGCTGGCTGCAATCTTGCCTGCAAATTCTGCCAGAACTGGGACATTAGCAAGTCACGGGAAATGGACACACTGTCGGACCAGGCGGCACCGGAAACCATTGCCCATGCGGCGAGAGAACTCGGCGCTCGCAGCGTCGCCTACACCTATAACGATCCCACCATTTTTCATGAATATGCCATCGATGTCGCCAAAGCCTGCCGTAACCTTGGCATTAAATCAGTTGCTGTTTCGGCCGGTTATGTGGATCCCGAACCACGTGCAGAATTCTATTCGTTTATGGACGCAGCCAATATTGATCTAAAAGCCTTTACCGAAGAGTTTTATTTCAAGCTCACCGGCGCCCACCTTGATCCGGTACTGGACACACTGAAATATATCAAACATGAGACTAATGTCTGGCTAGAGACATCGACAGTATTAATCCCGGGATGGAACGACTCGGATAAGGAACTGAATGAAATGACGCGGTGGGTCGTTAAGCACCTTGGCCCTGACATGCCCATGCACTTCTCGGCGTTTCATCCCGACTGGAAAATGACAAACGTTCCCCCGACGCCGCCATCAACACTTACGCGGGCACGCGACATTGCCATGAAAAACGGCGTACATTATGCCTATGTCGGCAACGTGCATAATCCGCAGGCCGATAGCACCTGGTGTCATCACTGCGGCAAGAAGCTTATCGGTCGTGACTGGTACGTATTAAGCGACTGGAATATCACCAGGAACGGCAAATGTAACAACTGTCAAACGCCGGTAGCGGGTGTGTTCGAGGACAAACCCGGTGATTGGGGCGCCCGCCGCCAGCCAGTACGACTGCAAAATTTTGCGACCCGAGACGCAAGCCGGGTTGGTCACGAGGAATAACATGGCAACCGGAAAAGCAACTATCGGCAAGACCATTCCCGACCTGAGTGTAACTGCCACCGGTGGCAAACAATTCAGGCTCTCGGAGTTGCGGGGCCAGAACGTGGTCATATATTTTTACCCGAGGGACAACACGTCCGGCTGCACGACCGAAGGCCTGGATTTCAAGGCCAGCAAGACCAAATTCGGGAGACGAAATACGATCGTACTCGGTGTCTCACGCGACTCATTGAAATCACACGAGAATTTCAAATCAAAGCACGAATTCCCGTTTGATCTCATAAGCGACGAAAACGAACGGCTGTGCAAGGTTTTCGATGTTATCAAAGAGAAGAATATGTATGGTAAAAAAGTGCTTGGCATTGAGCGCAGTACTTTTATAATGGATGCGGACGGCGTTTTACGACAGGAATTCCGAAAGGTTAAGGTCGCCGGCCATGTCAATGCTGTTCTCGAGGCCGTGCTGGATATCGACGGGAAACGCTGAACCGGATCTGTCTGAATTATTGAAAGCTTCTGACCGCAAGAAAGTATTTGTGCTCGACACCAACGTGTTGATGCATGACCCTACCTCGATTTTTCGTTTTCAGGAACACGACCTTTATTTGCCCATGGTGGTGCTCGAAGAGCTCGACCGTGGCAAAAAAGGTATGTCGGAAGTGGCACGCAATGTGCGCCAGGTCAGTCGCTACCTGGATGAACTGATCGAAAAAGCGGGTGGTGATGTCGCCAAGGGTATTACCCTGCCAGCCAGTGAGAGCCAGGTCGCCGGCCACCTGTATTTTTATCTCGATATTGTAAAACATCCCATGCCCCACGGTCTGCCACTGGACACAGTGGACAATACGCTGCTGGGGATCACCATGGATCTCAGTCGCCAACACCCGGATTGCGATGTTGCACTGGTATCGAAAGATATCAACCTGAGGATAAAGGCGCATGCGCTTGGTATCCGCGCCGAGGATTACACCAGCGACCAGGTGCTGGATGACTCGCAACTACTGTACACCGGCTTTTCCGAGCTGGATAACAGCTTCTGGGGCGACAGCGATAACCTGGAATCCTGGACCAACGACAGTGGGCGTGCGTGTTATCGATTTAAAATAGCACCGGCCAATGGCTGGTATCTGAACCAGTTTATCCATATTGCCGGGGATACGCCCTTTGACGCAATGGTGCGTAAACATGGTAATGGTTCATTGCTTCTCGAGACGGCACGCGATTATACCGGCGAGGCTGCGGCTGTGTGGGGTATCCAGGCACGCAACCGCGAGCAAAGTTATGCGCTGAATCTGTTAATGGATCCCGAAATTGATTTCGTCACTATTCTGGGTCAGGCCGGCACTGGAAAGACGCTGTTGACACTCGCCGCAGCACTCACACAAACCCTGGACGACCAACGATACAGCGAAATCATATTTACGCGTATCACCATACCTGTAGGTGAAGATATTGGATTTCTGCCTGGAACAGAAGAAGAAAAAATGAACCCCTGGATGGGGGCACTCAATGACAATCTTGAAGTGTTACATGAAACCAGCGAGGAACACGGCGAATGGGGCAAGGAAGCCACCAAGGATTTTCTTTTCAGCAAGATTCGCGTTAAATCATTAAACTTCATGCGTGGCCGTACTTTTTTGCGCAAACTACTAATAATCGACGAGGCACAGAACCTGACACCACATCAACTTAAAACTCTGATCACCCGCGCCGGCCCCGGCAGTAAAGTCGTGTGCCTGGGTAACCTGACACAAATTGACACGCCTTATCTCACCGAAACCACGTCCGGTCTCACCTATGTCGTCGACCGCTTCAAATCATGGCAGCACAGCGGCCACATCACCTTGCGCCGCGGTGAGCGATCCCGCCTGGCAGACTTTGCCAGCGAAATTCTTTAGGATACTTCTACTTCGGATTTCCTGAAGTACTCTCATGTCTGCACTGAGAGACTTTTAAGAATCGGACCAATTACCGGGTTCCCGAAAGACTAGACACGATGGACGACCCTGAATCCACAAATAAATTCGACCCGCATCATATCTGGCATCCTTATAGTGCCATGAATTCTGATCTGCCGGTCTATGAAGTCACGTCCGCAAACGGGGTACGCCTCACACTAAATGATGGCCGCGAACTGATCGATGGTATGTCGTCCTGGTGGAGCGTCATTCACGGTTACAACCACCCGACCATGAACATGGCACTGGAACGGCAAATAAAAAGAATGTCCCACGTCATGTTTGGCGGACTAACCCACGCCCCGGCCATCGAGCTCACCCGGCAGCTGGTCGAGCTAACACCTGGTGGCCTGGAGAAAGTGTTTTACTCAGACTCCGGTTCCGTCGCCGTGGAAGTGGCAATGAAAATGGCGATTCAATACTGGCAGGCCATGGGGCAACCACACCGGCAACGATTTATCAGCCTGCGCGGCGGGTACCATGGTGATACCTTCGGCGCCATGTCGGTCTGCGACCCCGATACCGGGATGCACAGCCTGTTCAATGACGTCCTGGCGAATAATATTTTTGTCGACCGACCGGCCTGCCGGTTTGGCGAGCCCTGCAGCGACGACAACATCACACCACTCGCAAAAGCACTACAGAAACATACCAACGAAGTCGCGGCAGTCATTGTGGAGCCCATCGTTCAGGGCGCCGGCGGCATGTGGTTTTATTCTGCAGAATATCTTAAGCGGGCCCGTGAACTCTGCGACCAGTATGGCGTGTTACTTATCCTCGATGAAATCGCCACTGGTTTTGGTCGCACCGGAAAACTCTTCGCCTGTGAACACGCCGACATCGCACCGGACATCATGTGTCTCGGTAAAGCACTTACGGGCGGCTATCTCACACTCGCGGCCACGCTGACAACAAAAGAGATCTCTGACGCCATCGATCAAGGCGATCCCGGCGTGTTTATGCATGGTCCGACCTTTATGGCCAACCCGCTTGCCTGCACCGCGGCGCATACAAGCATAGAAATATTACTTGCCTCAAAGTGGAAGGAGAATATTAGACGTATTGAGAAAGGACTCGAAGGTGGGCTCGCACCCTGTCGCAGACTGGATCACGTCAATGATGTTCGTGTGCTTGGTGCCATTGGTGTCGTTGAAATGAAACAAGCGATTGACATGAAGTCAGTCACCGATGCCTTTGTAGAGGCAGGTGTCTGGATCCGGCCCTTCGGAAAACTGGTTTACCTCATGCCACCTTTTGTCATCAATAATGATGATCTGGCAACACTGACATCTGCAGTCGTCGGAGTATTGGAAGGTCAATTGAGTTGACCACTGGCGTCCTTTTCGTCAATAGAGCGCATTCGGTTTCACCCGCCTAACAACTACGCTACCGCCGTTGGTAGTCCTGGTACCACGCCATGTTATGAGTTCTTACCTGCTCTCAGAACCAGATAACCAACAATTCCCGACATAAGTGATCCTATAAGGATTGCCAGCTTGTCTGTGTATTGAAAAGTACTGTCATCTTGAAACGCCAGTGAAACAATAAATAAACTCATGGTAAATCCGATGCCCGTCAGCACCGATACCCCATAAAGTTGCACCCAACCACATCCCTCTGGAAGTTCTGCCAGTTTTAATTTTATTGCCAGCCAACTGAAACCGAAAACACCAACCTGCTTACCAACAAACAACCCAAGCACGATACCGAGTGGCACCGGACCAAATATTTGGTTAATAGATATATTGGTGACATTCACACCTGCATTCACAAAAGCAAATAGCGGGAGAATGAAGAATGCGACCCAAAAATGGAGGCTGTGCTCAATTTCCTTGAGGGGTGACATTGGCTGGTTGTTTTCATCTTTTGCATTCAACGGTATGGTAAATGCCAATGCGACACCTGCCAACGTCGCATGAACTCCGGATTTAAGAACACTTATCCACAATATTGTACCAACAATAAAATAGGCTTCTTTTTTGGAAACGCCGAAGATATTAAGGGTGACTAGAATAGCCAACGAAATAAATGCAACGGTAATAGATAACGTGGATAGTTCGGTTGTATAAAAAAGAGCGATAATGACAATCGCTCCTATATCATCAATAATGGCCAATGCCATTAAAAATATCTTGAGCGAAAGGGGAACTCGTTTGCCCAACAAAGCAAGAACACCCAACGCAAAAGCAATATCGGTTGCTGTTGGTATGGCCCACCCGTCAATGGCGATTGGATTGTCTTTGTTAAAGATTAAATAGATTGCTGCGGGAACGACCATTCCACCAACGGCAGCAATACCGGGCAATGCAATTTGGCGTAACGATGATAGATGTCCTTCCAGTATCTCCCTCTTCACTTCCAGACCGATTAGCAAAAAGAAGATCGCCATCAGGCCATCATTCACCCAATGATAAAGTGACTTATCAAGGCGCAATGCGCCGACTCGTATTTCTACAGGGATGTGCAAAAATGAATCATATAGTGATGACATTGCGGTATTACTCATTACGAGCGCCAAAAATGTCGCAATTATCAGCAAAATACCGCTTGCAGATTCTTTCTGTATAAATTCTTCTATTATTTTCATTCAGGTCCCAGTTCTGCGTGATCCATATTGTCGATAGTCATCGGCAGCAAAAAGCAAAGCGAGTGCAAAATAAGGTTGGTCAATCAATAGACTGATTGCGAGTTAACAATAGTGGACAAGGAATTTCAACATACACCGGATGGTCAGGCGGATAGTGCCAGATACGCCTTACCACGTCATCCAGCGGGGAAACAACTGTAGCAATGAGAATAAATAAATCTGTCCTGGTTTTTCTTCGCGGCTTCAAATAAATGATTGTCAAAATCAAGTTTTCCACAGCGTCAACGATCAAGCTAGCCAGCGCGCTTTTTTTTGGCGCGACCGGTTGAGCGTCTTGTTACAGGTTGCTTTTTTTGTGAACTGGAATAAACGTCCAAAAGACGCCGTATCATTTTCTGATATTGCGTATTATGCTTCTTTGCCTCTTGTTTAAAAAATTCTACGCTCCCTTTGCTAAGGAAAATCGTGACTTTTACAGTATCTTCCTTAAATGCGAGCTCCTCGGGAGAAGGAAGAAAATCAGTTACAACCTGGAACTCACCAAGATCTTCATCGGTATATTTAATTTTTGCGTTCATAAGCCTTTTTACCCTTTCGCCAATAACCGGCTCCAAATATTCCAATAACACCAGCCCGATATGTAAATCGCACGGTTAACACACCCCCACCTACTTTCCCAAAGCAAAAATAACGTTTCTCTTTTTTACTGTGGGTCAAATCTTCCGCAATTACCCTGTTGGGATCGGCAAAGGCATACTGTGCTTCCGAGAAAGAGATGCCATGTTTAGTCTGGTTGGCCAGATCCTTCTCTGGATTCCAATCGAAGCTTTCCTTGCTTATAGTGCGAGGTTAGTAGATATATGGCTATTTTGCCATATAATTATATGAAATATTGGGGTCAGAGCCGAGGCTACTGACCCCGTTTTTTCTTTGCTTTTGACTTTCTGTAGAACAACCCCGAAAAACAATCCTTTTTCGCCTTTTTCCAAATATCAGAGTGCTAACCAAAAGGGTCAGTAGCCTCGGCTCTGATCCCGTTTTTTCTGACCGGTGAGTTGGATTCGCGACTTGGATTTTTCCGCGACGCGCAGGAGGAAGCGGTCACTT
>JBGMQT010000056.1:0-13682 GCA_048060695.1 Acidiferrobacterales bacterium
CCTCGGCGCAAAGAGTGTTTGCGCCTCAGGTCGCACACGGCAGGTAAGATTGGTGACAATTTCGGGCGATTAGCTCAGTGGTAGAGCACTGCCTTCACACGGCAGGGGTCACTGGTTCGAACCCAGTATCGCCCACCAGATTATTTTCAATAATTATTGCACTCCGGAACAATACGACTTGTTTCGGCGA
The DNA here is from genome assembly GCA_048060695.1 of Acidiferrobacterales bacterium. Taxonomy (GTDB): domain Bacteria; phylum Pseudomonadota; class Gammaproteobacteria; order Acidiferrobacterales; family JAJDNE01; genus JAZFSZ01. The sequence goes on from JBGMQT010000056.1 coordinate 191, forward strand.
CACACTGTCTTTACCCTTGATGGAATGAAAAATAAAGTCAGGGTCAAAACCCTATTTTACCTATTCGCGGCATTCACCTTACTTGCCCTGCTACCCGCCTGCACCACAACACCGGGTAACGCAGATGGGAAAGAATTTGCCAATAAGTTTACTCCCACCGGGGCAATCGACGACGAAGTCAGTCTCATTCGAACAACTATCAAACGTAGCGCACTAGACCTTGAAGCCATTCAGATAATGAATTCCGGCGCGGTGTTAAAACGTAGTCCGCTGGAACTGGTTGATACTGGTAAAAGTCTCGCGCTGGCCCAGTTTGCCTCCAAGATCAACGTGGTGGCATACGTTCGCAAAGACGGCGAGGGCGTTCTTGGGACAGCCAGAAAACAAAGAGCGGTGTTTGCTCCCGGCGTCACCCTTCGAAGACGTATCATTTATCCCGACATGGGGTCTGTCGTTAAGGATTTCCCACATATCAAGTCCGCTACGCTGCAGCAATTTGTACAGGCTAAAGGGTCTCAAATAGAGCTCACCAAGTGGGAGTTGTCTTTTTATTGGGTGCAGTCTCGTGATGGCAAGGCATTTCGAATATTTATGGATAACCCCAGGTATCTGGACCATGTGAATCCTGTAGAGTCGGAAGACTCGCCACCCAAAAAACCATTTAATGCATTAGCAGTTTTTTCCTACCGATATCCCATTCAGGCTGAAAGGCGTCTTCACATTACCAGTGTGATTTTTGATATGACGATAGCAACGGACAAAGGGGTATACCGGGGCAGACGGCAATCCAGTGGCTGGCTGCCCTTGCAATTGAATACAAAGACCGGTCCCTACAGTATTCAAATCGGCATTATTGAAGCGAGTAATATTCAGAGTTTCTTCGAAAGTGTCGGCGGCGTCTCCGGAATCAGTGGCAAACTGATCAACAAGATATTCTAGCGGCTACTCAGCTTTCGCTAACAACATCATGATCCGTATAGATTGAATCGGCCACCGTATTTTCTAACTTGCCATTCGATAGGTGCTGGGCGAGACCCCGTTCCAGCGCTTGAAAGCGCGGGAAAAATTACTCGTTTCCGAAAACCCCAAAAGGTAAGTAATTTCACTAATTGTCAGTAGCGAGCTCTTCATGTACTGCGTCGCGAGCTCACGCCGGGTTTGTTCAAGAATATTTTTATAACTGATTCCAGCTTCTCTCAATTTTCTCTGCAATGTTCGCTGGCTGAGATTCAGTTTGCTGGCTATTCTCTCTTCGCTAGTTTCACCAGAGGGCAATAGCTCAATCAATTTTATCTGTACCTGCATTTCAATGTCGTTAAGATCAAGACGTGCCAGGTACTCGGAAACAATTCGATCATTCGACAATGCCAGGTCAGCGTTTGCTGTAGGTAGCAGCTCTTCAGTTACATTTTTTCCAAACAGTAGCCCGATTTTTCTCGAAGAATATTCAATCGGGGCACGAAAATATTCTCGATATCGATCATCGCAGTCGTTGACCTCACGTGTCATATAGACTTTTATCGGCGAAAAATCTTCTCCGCAACTTATGCGACACATCCTCACGATCATCGCCAGTCCGGCATCCGCTGCCTCATCTGCGGGTTGTGGATGCTCAGGCTCAATCTCCAACCGAAACTCGTACCCTTCTTTTTTTTCTTCCAGTCGCATCAACAGGACCGTGTTGAGCATTCGACTATAGCGTGCGGCCCTTTTTAGTGCGCCTTTGAGACTTGCACTGGCCATCCAGGCAAACCCCAGGGCATGCATACTGGTCGGGTGCCAGTAGCTGGCAGCAATGAGCCCAAAACATGGATCGCCTGTTTCCCGAGCCGAAATTCGCCACAGCCTCGTAATCGACTCGTACTCATAACGCGAATTTGGGTCTTTGATCTTTTTGATATCCATACCGGCCTCGGCAAAAACACGCGTCGGGTCGATCCCCGCATGTTTCAGCGCTTTTACCACCAGGACAGCAAGAGACGATATGGATGTGGGTTTCAAAGCCAGGTCCTTCTATCTGGATTTCAGGGATAAGTCTTTGGCACTCGGGGACAACACAAAAGACAAGCGGTTGTCATGCCAGGACAAGCTGATTTCAGTCCCCTCCTCTAACTTATATCACGTATCCCGCAACAACATGCGGCTAAACCAAGGAGACGTGATTATGAGCACAATAAGCAAGAATCACATTGAGTTGACACAGACTACCCTGCGCGAACCGATTTCCTTTGTCGGTGTAGGGTTACATAGTGGCAGCAAAGTGTCGATGACGTTGCGACCCGCTGCAGAAAATACCGGCGCTGTGTTTGTTCGAAAAGATGCGCCATCAGGGCAAGGTGAGGTGCCTGCAATCTGGTACAACGTTTTCGAAACCCACATGTCAACGGCGATTACCAATGAGTATGGCTATTCGGTAAATACTATTGAGCACCTCATGGCGGCGTTCCGTGGTTGCGGCATTGACAATGTCGTTATCGAGCTGGACGGTCCGGAAGTCCCCATTCTCGACGGCAGCGCTCTGCCCTACTGCACGATAATAGAGAGCGCTGGCAAGCAGATCCAGAATTCGCCTCGTCGCGCGATCTGGATACGAAAACCCATCACCGTTCACAAGGGTGACAAGTACGCGATACTGGTACCGGATGATCGGTCTCGCATCACTGTCGAGATCGATTTCCCCGGCACCATGATCGGTCAACAAAAACGGAGTATTGATCTTGTTAACGGCAGTTTTGCCAGAGAACTTGCTGGCGCCCGTACTTTCGGATTTGCCAACGATGTCGAAAGCATGCTGGAGTCGGGGCTTGCCCTTGGTGGTTCCCTGCGCAACGCCATCCTTGTTGATGGGGATCACGTGGTGAACCCGGAGGGTTTGCGTTTCGCCGACGAATTCGTCCGGCACAAAATACTTGATTGCCTGGGTGATCTGTCACTCGTGGGTATGCCGATTTTCGGTCACTACCTGTCCCACAAACCGGGCCACGATCTGAACAATTCTCTGATTCGGAAACTCTACACTGAACGTGAGAGCTGGAAGTATGTCACAGTGGAAGAATTTCTCTACCTGTCAGCCGAACAGAAACCATCGCTCAAATCGGCAAGCCAGGACGGCTAATTCTTCCAGCAGGGATTTAAGCTGATCATTCTTATCGCACTCCTGGCAGGAGTGCGATAGACCTTCTGCTCTCGCCGGAACACGCGTGAAAATACTTATGCTGTTTAGGTTTCAGGATCCCGCAATAAACTTGCACCACTCTGTCTCAGTACCGGCGAGAAGAATGTACCGGAATGTATTGGCGCGTCGATGAAAGTTGCCAACCAATATAATACGACCCACTACTGTCCCACAACTCTGTCATTCCCGCGAAGGAGGGAATCAAGGAATTCTTGTTCGTAATCCAATCAGTTACTTACTGGATACCCGCCTTCGCGGGTATGACGTTCTTCCTGCATTGAATTTTCATGTCTATAGACTGTTCAACTTAATGCATTCACATAGACAATGGCGTTATATGTGTTCTTGTATTTATTATGTGGGACAGTAGTGAATACGACCAGGTCGATGCTATATTAGCGTAAATAACAATCCAGGAGTTGGTGTCACCCGTGCCATTATTTATGGTTGCCAACAACAATGGCTCCCAGGCGGTGACTGTTTTTGATGTGCCAGATAAATCGCCAGCGATACTAGACTTCCCACTCCTCGACAGGCGTAGAAGGTCCGCGCTTTTCTTTCAGAAGGGATTTCGCTTGCTTCTTGTTTTTCGCAAATATCAAACGAATATTTCCGTTTTCAGGAACGATGCCTTCTTCCCGTCTAGAACGACACAAATCCTTGGCAGATTTAAAATCGTCGAACTCATCAACATAAGTCAGCGCCTTTTCGGCATCAATCTGGTACACAAAATATGGCATCATACCTGTCCATCGTTGCGACAGAACAATTTTAACAGCATGAAGTTTCGGCAACCAGCATTAACTTCTACTACGCAAGGGTTTTGACGCAGAAAACGACGCTGCCACCGAGGTGTCACCAAAAATGATCTGGGTTAAGAGGATTCAACTCGCAGTTTTTTGCGAACAACATAGATTTGGTGAGCGATTGGGCCAGACTGCACCGCCTAACCGATTAGCCCGAACCTAGACGTCGCAGGCCCCCGAATCCCAACGGAAAAAACGTGCATGCACTTTTTTGTACAGATAGGCGCCGCCGAATATGCCAACACCGGTTGCGACTGCAGGGACGTATCCCATGCCCATCTGCACTAGCGCAATGCTGGGACACGCACCGGTAATAGCCCAGCCGGTACCAAATATTACGCCGCCGATGGCAGTGCCCGGGTGAATTTTTTTCTTCGGTAGAGACTTTCCCCGGGCGAAGACGGCAAAACCGAGCATGGCAACTACAACCGCCAGCGCAAAAGTCAGTAATATTCTGAAATCAACCAGCGTAAACAGATTGTGTACTTCGTTGTAATCACCAAATCCTATGCGGGCAATGACAAAGCCCATCAACAGGCCAAACACCGCAAAATACAGATGGTATTTCGAACTGCCAGTTTTCATAGAAACAACTCCATCAGCATGGAAACCGCGATCGCTGTGCCAAAAAATGATGCCGTCCCCAGCAGGCTGCCCGGCTGCAATCGTGAACACCCGCTTAGACCGTGACCCGACGTACAACCACCCCCCATGCGAGTTCCAAACCCGATCATCAACCCGCCGCCGAGTAAAACAGTCCACATTAAAATACCGCTACCGAAGAATCGACTGAAGGTATCCCCCATGTCCATTTGCAGCTCAAAGGTTCCGGTTGAGAACGCAGCCAGATAAGCGCCCCCCGCCGTAGCAATCAGGAAGGTAACGTGCGCCGGCCAGGGCACTCTTATCGTTGGTGCCGTCATAGGTTGACTCGCTGCAGCCACGCCACCGGCGTCACCTACAATCAGGTCATCCGGGATATCGTCACCAAATTGTTCCATGGTTGCTGCCATCATTGCAGATTCCAACACACCGCCCGGTGTCTCCTGCATAATCGCAGCCGCCTTCGCCATATCCTTATCTTCGCGCCAGCTTATAATTCGATCAAAACTGGATGACACGCCTAACGTGGTTTTAATAACCATCCAGAATCCAACTGTCACGAAGCCCAGTGCAATCCCCCCAAGCCACCATGGCCAGTAACCTGTGAACAAGTCAACATTGACGACCGCATCAACCATATCCATTGGATCTACACGAATGCCCGCGATCTCATACCCCCCGGGGCTCGCGGGTGCGGATGCAGGCACTGTACGCTTGCTCAATCGTTTAATTTTTGCGGGCGCCGATGAGGCCGTTTTACGAATGGTAGATTTAGCAGCCGGGAAACCGGCCAGTACCTCTTTCGCGTCCTTGTGCCCACCATCAGCCGCCTTCTTGAGCCAGCTGCGTGCGCTATCAAGATTGCGTTTTACGCCATCGCCAATAATATAGGCGGCGGCGACTTCATACTGCGCGTTTACATGATTTTGTTTTGCCGCTTTGAGATACCAGGAAAATGCTGCCTTGGGATCCTTCTTAATTGCCAGGTTCGGCATACCCGAAGCGTAGGCATTCCCCATGATGTATTGGGCATCCGCCTTGCCTTCTTTTGCCGCCTGCATCCAGGGAATTTGTGTCGGGATCTCGGCAGCGGATTGCTGCGACCATATCAAGGCTGAAGACCCGGTAATCGCCAGTACAAGCACAACAACAAAGTGAAGTCGCTTGATTCTGTTCGTAACGATGTCCATTTTTCCGAAATTTACCACTGCTACACCAACTGACCCTTCACCAATTTTTCCAGTGCGATTCGTTTGATTTCACCCCGCACACTCTTGAGATTTTGTAACCCCACTATCGCCTTATCCAATGTGGCGTCATCAACCTGATCCGTGAGCACAACCAGATAACTCGGCTCGCCCTCACTTACGCCTTTCTTTTCTGTTACCGCGTCGATACGCACTCTGTTCTGACCCAGCGAGCGAATAATTTCCGTCATCACACCTGCGCCAGACTGAATCTGCATACGCAAGTAAAATGACATGGTGCCTGTTGACGACGCTTCGACGGGAGCCGGGCTGGGCGTAATTTGCACCGGCGAAGCAGCAGCCACGGGTTTGTCAGGATTTATAGCGCCGATGTCCTGGTCAATTTTATCGAGTGCACTTTTACCCGGGGTCGCTACCTTCGCGCTCGCGGGGGCCGCTACCGGCGCCGGTTTGGTCGCAATTTGTGATTGACCGATAGCGAGATCGATCGACTTACCGTTGGGCAACAAGTTTGGCGGAACCACTTTGCCTTTAAGAGATAGTTTATAGCGAGCACATTCGTGCCACTTGCCTTCGCAATAGAACGCACGCCAAATCTTCAACGCACTGTTAACCGATATCATCGGAAACAGTTCACAATCAGACGTATGAGAGCATGCCGTCATAATTCCCTTGCTCCTTTTTCGTTCAAATTCCTGGTACGCCAACCGAAGCTCCACCGGACCAAAATAAGAGTATCACCCACTGGTCAAACTAGTCTCATAAGCTCAATTTTGCCAATCGCTACCGTTAGTATCGCTACCGAAGAAATCAAGTGCAACGATTGTGCCAAGGACCTAATCTTGTTAATACATTATAATAATTAAGGACAATATTCTAACTGCGATTACAGTACAAACTATTGTTTATTACCGACTATTCTAATCCAGGCCCAACCGGGACCAGAGTGACTGGTTCTCTACGGACTCATCCAATTCAGTGATCCATTGATTGTGCGCGGCCTGTTCTTCGGTTGACGCCGCTATAATTGGCAACGGGGGGCGATTTTTGTCAACGCGCCTTATCTGAGCAGAATAATCCGTGACGTCCCCCGATGTTTTTACCCCGTCATCAAACAAGCCCGTCTGGCCTCCGGTCATCACCAGGTAGACGTCGGCCAGGATTTCCGCGTCAAGCAAAGCGCCGTGGAGTGTACGCTGGCTGTTGTCAATTCCGTATCGGCGGCACAACGAATCCAGATCGTTTCTCTGCCCCGGGTGCATTTTGCGCGCCATGCGCAAAGTGTCTATAACACTACAGTGTTTCTCGATTGTGTCCGGTGCGTTTTTATTTAGCAGACTGAACTCGTGATTCAGAAAACCGACGTCAAACGGCGCGTTATGAATAATTAACTCTGCGCCTTTTACATATTCAAGGAAATCGGACGCTACGTCGGCAAAGAACGGTTTGTCTGCCAGAAATTCATTGGTGATGCCATGGACTTCGATCGCACCCTGGTCGATTTCCCGCTCCGGCATAATGTACTGCTGGTAACTGTCACCGGTTAGGCGGCGATTGACCATCTCTACACAACCGATCTCTATAATCCGATGTCCCTGTGAGGGATCCAGACCGGTTGTTTCGGTATCAAGTATAACTTGCCTCATAAAACCCCGATATTCGATGTGCCTTTTTTATAATGTTGTGATTTGATCACTACAAACTGTCGATGCCGCGATTGGCCAGCTGGTCGGCACGCTCGTTTTCCGGATGGCCAGTATGGCCTTTAACCCAGTGCCATGTCACCTCATGACCTCGCACGGCCTCATCCAGCCGCTGCCACAAGTCCGTATTTTTTACCGGCTTTCTATTGGCGGTTTTCCAGCCATTTTTTTTCCATCGCGCGATCCATGCCGTAATTCCATTTTTGACGTAAACGGAATCCGTTGTCAGCCTGACGCTGCACTCGCGGTTTAGCGATTCCAGCGCCTGAATGGCCGCCATTAGTTCCATACGGTTGTTGGTGGTTTCGCACTCACCGCCAAACAGTTCCTTTTCGGAATCACCGTAACGTAGCAACACCCCCCAACCTCCTGGACCGGGATTGCCGCGGCATGCGCCGTCAGTGAATACCTCAACATCCGCCACTGTTGGCTCTCCTCCTTTTCTGGCTGACCGCGATACCACGTGTCGCCGGCTCTGCACGGCCGTTACCATTGGGTACCACGCGCAGTTTCCATCGTGACTGGATTGGCATCATACCCTCGACACGTTTTTTGGCGACGAGAACGTACACGGCACCCATCATAGGCCACCATCGATCCCCCACTTTGTCCAGTAGATGAAAACGATCCAGTGTCGCACTATTCCTGAAAGGTGGACGATAATACATCATGCTGCCATGGGTAACCTCGAACTGCAGCAGCTTTAACCAGTCCTTGATTCGACGAAGGCTGACAAATTGTCCATTCCAGGGTGGCTTCATTCTATTCCGACGTGTCAGGTTTCGCTTAAGCCCCCAGAAACTGAAAGGGTTGAAGCCTAATATGACCACGTGACTTTCCGGCATCAATACACGCTCAACCTCCCGCAATACCTGATGCGGCTCGGTGGAAAAATCCAGAGTGTGCGGTAAAAGCGCCATATTGATACTGCCATTCTCAAACGGGAGTGCTTCCGGCCGGGCCAGCACACTACAATCTCCCCACGCCTCGCTAATATCCTGCAGGATGCGGCGTGGAGCGACACAGGACTCAAATAAGTCGCGCTCGCCAATACGTCCAAGTTGAATAACATTGGTTGCGTAAAGTGATGGCAGTAGATCCCGCAGACGCTCGGCCTCACATGACTGAAGTGATCGTCCCAGAGGACGATTAAACCAGTCCATTAACTCGCGCCGTTGCGCGGTTATTTGTCCCATAGAAAATGTTGACTCAACCATGCTGCCATAACACACTTGCTGAAATGTCAGTCACCGTTTTACACGCCGATGCATTCGAGGACAACTATATCTGGTTGATCGTCCCGGATGAGACCAATGACCACAAACCCGGACCAGTGATTATTGTCGACCCGGGCGATGAAGCCCCGGTGTTGGAAACGATTGAACGGGGAAATCTCCAACCGGTCGCCATATTGTGCACGCACCATCATTGGGATCATGTCGGCGGTGCGAGCAACCTTGCCCAACGGTTCAATATACCGGTTTACGGTCCTGCAGATGAAGAGATCCCTGCGGTCACTCACCCCGTCAGTGACGGTGACCTGGTTGCCGAACCGGAAACGGGTATTCATTTCCGTGTACTGTCAATCCCGGGACATACTAAGGGACATATCGCCTATTATGGCAACAATATGCTGTTTTGCGGCGACACACTTTTCTCTGCTGGCTGTGGCCGGCTATTTGAGGGCACTGCCGAACAAATGTTGTCTTCTCTCAATAAACTAGCTGCCTTACCCGATGAGACTCGTGTCTATTGTGCACATGAATATACCATCGCCAACTTGCGTTTTGCACTAACAGTGGACCCTGACAACAAAAACCTTCGGAATTATGCGGATCGTGCCAACGAACTCCGGAATAACGGTCAACCGACAATTCCCAGCACCATCGCACTTGAGAAAGACATCAATCCATTCCTCAGGGGAAACACAACAGCGATTAAACGCATGGCCGAACAACACTTCGGTTCACTACTTAAAGACGAAGTATCGGTATTTGCCGAAGTTCGGCGCTGGAAAGATAACTTTATTGGATAAACCAGCATTGACTGTTTCGCCAAGGCATTTTAGCATTGGCATGGAGTATGCGAATAATCAATAAAAATAAGACAGGAGTCCGGCGCCCATTCCGGGCTCTGTTGTATATACCATTTGTCGTCGCGCTATCCGGCTGCGCCAGCCAACCTGCATCAGATTCCTTCGACGCTGCCACTGTGGATAGTTCCGGCCAACCTGCAGCCAACTCATCAAGAATAGCGGCTGAACAACCCCCTTTTGATGAACTGTGGGATCGCCTGCGTAGCGGATATGCCCTGCCGGAGCTGGACAGCCCCCTGGTGGCAAAACATGTGCGCTGGTACAGCAGCAATCCGGAGTACATGGAACGCATGGTTAAACGTGCGCGACTCTATCTCTACTACATCGTCGATGAAGTAGAGAAGCGCAATCTACCCATGGAAATCGCATTGCTTCCCGCGATCGAAAGTGCATTTAAACCTCACGCCTATTCCCGTGCCCGTGCAGCCGGACTGTGGCAATTCATTCCTTCTACCGGCAAGTACTTCGGTCTGGAACGAAATTGGTGGTATGACGACCGCCGCGATATCGTTAAGGCGACGCAGGCTGCACTGAATTATCTGGAAAAACTGAACGAGGCATTTGACGGAGACTGGCACCTCGCACTGGCGGCCTACAATGCCGGTGAAAGACGTGTAATGGGCGCCATCGAGTACAACCGTCGTCGTGGGTTGCCAACCGATTATAAAAATCTGCGCACGCTCAAACCGGAAACACTGAATTACGTACCCAAGCTGCTGGCAATCAGCAAAATTATAGCGAAACCTGAGTCTTATGATTTAACACTGGCCTCTATCCCCAACGAGCCGTACTTCTCACGCATCGAGATCGGATCGCAGATTGATCTCAGTGTTGCAGCGCGCATGGCCAACATCAGCCTCGGCGATCTTTACGACATCAACCCTGCTTTCAAGCGTCGCGCAACAGCGCCTGATGGGCCACATCATTTGTTGGTACCGGCTGAGCGGCGTGACATAATTTTGTCGGCGCTTGAAAATCTGCCGAAGAAAAACCGCGTTTACTGGCAACGACATACCGTCCGCCCCGGAGACGCATTAAGCACTATCTCTCGTCGTTATGGCGTCAGTGTGCGCTCCATTCAACGCGCCAATGGTTTAAAAAGTTCTCGTATCCGTGCTGGTCGCAACCTTATGATTCCCATATCGGCTCAACGGTTAACGGCCTATCACGGTAATGTTACCAAGCCGGTAAAACGTCGAGTGCGACGCCTGCCTCCTCCCAAAAAGGGGGTCAAACTGGTACATCAGGTTCGTCGTGGCGATACACTGTGGGGCATCGCCACCCGTTACAATGTGTATATCTACGAGGTAACGGGCTGGAATGGTCTGCGCCGGCGCGCGTTATTGCGTCCGGGACAAAAAATTACCGTTTGGGTCGATCCAGCCGTTGCGCCCGCTGCGTCGAGCACGTCTGTGCTGCCCAAAACCTGAGGTATTCCGGCTTAAGCAATATTTTGGGCAAACAACGACGCACTCAACAGTGCTCGCGTATATTCATGCTTCGGGGAATTAAACAGCTGCTCCGTTTCACCCTGCTCCACTGCCTTGCCACCCTTCATTACGATAATTCGGTGCGCCATGGCGCGGATGACATTGAGGTCATGGGTGATAAAAAGGTAACTGATTCCGTGTTGTTTTTGTAAATTTGCCAAAAGCTCCAGAACCTGTTTCTGTACCGACACGTCGAGCGCGCTAGTCGGTTCGTCCAGTAAAATTAGTCGCGGCTCGAGTACCACGGCGCGCGCGATTGCAATGCGCTGTCTTTGTCCGCCGGAAAACTGATGCGGGTAACGCCACAGCATCTCTCTCTCGAGGCCAACCTCTTCCATTACGGATACAATTCTTTCGTCACGCGCCATGGCATCCAGTTGCGGAAAATGGATGCGCAAACCCTCTCCGATAATCTGTTCGACAGTTAAACGAGGAGAGAGTGACGAAAACGGGTCCTGGAAAACCACTTGTATGGATCGACGCAGCGGTCGCATTTCTCTTTGGCTGATAGAATGAATAGCCTTGCCTTGAAATCGAATCTCGCCTTCACACGCCTGCAACCGTAGCAAACACATACCCAATGTTGTCTTCCCCGACCCGGATTCACCAACAACGCCCAGCGTCTCCCCCTTCCGTATCAGGATACTGACATCGTCTACCGCCTTGACCTCGCCAATTTTGTGGCGAAAGAAGCCAGCTTTAATGGGGAAGTAACAGCGAAGCTGGCTAGCTTCGACAATATGCTCCCGACTGCCCAATTCCTGTGATGACAGTTCTTCTACGATTCTTTTAGGCTGGCTAGCCAGTAATCGCTGTGTGTATTCATGCTCGGGTCGATTGAACAACTTTTCTACCGTCGCCGATTCCACCAAACGACCGTCCTGCATAACTATAATGTTCTCTGCGAAACGTCGAACCATATTGAGATCGTGAGTAATCATTAAAACGGCCATGCCGAATTCTTTTTGCAGGTCCTCCAGCAACTCGATAATCTGCACCTGAATGGTGACGTCCAGTGCGGTGGTTGGCTCATCCGCAATCAGCAGTTTTGGACTGCATGCCAATGCCATGGCGATCATAACGCGCTGCCGTTGACCACCGGATAACATGTGGGGAAAGGAATCGAATCGTTTGTGTGGATCCTTAATGCCCACACGATCCAGCAGTTCGATCATTTTTTGGCGTGCCGTACCCCGGTCCAGTCCATGATGTATCAACAGGGGTTCCATCAGCTGCCTACCCACCGGGTAAACCGGGTTCAACGCCGTCATCGGCTCCTGGAATATCATGGCAATATCGTCGCCACGTATCCCGCGCAGTGAATTGTCTTCCAGCGTCAGCAAGTCCTTGCCATCATAGTGCACCCGCCCCGTGGGGTAGCGGGTCTGACTGCGATCGTGCAAATTCAGGATCGACAATGCCGTTACCGATTTTCCCGAACCCGATTCCCCAACCAGTGCCAGCTTCTCGCCCTCATGAATATCAAAATTAATGTTATGGACAACCTGCACTGCACGGTTTTTGTCACGCCCAAAGGCGACGGAAAGATCCTCGACTGTCAGTATTTTTTTTACCGATGCCATCGTCAATTACCTATTCTCGCCGTGGGTCCAGTGCTTCACGCAAGGCTTCTCCGATAAAGATCAGCAATACCAGCGTTCCCACCAATACGCCAAACGTCGTTAGTGATAACCACCAGGCGGAGATATTGTCTTTGCCCTGGGCCAGCAGATCACCCAGACTCGGGGTCGGCGGTGGCACACCAAGGCCGAGAAAATCAAGGCTGGTTAGTGCCAGAATGGCGCCGGAAATTCGAAATGGCAGGAAGGTAATAACGGGCGTCAGGCTGTTTGGTAACAAATGCCGAAACATAATTGCGCGATTGGACAGCCCCAGCGCGCGTGCCGCAGTGACGTAGACCATATTACGGCCGCGCAGGAACTCCGCGCGCACGTAGTCCGCCAGTCCCATCCAGCCAAACAGTGACAGCAGGATCACCAGCATGAGAATACTTGGCTCAAAAATGGAAGCGAAAATAATCAGCAGGTACAACTCCGGCATTGATATCCAGATCTCCAGCAACCGTTGGGCAAACAAATCCAGTCGTCCGCCAAAGTAACCCTGTAGCGCACCGGCAAGAACGCCAAGCGTCGTGCCGATCGCCGTTAAAAATAGCGCAAACAATACCGATAACCGAAATCCATAGATCAGCCGCGCCAGAACGTCACGACCGTGGTCATCAGTCCCAAGCAGATTGTCTTTTGATGGCGGCGCTGGATTTGGGAATCGGGTGTAATAATTTATGGTGTCGTAGTAATAGGGATTGGGTGCATAGATCACCCAGTTACTGCCTCTGGAAAGAATATCTTTTACAAAGGGATCGTTATAATCGGCTTCGGTATCAAAATCGCC